>JBEVXV010000431.1:0-16762 GCA_040505915.1 Sedimenticola sp. | reverse complement strand
ATAACGCCTCACTTCACCGGGAAAATAAAGCGGAGAAGCGAAGTGATGTAGCTTTATTTTGTCCGAGTACAAGTGATTGTTATACCTTTTCATGACATTGGTTGTCGAATAATGGTTTTCCACTTCTCTGGAGCCGCACGCCGAATATCACTCAAATAAATCTCGTGGTGTTTTCCACTTCTTTGGCATCCGCTTTTTTCAATAAATGAATGTACTTTATCTACAGTTGGGCCTTCTTCTGAAAATGGGCCTACATGCATTATTTGTGCAACTGCTCCTTCTTTAAATGACTCAAACCTTACTAATGGCAACGATACGGGGTTTTTCTTTATTCTTACCTGCTCTATTGCTTCTTGAACCATTTCTCTTGTTACGAGGTATGGCTGCATTATCATAAGCGTCCATTTCCAACCGTCTTTGTTTTCTACACTAAATGACGACATATCTTCTGCCCACCACAATCCTTCTAACGGCAACACCCCATAATCTATTCCTATTTCTCCCCTTTTAATCATGAATTTCAACGCATATGAAAGAGGATATAGAGCATCTATGGCATCTTGAAATGATTGAGATGAATTTGGATCACCTTCACCATCAATCATGAGGTAGTTCATTTCTGGTACCTCGACAACATCTACTTTCTTAGCTGATGACCTGTAAAGATGCTTGAGTTCTTTTTTAAAGTCTATTTTCTCCATCGATGCTTCTCTTTTGAGGTATAACTAGCAGTCATATGCTTTCTGCATAATCTACCCCCAACTACCTCTTTTGACAAGTTTAATTCTTGATGTTACTGCTTCTCTAACCGCATAACAATCACATGGTTAATGATATCCGCATCCGTATAACGCCGTAAGCTTATAGTCCTTCAAGATATTGCACTACAATTTGACGCAGCACTGGATGCCTCATCCATACCTGCCCAGCATCATGGATACTAATGAAAGGGAACAATCAGAACACCCGCCACTCAATAAGTAGATTGGGGGGGGCTGTGAGTCAATAAGTGCAGTATGATGGAGATCGCTTCTGCCGCTGAAGAGGCGGCGGTGTAGAAGGCAAGTTGGGCTAGTTGCGGCATTTGCTGGCGTGATGGAGTATTATTGTCGGCTTCTCAAGACACCGCTTTTACAAGGTACGCAATGCTCATTCTTCGTGGCGCCCCGGCCCTCTCTGAATTCCGTCTCAGTAAGCTACAGCAACGTCTGGCTGATGCTGTCGGTCATCCCGTTTCACTCTATGCTGAGTTCACCCACTTTGCCGATCTGGATGAGCCGCTGAACGACAAGGAGCAGGCGGTGCTTGACCGGCTGCTGCGTTACGGGCCACACCTACAGGAACATAAGCCGCAAGGTACTTTGTTGCTGGTAGTGCCACGCCCCGGCACACTCTCGCCCTGGTCCACTAAGGCGACAGATATCGCCCATAACTGTGGTCTTAGTCAGTTGAGCCGACTGGAGCGTGGCATTGCGTACTATCTGACAACTGAAGCGGGTGACTTGGCTGAGGCGGAGCTGGCAGCAGCGTCCGCGCTGCTTCATGACCGCATGACCGAAGCGGTATTTTCGATGATGGAAGAGGCTTCCGCTCTCTTTAATCATGCCCAGCCCAAACCCCTTAGTCGTGTTGATGTGGTCTCCGCTGGCCATGACGCCCTTGCTGTGGCCAATCGTGAACTGGGGCTGGCCCTCTCCGATGGTGAGATCGACTACTTGGTAGAGAGCTTTCAGGGACTGGCTCGTAACCCCACGGATGTGGAGCTGATGATGTTTGCCCAGGCCAACTCTGAGCACTGTCGTCACAAGATCTTCAACGCTGACTGGATTATCGACGGTGAAGTTCAGCCAAAATCACTCTTTGCCATGATCCGTAACACCACCGAGCACTCCCCGGAGGGTGTTCTCTCCGCCTACTCGGATAATGCGGCGGTGATGGCGGGCCATCAGGGGCATCGTTTTGTCCCCGATCCTGACAGTCAAAGCTACGGTTACAAGGCCGAGGCGATCCATATTCTGATGAAGGTGGAGACTCACAACCATCCGACAGCGATCTCTCCCGAACCTGGTGCAGCCACCGGTTCCGGTGGTGAGATCCGCGATGAGGGTGCCACGGGCAAGGGCTCCAAACCAAAGGCCGGGCTCACAGGTTTTTCTGTCTCCGACCTGAGAATTCCCAAGGCAGAGCAGCCCTGGGAGCGGGACTATGGTAAACCCGATCGTATCGTATCTGCACTGGATATCATGCTGGAGGGGCCTATTGGTGGCGCCTCCTTCAATAACGAATTTGGTCGCCCCAATCTTTGTGGCTACTTCCGCACCTTCGAACAGGAGGTTGCCTCTGCTGGTGGTTTAGAGCTGCGTGGTTACCACAAGCCCATCATGTTGGCTGGTGGTCTCGGTAATATCCGCGAGGAGCATATCGAGAAGAAGCCCTTTCCCGCCGGTTCCCCCTTGGTGGTACTGGGTGGCCCCGCCATGCTGATCGGCCTGGGGGGGGGGGCTGCCTCCTCCATGGACAGCGGCAGTTCGGCAGAAGATCTTGATTTTGCCTCAGTACAGCGCTCCAACCCAGAGATGGAGCGGCGCTGTCAGGAGGTTATTGACTGCTGCTCGACCCGGGGTGAACAGAACCCCGTGATCTTTATCCACGATGTCGGTGCGGGTGGCCTCTCCAATGCGCTGCCGGAGCTGGTACACGATGCCGGTCGAGGTGGGCGATTTGAACTGCGCACTGTACCCAATGATGAACCGGGCATGACCCCCATGGAGATCTGGTGCAACGAATCCCAGGAGCGTTATGTTCTCGCCATTGCCGTCGATCAGTTGGCAGAGTTCGAAGCGATCTGTGAGCGTGAACGTTGCCCCTATGCGGTGGTGGGTGAGGCCGTTGACGAGGAGCACCTGCTGTTGGGCGATGCTCACTTTGAGAACAACCCTATTGATATGCCGATGTCGCTACTCTTTGGCAAACCGCCGAAGATGTTGCGCGATGCCCAGAGTCACTCTTTCCATAAGCCTGATCTCGACTTCTCCGGTATCGACTTGAAGGAGGCCGCCCTGCGAGTGCTGCGCTTGCCGACGGTGGCTAATAAAACCTTTCTGATCACCATCGGTGACCGCTCTATCACCGGCCAGGTCGCCCGTGATCAGATGGTTGGCCCCTGGCAGGTGCCGGTGGCGGATCTGGCGGTAACACTTTCCGACTACAGCGGCCATACTGGTGAGGCGATGGCGATGGGTGAGCGTACCCCATTGGCTCTGATCAACGCCCCTGCATCTGGTCGCATGGCGGTAGGTGAGGCGGTCACCAATCTGGCAGCAACGGCTATCGACAAGATCGGCGATATCAAACTCTCGGCCAACTGGATGGCCGCCGCCGGTCATAGCGGTGAGGATGCCCATCTTTATCAGACCGTCCACGCCGTGGGTATGGAGCTCTGCCCCGCCTTGGGTATCGCCATCCCCGTGGGCAAAGACTCCATGTCGATGAAAACGGTGTGGGAGCAGAACGGTGAAGCGCGAGCGATGGCTGCCCCCCTGTCACTGATTATCACCGGCTTTGCTCCAGTGAGTGATGTGCGCCGCACCCTGACACCCCAGTTGCGTTGTGACCAGGGCGATACAGATCTGATCCTTATCGACCTGGGTAAAGGGGCGAACCGCCTCGGTGCCTCAGCTCTGGCTCAGGTCTACGAGCAGCTGGGCTGTGAGGGTGCCGACCTTAACGATGCTGAAGTGTTGAAACACTTCTTCTCTACTATTCAAGAGTTGAATCGTGATGGTCTGTTATTGGCCTACCATGATCGCTCCGATGGTGGGCTCTTTACTACCCTGTGTGAGATGGCGTTTGCCGGTCACAGTGGTCTCTCTGTTGAGCTTGATGCTTTGGGTGATGATGACTTTGCCGCGCTCTTCAGTGAGGAGTTGGGAGCAGTGATCCAGGTGCGCCACTGCGATACCGATGCGGTGCTCAAGTCTCTCCACGATGCCGGTTTGGGACACTACAGCCACCTTATTGGCACCCTCAGCAGCAGTGATCGGATCAGCATTAGTCGTGGCGGTAGTCCACTGCTCGATATCTCTCGGATTGAGTTGCAGCAGGTGTGGTCTGAGACTACCCGAGAGATGCAGGCGTTACGCGATAACCCCGAGTGTGCCACTGAGGAGTTCCAACGCATCGCCGATGCCAGCGACCCCGGTATACAGGTCACCATGACCTTTGATCCTGAAGAGGATCTTGCCGCACCGATGATCAATACGGGTGTTCGCCCTAAGGTGGCGGTGCTGCGTGAGCAGGGGGTGAATGGTCAGATAGAGATGGCCAACGCCTTCCACCGTGCCGGTTTCGACAGCATCGATGTGCATATGTCCGACATCCTCAGTGGTCGGGTATCGCTGGATCGTTTCAAAGGGATGGTCGCCTGTGGTGGCTTCTCCTACGGTGACGTGCTCGGTGCCGGTGAGGGTTGGGCCAAGTCGATTCTCTTCAACTCCCTGGCGCGTGATCAGTTTGCGACGTTCTTCCAGCGTCAGGAGAGTTTTTCACTGGGTGTCTGCAACGGCTGTCAGATGCTCTCCAATCTACATGAGCTGATACCAGGGGCAGAGAGCTGGCCCCACTTTGTGCGTAACCGCTCAGAACAGTTCGAGGCGCGCTTTGCCACTGTTGAGGTACAAGAGACCTCATCGATTATGTTGCAGGGGATGGCAGGCTCAAGGTTACCTATCGCAGTGGCTCATGGAGAGGGGCGTGCCGAGTTCCGTGATCAGCAACATCTGGGGGCAGCGCAAGGTCAGGTGGCTTTGCGCTACATCGAAAACAGCGGCTCAATAACCTCCAGCTACCCGGCCAACCCCAACGGCTCCCCCGAGGGCATCACCGGTCTCACCAGTGAAGATGGCCGTGTCACCATCATGATGCCTCACCCGGAACGGGTGATACGCAGTGTCCAGAACTCCTGGCATCCCGATGAGTGGGGTGAAGACGGACCTTGGCTGCGGCTGTTCCGCAACGCCAGGGCTTGGGTGGGATAGACGCTATATATACAGCGCATTGCGGTAAGAGGGTAGGAGAATGGTCAACTGCTTGCCGCAATTGACTCCGTCCCAAGTGCATAGTGATTAGTTATAGCAAAACAACCCTTGTTGAGCTCATTATTCCGGTCCAGGCCGGAACTCGAAGGGGCAGGCGCCCAGGTGTGGATAATCCCGATGCCATCAGCCCCCGGCTAACTCCCGTGCGAAAATTGCCTGATGGATGTCGCTAAGGCTGACAATTCCAGCTAGTCGGCTCTCATGGTCTACTACGGGAATACGGCGAAAGCTGTGGATATCCATCTGTGCGGCAGCCTTCATAACAGGTTCATCAATACACACCGTGTAAACGGTACGGGACATTAAATCCTCCACCTTTCTTTGTAATATACCGCTATATGATCTCTCCATCGCCTGGAAGTCGAGGGCTTTGATTGGGTTTTCAAGAAACTGTGTATAACCGGGTAGCAGTGCTTTCAGTATATCCTTCTCCGAAATAACACCCACCAGATAGTTATCTTTATCTACTACAGGTAGTCCACTGATCTTTTTCCGGCAGAGGGTTTCAGCCACTGAACTAATCAAATCATCCTCCCGCGCAGTATAGACCCCCTGATGCATCACATCCCGAACCCGCATAGATTTATCTTCAGGGGCTGTTAGCCGGGCACTATCTATTGTGTGCTCCCTGTTTTCGGGGAAATTATCTTTGCCCTCTCCGGGGATAATAATCCGATCCTCCTCCGGCACGGGTTCCGGCTGCGGCCATTGACCTGGGACGGGATTGGGCTCGGTCAGGAAGCTTGATGTGTTGGCCTGATCCCGCATGACGGGGCACCAGAAGAGATCGAGGCCGGCTACGTCACAGCTGAACTCAATAGGGATGCCGTTGGGATCGTAGGAGTATATCGACAGGAAGCAGCCGTGGTCGATGATATCAGAGCAGGGGAAGTTAGCTGCATCCAGGCGGGCCATGATATCCCACAGTGCCTCTTTGCCGGAGACTCCGATAGAGATATGGTCAAAGATGAACGGCCCCTTTACCGGGTCACCATGGCGGCGAGGCCGGACAGGTTCAACGTTATCCCACTCAAAGAAGGAGATCCGGTTATCTCCTGAAACCAGAAAGAAATATTGCCGATAGCCTGGGGTGCCGTAGGCGTAAACGAGGCGCATGCCCAATAGATCGCGCCAGAATTTGACGGTGAGTTCGATATTATTAGTGGCGAAGGCGGTGTGGTGGATGCCAGTAAATGCGGGTCTCATATTTTGCCCTGTGGTAGCTCATCAGTCTGTCGATTAGTCACATCACGACACTATCTATCACTTCACTCCCGGTCAAGGGGGATATTATCCATATTTATGTAGGGGCATTTAAGACGTTGCCGAACTAGGGCAAAAAAATACCCTCGTAACTGAGAGCACTGAGATGTTTCAATTTTAAAACTCGACTATTCAATCTGTTCCCGGCTATTAGCTTCCGTCTCCTTGAGCGGATAACGGCCACCATGGCAGGTGTTTGCTGGGTATGTGCATTACCAGGGCATGATGCTGTTCATAGGATTCATTTTATGCATATCACGGCCCATGCGGCCCGTGTTTATGGTCATTGCATGTATCGCTTGATTCATCTCGATAATATTGCCGGTGACGGCCATTATTGAGCTGTCCATGTTGGTGATGTTACCCGCCATCAGGCTGGTGTCACCATGCATCCCTTTGATGTCGCCGGTAAGCATGTCCATGCTTACGTTCACCTTGTTGAAGGAGACGCTGATTTCACCCATAGTGCCATTCATCTGCGAGATGTTCTGATCCATATGTTGGACGCTTCCCACCAGAAGGCTGAGTTGCTCGGTCATGATGGTGATATTTTTTGACAGATCGGAGATATGCTTTGACATGTTCGCCATGTTGGTCTCCATGGCGGGATCAAAGCTCTGGGACATACTGCGCATATCTTTGGTTACATGGTAGATGAGATAGAACCCTGAGAGTCCCAACAGAGCGAAGACCAGCATGGCGGGATAGATCATACGCTCCCAACGGCCGACGCTGGCGTTGAAATCCTTGAAAAAACGGGTGAGGGTGATCTCAAGTTTCACCATCGCTTTCTGTTCAGGCGACAGATTCTTGTAATCTGGGGCAAATGTACGGGGGTCTTTTTCAAACATAGTCAAGAACCATCGATGACTTGGCTCCAACCGTTTCGGAGCCTCATTTCAGCCATTCTGAATGAGCTGATAAATATAACAAATAACGCACCTGAATAATATATTAATATGCTAATGCGTTTTGACGTATAGAAGTTGAATATAATTCCTGACTAGTGGTGGTTATTTAGCTGCAGCGATAGCTGTCAATACCTTAAAAATAACGTAACTATTCAGCTAACCCTGTTTTTGGGTTATTTTTACCAGGGGTCATCGACTCCCACCCCTAGGAGCCTGTCCGAGAATAGAGGAACCTACTGCGGAAAGCCCATTTCGGCCCTTTTTCCCGCTCATTTTCGTTGAATAAGAGTAACTATTCGCCTCAAATGACCGAAAAAATGACTCAAAATGGACTTCCCTCGCTACGGTGCCTATTCTCGGACAGGCTTCTACTGAACAGTTACAAAATAATTTTCTAGCACTATGAACCGGCCATTTTAGGCTTGGCTGCACTCCCCCTGCCTGGAGAGTCGCCTCACTATCAATTAGTAGCATTTATCAGGTGGGGTTTAGCTTTGCCCGACTCTCACTGCAAGCACATCGCAAGCGGTCTGATGGAGCACACCGTTGGCGGTGGAACCCAGCAGTAGTTGCAGGCCGTGCCGTCCGTGACTGCCGATGATGATCAGATCAACACCCTCAGCCTCTGCAGTACGCACAATTTCACGCTTTGGTGTGCCTATCTCAACGAAATGCCCAGAGTCTGTCAGGCTGTACTCTTCTATCAGCTTGTCAAGTTTACTCTCTGCATGCTCCGCCATTCGCTGATCCAGGTCGATATCCTCTGGTATCGGGATCTCTCCTGTGTACATGGCACCGCTATATTCGACGACATGAATCAGGCTTAGCTTTGCTCCATTCTGCTGTCGTAGCTCCAGTGCCTTGTCGATAACGGCTCCGCTCTCGTCGGAAAAGTCGATTGCTAATAGTATATGTTGATAATTCGCCATAAATAGAGATTCCCAAGGTATGAATCTGATGGTAAAAAAACAATCAAACTGCCCTAGGTTTTTAGGGGTTTCTTCATAACTACTCATGTAAGTATGGTACGTAAAATATTTTTTTCCAGCTTGTCAGCTCGTAAATAATTCCGTAGGCTGATTTTTTACCTGTGATGGGCTGTTATGCGACTTAAAGTATTTCTCTGGCTGCTTCTTTCTCTCTCTCTTTCGAACGCACTCTGGGCCGAAGATTCAGTGATCCGCATCGGCGTATTGAGTCACCGTGGTAATGAGACCACCTACAAGATGTGGTCTCCCACTGCTGATTATCTGAGTGCTTCCGTTCCACTGCACCGTTTTGAGGTCGTGCCTCTCGATTTCGATGAGGTCGATTCTGCCGTTCAATATGGACAGGTCGATTTTGTCCTGGTCAATCCGGGAATCTATGTGAACTTGGAGGTGCGTTATAGGATCTCTCGTATTGTTACGCTCAATAATCTGGTGGGGGGGGTAGCGCGTAAAATGTTTGGGGGAGTGATCTTTACCCGCAGTGACCGGAAGAGGATTAACCGGCTTGCCGATCTGCAGGGTAAACGTCTGATGGCTGTTGATGAGACCTCTCTGGGCGGTTTTCAAATGGCATGGAGGGAACTTAAGTCAGAAGGGTTGGATCCCTATAGAGACCTCTCTCACCTCTCTTTTGGTGGCACTCATGACAAAGTAGTGATGGCGGTAAAATCGGCTAAAGTGGACGTGGGCACTGTTCGTACCGGCATACTTGAACGTATGACGAAAGCAGGGGTTATCAAAATGAGTGATTTTAAAATCATCAACCCGCGCTCTCATGTCGAGTTTCTTCTTGCTCATAGCACCCGGCTCTATCCCGAGTGGCCGTTCAGTAAGGTTCAGCATACATCTGATACATTGGCACAGCAGGTAGTGGTAGCGCTGCTGAATATGCCCAAGGCCCATGCAGCAGCTAAAGCGGGCGGCTATTCAGATTGGACCATACCACTTGATTATCAGCAGGTGCATGAGCTTTTTACCGAGCTACACCTGCCTCCTTACCAGTCTCTTGGTCGCTTTACTTTGATGGATGCGATTCGAAAATATTGGTATTGGGTGCTGGTCGGTCTCACTTTTCTCCTATCAATGGCTTTTATGACATCATGGGTGCTGCGTCTGAATCAGCAACTGAAGAGAGCTAAGCAGTATCTTGAACATCAGTATGAGCTGATTCTTAACTCTGTGGTGGATGGTATCTACGGGGTTGATCTAGAGGGTAATGCCACTTTCTTCAACAAAGCGGCAGAAGATATTGTCGGCTGGAAGGATGATGAGCTGATTGGTAAAAATCAGCATGCCATATTGCACCATACACGCGCCGATGGCACCGTTCATTCGGCAACGGAGTGTCCGGTCTATGCCACATCGCGGGACAGTATCACCCGCTTTGTTAGTGACGATGTCTTCTGGAGCAAGGACGGGCGTAGTATACCGGTGGAGTACTCGAGTACGGCGATAAGAGACAATCAGGGGCAGACCATCGGTAGTGTTGTGGTGTTTCGTGATATCAGTGAACGTAAGCAGGCGGAGGAGGTGAAGCAGAAGCATCAGAGAGATCTTGCCCATGTTGCGAGATTGAATACCATGGGAGAGATGGCATCGGGAATGGCTCACGAGATCAACCAGCCCCTGACCGCCATAGCTACCAATGCCCACGCCTGTGTACGTATGCTGGAGGGAAGCCCGGAGCAGAGGGAGCGGGTGGCGGACGTGATCGAGCGTATTGCCACCCAAGCGGAGCGGGCGGGTGAGATCATCTCAAAGTTGCGTCAGTTTGTTCGAAAAGAGCAACCGGATCTGAGCTTGATCAACCTCAATGAAGTGATCAATGGTGTGATTTTACTATTACGACCTGAGATCAGGCAGGCCGATGTTAAGGTGGTACTCGACCTCAATCCTGATATTGGCAGTATAATGGCCCAGCATGTGCAGATAGATCAGGTGATACTTAACTTGGCCAGAAATGCCATTGAGGCGATGAGTGACGCCTCAGTTGGCGAGCCGGCGCTTACCATCAGTACCGCATTGACTCACCCGAATATGGTAACAGTGACCGTGGCAGACAATGGCCCAGGCGTTGATGAGGCGGTGGTAGATCAGTTGTTTAACCCGTTTATTACCACCAAGCCTGACGGTATGGGGTTGGGCCTCTCTATCAGTCAGGGTATTATTGAGGCACACAAAGGAAGAATCTATATTGGCAGGGAGTCGAACAAAGGCGCTGTATTCAACTTTAATCTACCGATTGCACCCCCTCTTAATCAGAGCGCTATAGAGAAATAATATGACCCAAGAGACAACAGTTTTTATTGTCGATGATGATCTGGAGGTGCGGGATGCCCTGCAGTTACTGATGGAGTCCGTCGGCCTTAATGTGGAGGTTTTTGAATCGGCCCAGGCCTATCTCAACCAATTTGATGCCAGCCGCCCCGGCTGCCTGGTGCTGGATGTGCGTATGCCGGGTATGAGTGGTCTTGATCTGCAGGGCTACCTGAAATCAGAGACCATGCATCCTCCCATTATAATTATCACCGGTCACGGTGATGTACCGATGGCGGTCAGGGCCGTTCAGTCAGGTGCGGTCGATTTTGTCGAGAAGCCGTTCAACGATCAGTCGTTGCTTGATAGCGTGCATCGAGCACTTGAGAAAGATGACGAACAGCGGGGAGAGGCATCGCGACTGGCAGATATACAGCGCAGGCTGGATAGGTTGACACCGCGTGAACGAGAAGTGATGGAGCTGGTTGTTGTCGGCAAACGCAATAAGATAATTGCCGCTGACCTCAATGTCAGTCAATCCACCGTTGAGGCGCATCGTGCCAAGGTGATGGAGAAGATGGAGGCATCGACGCTCTCCGATCTAATGCGCATGATGCTTACCCTGGAGCAGCACTGAAGGCTTGAATAAACCCTATTTTAAAACTACATAACATATTGATATTCTTATATATCGGGGTAATCCACCGCATGCTCTTTAGTGCGCTGTGGAAAACCCTTACCCCCTCTCCTGTATCTCGCAATTTTAACTTATCCATTCTCTTTGGATAATGATAGCCAGCCCAGAGATCTGGTACTTAGCATCGCCAACAGTGGAGAAATTCACATCGGGTGATTCTTTGGAGGCAGACAAAGAGGTGAACAATAGGTTTCTATTGGTTGCTCGTCCCTATGACGGATACGGTTACCGAAGACTCCCTGCAACCCCCTCACCATCCGACCTAAGGAGGAAGATGATGATAAACATTGGCAGACAACTGGTTCTTGCGACCAGTGCATTGGCTGTTTTGATTGGTGGTGTGACGATAGGCTCAAGTGCCCTAGCCGCCGGTTCAAGTGTAGAAGAAGGCAAGAAAATCGCACTCCATCGTACGAAGGGCAACTGCATGACGTGCCATATGATCCCGGGTGTTCCACAACCTGGCAACGTCGCTCCGCCGCTGATCGGTATGAAGGCTCGTTATCCTGATAAGGCTAGGTTACGCGCTCAGATATGGGATGCAACATCGATCAACCGTGACTCTTCTATGCCTCCCTTTGGTAAGCACAAGATCCTTACCGAATCGGACATCGATAAGGTAACTGACTACGTCCACTCTCTGTGAGCCTGGATTGAGTAACGACCTTTGACCCATTTTGAGGAGATTGTGAAGATGAAAAAGTTGCTGATGATATCGGCTGCCGTGGCGATGAGCACCGGTGCCGTATTCAATGTTCAGGCTGGGCCGGATGAAGATCGTGCCGCCTTTACCAAGTTCTACCAAGAGCGTTTTACCGGGGTAGAGATTAAAGAATATAGCGATGGTGTCTATGCCATCGACAAAATAGCACGCGCCAACTGGGAGGCAATTGAGGAGTTTCCCCCCTATGAGCCGTTTATTGAAGATGGCCAGGAGATGTGGGAGAAACCCTTCGCTAACGGCAAAGGCTACAAAGACTGCTTCCCTGAAGGCCCGGGAGTAGCTCACAAATACCCAAGCTGGGATAAAAAGAAGGGTATGGTGATGACCATGGTGCTGGCTGTTAATAACTGCCGGAAGGCCAATGGTGAAAAACCGATGAAGTATAAGAAGGGGCCAATTAACAAGATCCTCGCTTATATGGCCTATGAATCGCGAGGCAAGGTGACCAACGTGATAGTGCCGAAAGACGATCCCCGTGCGATGGAAGCCTACAACAAAGGTAAACATTTCTTCTTCACCCGTCGCGGTCAGCTCAACTTCTCCTGTTCCAGCTGTCATGTACAGAATGCGGGTAACAGTGTTCGTACCGAGGTGATGAGTCCAGCCATTGGTCATACTACACACTGGCCCTCCTATCGCTCCAAGTGGGGTACTGTTGGTACTCTGCACCGCCGTTTCACCGGCTGTAACAAGAATATCCGGGCCAAGCCAATGAAAGCTCAGGGTGAAGAGTACCGCAATCTTGAGTATTTTCTGACCGCTATGAGTAACGGTCTTGAGCTGAACGGTCCAGGCACACGGAAATAAGTTAATATGCAGGGTGGCCGCTGGATGGTCTCCCAAGATAACGAATTTTGGAGTGAGAAGATGCAAATTAGAAAGATATTAAGTATGCTGATATTGACAGCACTTACCGCTGGTTGTGTCAGTCAGCCACAAGCTCAGGGAGATGCAAGCCCAGCAGTCGAACCATCGGCGGCTAATGCCAAGTCGGCGATTGTAGCGGCAAAGGCTTCTCTGAAGAAAGCTGGCAGTGTGCAGGCTACCTGGCGTGATTCAGGAAAGCTTGTGAAAAAAGCCGAGGCGGCGGTGAAAAAAGGTGATTTCGCCGGTGCTATTAAACTAGCGGACCGGGCTGCCGATGAAGGCGCCATGGCCTATAAGCAGGGGGCTGATCAGAAAGAACTGTACATCCCACCCTACCTGATGTCGAAGTACTAAAACCGGATTTCATAAGGAGTATAAGTATAATGAAATATGCCAAGGTATTGATCTCTCTCTCCCTAGTGGGTGGATTGGCCCTGTCGGGTCTTGCCACTGCTGAGAATGGCGGTAAAATCACCGCATCACTACACTCTGTCGATGTGATGCATGACGGGAAAGAGGTTACTATTTCCCGCTCTACTGATCCTAACGCAGTGATACCTAAAGCCTATGCCAAGATCTCCCGTCCCTGTCCTCCGTTCTGCGTTCAGCCGATGCAGATTGCGGTAGGGGTAGAGACCATTGGAGAGTTGGAGGTTCTCGGTTATCTGAAGCGCATAGCTAATGGAGATCACACAGTGATAGTGGTAGATTCCCGGACGCCGGACTGGGTTGGTCGTGGTACCATCCCAGGCTCCGTAAATATCCCATGGAATAAGATCAATGTGGATGTTAGCGGCAGTTTTGATGTTGAGACTGAGGCGGACACGCTAAGCCATATTCTCAGCGACCAGTTTGGTGCGCAGTTGCATGATGGTAAGTGGGATTTTCGCAATGCCAAGACGCTGGTGCTGTTTTGCAACGGTATCTGGTGTCCGCAGTCCGCAATTAATATCAAGACGCTGGGTAAATTGGGTTATCCCACCTATAAGCTGAAATGGTATCGCGGTGGCGTGCAGTCATGGGAAAGTGTTGGCCTAACCACCGTTACACCTTAACAGAACAGAAAATATTTTTAGGAGTGTACTTTTATGAAACGCAGGATTTTTCTTAAAGGGTCGATGGCTGTCAGTGCACTGGGCGTAGCCCTCGGTGCTGGCCTTCTGACACCCACTGCCGTACTGGCCGCATGGCCGGGCAAGGCGTTCCACGCCAAAAAGATGCCTGAAGCACTGGCTGAACTGCTCGGCAGTGATGCCGTAGAAGAGAGCGCCGATATCACTATTGATGTACCTGAAATTGCCGAGAATGGTAATGAGGTACCGGTTAAGGTGATATCCACTATCGCGGGTATTGAATCCATCTCTATTTTTGCTGAGAAAAACCCTTCGCCTCTGGTTGCTACCTTTAACTTGGGTGAGGGAGCTCAAGGCTTTGTTTCCACCCGTATCAGAATGGGTACTACCGCCAACGTGATTGGCGTCGTCAAGGCGGGCGGCAAGCTCTACAGCGGAAAGAAAGAGGTAAAGGTGACTGTAGGTGGTTGCGGCGGTTAATTTCTGGCTGATCTTTCGATAGATTAGATCAGACTGAACCTGCTAACCGGTTTGAAAGATGTAGCCGGAAGTGACACAGACATGATTCCAGGCATTAAGGTGCCTGGTAAAGTAAATAGCCGAGGAAGAGATAATGGCGAAAAAAAGTATTCGGGTCCGCGCAAAATTTAAAGAGGGTGTTACCACCGTCAGGGCACTGATGTCCCACCCGATGGAGACGGGTAACCGCAAAAACAAGGCGGGTGAGAAAATTCCAGCAAACTTTATTCAGGAAGTTACCTGTGATGTGGCTGGCAAGAATGTAATTAGCGCCTTGTGGGGCGGTGGTGTGGCGAAATCCGCTTACCTCTCCTTTAAGTTCGATGGCGGTAAGGGTGAAAAGCTCAAACTGAGCTGGGTGGATAATCTGGGTAAATCCGCTTCCACGGAGACAGCTATCAAAGGCTGATTTCTCCACCCTAAAGCCGGTGGTGGAAGAGCCCCTCTTTTCCGTCACCGGTCTGTAGTCCTCTCTTTTTTATCACACCAGTTTTTTGCTGTAACACAGGCAAGTTATGCCTGAAGGATCGGTATAATATGACGCTTTCGCGACGGGAATTTATACGGTTGATGGGTATGGCCGGTGCGGCCGGAATGCTGCCCGGATCAGTCTTTTCGGCGGGCAAACGGCCTGCTGATCTTTATGAGGTTCCAAAATTTGGCAATGTCTGTCTGATGCACATGACGGACTGCCATGGACAGCTGAATCCGGTCTATTTCCGTGAGCCTAATGTCAATATGGGTATAGGCGGTGCTTTTGGTAAGGCCCCGCACCTGGTAGGAAAGGCACTGCTTAACCACTTTGGCATTGAGCCTGGGGGTATCGAATCTCACGCATTTAGCTATCTCGGTTTTGATAAGGTGGCTAACGATTACGGCAGAGTGGGTGGTTTTGCTCATCTGGCCAGCTTGGTAAAGCGTCTGCGTGCCGAGCGGGGCGATGGTAATAGTCTGCTACTTGATGGCGGCGACACCTGGCAGGGATCAGGTACCGCCTACTGGACCCGTGGTAAGGACATGGTGGGTGCCTGTAACCGTCTTGGTGTAGATGTTATGACCGGGCACTGGGAGTTCACCTATCTCGACAAAGAGGTCATCGAAAATATCGGTGAGTTCAATGGTGAGTTTGTTGCGCAGAATGTAAACGTCAAAGAGGATGCCCTGTTTGACTACAAGTTTCCCGATTTTGAGGGTTTTGACGAGGATGAAGGGCTCGCCTTTAAGCCCTATACCATCAAGATCGTCAACGGTGCCCGGGTGGCGGTAATTGGCCAGGCCTTCCCGTATACACCCATCGCCAACCCCGGTCGCTTTATTCCCGATTGGACCTTCGGCATCAAAGATAGGCAGATGCAGGATACCGTTGATAGGGTTCGTGAGACGGAGAAACCCGATGTGGTCGTGGTGCTCTCTCATAACGGCATGGATGTGGATCTGAAGATGGCCTCCAGGGTGAGTGGCATCGATGCGATCTTTGGTGGCCATACTCACGATGGCATGCCAGCACCGACGGTGGTGAGTAATCCAGGCGGCAAGACCCTGGTGACCAATGCGGGCTCCAACGGCAAGTTTCTGGGGGTTATGGACCTGGATGTGCGCGGTGGCAAGGTGCAGGGGTTCCGTTATCGTCTGGTACCGGTCTTTTCCAACCTACTGCCCGTCGATGCAGAGATGCAGGCCTATATTGATGGTGTTCGCGCACCCTACAAAGCGCAGTTGGAAGAGAAACTGGCGGTGGCGGGAGAGACCCTCTATCGCCGAGGCAACTTCAACGGCACCTTTGATCAGGTGATCTGTGATGCCCTGCGTGAGGTCAATGATGCTCAGGTCTCACTCTCCCCCGGCTTCCGCTGGGGTACCACGGTACTTCCCGGTCAGACCATCACTATGGATAACGTCATGGATCAGACCTGTATCACCTACCCCGAGACCTACCGCAGAGAGATGAGTGGCGCCGATATCAAGGTGATTCTGGAAGATGTAAGCGACAACCTGTTTAATGCCGATCCCTACCGTCAGCAGGGTGGTGATATGGTGCGTGTGGGTGGTCTCGACTATGTCTGTGAACCCAATGCAACCTTCGGAAACCGTATTACAGAGATGGCGCTGGATGACGGAACCAAGATAGAAGCGAGTAAAACATACACGGTTGCCGGCTGGGCAACCGTCAATTCGAAAGCCCCCGGTCGTCCAATATGGGAAGTAGTGGGCGACTACCTGCGAGACCAGAAGCAGGTAAAACTGAAGAAACTCAATACACCTAAACTGATAGGTGTTAAGGGCAACCCTGGCATAGCTGGATACCCCCATGGATGATGTGACGCGTCCAGCTTTTGAGGCGCCTTAGGGCGCCTTTTTTTGTTTGTG
>JBEVXV010000430.1:0-4678 GCA_040505915.1 Sedimenticola sp. | reverse complement strand
GCCAAGTAAATTGTGTGTGGGACTGGGAGTGTGTGACATTTCGAGGACTTTTTTCAAGGAGGATATTTTGCACCTAGTCCTCAAAATGAACGCATCTGTTGAAAATCATTCCGAGGACCCGTGTGCAAGACCTCGCAATGCAAAAAGTCCTCTATACGTTGGTGTTTGTCCAGTATTAGGTCCTCATATGGAAGCTAATACCAACCCACACGCACACACACACACCCACACACACCCGCGCACACACACACACACACACACACACACACACACACAACACACACACACGCACACACACACACACACACACGCACACACACACACACACACACGCACACACACACACACACACACATACCTGTATCGCATTACATGAGAGGACCTTGACATTTCATTACATCTTGAGGACTTATAAAAGCAATGGAGCTACATACTTCACACCATATCCTCAACAATATCATCATAGTTGGTATTTTATTCCACAGACAGATTCATTATGCACCCAGGCGTTTGAGTGGAAAACGCTTGGAGGACTCCACTACATTTCCATACAAAATGGGGACGTCTTTCTGAGGACTTCCAACTATTTCAAACCGGTCAGTCAAAATGAGGACTCTGATGCACAATCATTAACTGCTAGCAATTCGAGGGCCTTCGTGCATTCGCGTTAATCTGACAACATGCAACATGTTTGCCTTGAAAACACCAGGTTTTGAAACCATATGTACAGGAAACGAAGTGCTTTGCATTGTTTTACACCGCTCTTCTCACATGAAAAGTTAACAATCGAACAAATGCAACATATATACGCCCGGACATAAGCACCACGCTATATTTTTGCTATGTAGCGGAACTGGATTGAAATAAATAAACAAATGTGACATACAACCAACATTTTTTCTCAGTATTTCTTTCAGTAGGCATTGCCGACATACTAAACCAGTAAATTTGACATGTTGCTATGATGCTATCAACCGAAAATATGACAAACCAGCAAAAGAAATGAGTGAGTGAGTGCGTGAATAGGGTTTACCGTCCACTTCTCTGACAGGTAGAATCTTTGCCTACAATAGTCTACACACAGACTGGTAAAAAAAACGCATCTGTTGAAAATCATTCCGAGGACCCGTGTGCAAGTCCTCGCATTGCAAAAAGTCCTCAATACGTTGGTGTTTTTCCAGTATTAGGTCCTCATATGGAAGCTAATACCAACCCAGGGTTTGATCCGGGTTTGATGGAAAATACCACAAGAGTGCTCCGAGGAACACATGTCACCTGCTCGCAAGTTGACCTTTGACCTTGAAGGATGACCTCGACATGTCACTAGTCAAACGTTGCAGCTTCATGTGATGTTTGTACATACCAATCATGAAGTGACTGCATTGAAAAGTTGGGAAAGTTGTATTGTTTAACGTCTCTTTAACAGCTAGGTCATATCGAGACGGGACCTCGGTTTAAATTCTTATCCGAAAGACTCGGCCGGGATTCGAACCCACGACCTCCCGCACACGAGGCAAGCGCTGATACCATTAGGCCACCGCGGCGGTGAATGCATTGAATGGTTAATGGGGCTCTTGCACGGTTTTAACAACGCCGTGCTTTGCGCCACTTGGCTACGCAACTTTACGCACAAATATCTATCGATCTTCTGAATATATACATGTAAGATCATACGAATATTCTTAGATGCCTTTTATATAAGAATAAATAATAATAACATGCCTGAAAATCGGGAGCGTCTGAGACACTTTTGTACATATTTGGTTCTTTTTTTCGAGCATATTGTAAACGGGAACAATGTTATGCGTTTCAATCGGTAACATACATGTTCACCTCGCCTAGCTTTTTGATTGTCCCCATTATGTCGTCAAAATATCGAAAAACACGGCGTTGTTAAGAAAACCGTGCAAGAGCCCCTTTAAAGAGATATTCCAAAATAAAATAGCGTGATGGAAAAAAGCGTGACGGACAGACAGACGACGGAAAAGTGATCACCTCTGCCTACAGCAGGTGACACATATTTACAGTAAAACATATTCAGCCCCGAAGTTAGAATATCATGATCTGGTGCCAGGTCTATACCACGCCAGAATCACTTAGCACCTCCCCTAAGAGTAATTAGATTAGCACTAATCCTACTACTCATATATGAGACGCGCCACGAGAAAACCTACCTTCGGACATCTATAAAAATCGCTGTAAACGGTTTTGAATTATAGCCATAGATTTATCAAATGATGGCAACATTTGATGTAAATTGCAGAACAAATGCGGAATTTAATTCCACATTTGCTCTGCAATTTGCATCAAATTCTGACATCATTTACGGAAGATATGCGATTTCTTCAAAACCATTTACGGCGATTTTTATATATGTCCGAAGGTAGGTTTTCGCGTAGCGCGTCTCATGTGGTATGAACGGATTCAACTATCACATACATAATGCCAAAGTCGTATTCAAGGGATGAAACAGGTATCTCGGGATTCCCGTAAGGATGAAACCCAACTGTTAAATTACCCTTCACATGCTCCCGACCATCCTCCCCTAGCAAACAAGTCAGATCGTATGACGTTGGTGTGGTACAGTACGGCTATTTCGAAGCTTATCAATACTAACTAAACTAAATGTTTATGGCATCTCCGTTTTTCATTTAGAAAAATCCCGATATCTTCAATATTTCCCATCAAAATTTGGTGCAACTTACAGAGCAAATGCGGAATGAAAGCAAATGCGGAATATCATTCCGTATTTGCTCTGTAAGTTTCACCAAATTTCGACATCAGTTATTGAAAATATCGTAACTTTTCTAAATGAAAAACGGAGATGCCATAAACACGATAAAACTTTAGTTTAGTTAGTATTGATAACCATCGAAATGGCCGTACTGTACTGTCAATAGTTTCGTTCAGATAGTTTGTTTGACATTGGGCCCCGAGATGATGAAACAATGAGTGAATAGGGTTTAACATCCACTAAGGCTCTGACTAGTAGCCTCTCGGCATACAATAGTCTACAGATGACAGGACCTTTAAGGAACAAGACGAAGATTGTTTCTTATTAAAATTATAATTCAAGAAACGTAAAGATAAGTTTTTTGTCACAGAGCATTACTTACATGCATGTATAGTTATGACAGGTCATGTGCAAATATTACTCAGGCTTGAAAATCTTTTACTCAAAATTTTAAAAGCCAAATAACTTGTCAACTATTTACGGTTAGGTGCTGAAATGTTCAGCATCCATAGAGTGATCTTTATCTATAACTGTGACAAATGGTGTAGAATTTGTGTTGTCAGATTTCATGTTATACCAAAAATATGTTTCAAGTAAATTCTTGAAACTAAACACTCAATAATTGTCATATAAGTGAATGAAATGTTTTAAAATTCATCACATTCATACAGAATGACAAACGGAATCAACCATGAAAATTTCAGAACTCGAACAAAAATACATGTAGTTTTAAACCAATATTATAATTTTTGAGTATTAAAAGGTTTCAAGCGTGAGTAAAGTTTGGTACAATTGGCTAATACATGTACATGTATTAGGCGACTTGAATTATGTAAAAAATTGGGTCCCATGTTTTTAGAAACTAGAAAATCACTTTGAACAAAACGGTACAGGTCACAATGCTATTCCTATGCTATTTAGTCCACACAATAGCCAGTTTTGGTATTTGTAAAGCCATCGATGCCGCAAATGACGTTTACATTGTATGTTCAAATAAATACTTATGCAAGTAGGTCAAAGTCACATGATGGTCACATGCATCGACTTGAGTATTGATGTATTAAGCTACTAGATAACAAATCTGTCCACATTTGGTGGTTGTAGCACCAACATCATAGTAGGTCAAGGTCAGACGACACCTATATATATGAGCCACATCGCGAGAAAACCAACATTGACAATGTGACATCTGCGTAAAGTATCGACCCGGCTCACCTTGTGCAGCCCACGGAGTCTGATCCGACCTGACATTTCTCGCCTATGGGTGATAGATGTATAGAGTAATGATTGCTGCAACAGAATTTTTTCCAGAAAGCGGAAAGTGTCGGCCCTGATCAGCCTGTGCGGACTGCAGGCTGATCCGGGTCGATACTTTACGCATATGCCACTTTGTTGGTTTTCTCGCGATGGCACATATGTGATATTTATTATTGATGTACACCATTTAGTTCAAGTATGGCAGCTGCAACACCAACATAATGCACCTCCAATGGTAACGTCTCCTGTACCTCCAGTGGTACCAGTCATATGAAGTTTAGTAAAACGGAAAAAAAAAGTGAAAGTAAGGGAGGTTAACATCCCCTTCAACAGCCAAGTTCATATAGAGATGGGGCCACGGTTTCAAGTCTCATCCGACAGATCAGTGGAACGGAAATACGATGAACATATTTTTTCATGCCAGGACCTTGGACTGAACCCAGGGCCTCTGGTATGGCAGTCATGTGTCTTACCACTAGACCACTTTACCATCCCTTTAGTAAAACGAGCTCCAGAGTATTTCAGAAGGAAGTGAATGTATTAAATGTAGAAAACTATTATCACTAGATGGCCGCGGCCAGCATGTCGCGCCCGCTGAGGCATTTGATAGTAAATTTCAAAGTAATCTGCCCTTGGCATTGGGCACAGGGGTTGCACAGGTGGGTTGTAGAATGAAAATATGGATGA
>JBEVXV010000429.1:0-4765 GCA_040505915.1 Sedimenticola sp. | reverse complement strand
TTAAGGAATACAATAAAACATGTTCTGAATCACTAAGTATTCATACACAGCTAATATACAGTATCTAGCTGGCCAGCTATGAATGGTATGGCGATAAAAATGCAGTCTATAGCATTGACAATTGTACTCGAAATATACTGTTGTATCTATTAATAAAGTGGTGTTTGGCCTCGTCAAATCGAACACACAGAGCCACTATCTTCTTGGCTTATGTTTTGCCCCTTCAGAGTGATCTCACATCTAATGCTCTTCACCTATATTCCCTGTTACTGACAATTGTGTCAAAATGTCAACCATGCTACGGGTATTGAACCGTAAACGTTTTTTTGTTTCAGAATCAGTGAATCAGAATGGAAGACAATTGCCAGCTCTGCAGCCTCAGCCTTCAAGAAGGAGATACAAAGTGTATAACAGACAAGGGAAATGCATCTCTTCAAGCAGCAAGTCTCGAGCGTGGCGACGGAAAACATGAAACAATGCTCACAATACCACCCACAAAAGTCCATGTTAAATGTTACAAAGACTACACTCGTAGAACAAGTATATCATCATTCAAACGAACGGCCCCTAGCGACAAGGCAGAGATCGATGATACCACGCGGTTAAGATCTATGTCTCAGGAGTATGATATGAAAACTCATTGTTTATACTGTGCCAAAATAATCGAGAGTAGTACAAGATCACCAAAGATACGTAGACGCGAGTATTCATGTGTTGAAACAATAGAATATGTAAAGTCATTGATAACCAGGGCCACAGAACGAAATGATGAGTGGGGTAGAGATGTGTTGGTTAGAGTGGAAGCAGTCAATGATCTAATAGCTGAAGAAGCGAAGTACCATCATGATTGTGCTCTAGAATTTCGGCGATGCAAAGGGACAGTGAATGAAGTCACGGGTAAATCACACAAAGAACAAGCATTTGATAAGCTATGCGAATATCTCGAAGAGAATGATGAATGCCAGTACGCTGTGAAAGAAATTACAGAATTAATGGACTCTTATCTGGATGGCGAAGAGGGTTACTCCGTTAAAAATCTCAAATGGAAATTAGAGAAATATTTTGGAAGTGACATCTTGATAACTAAATTTATCGGCACGCGCAATGTCATAACATTCCGTGACAAAAACCATCGGATCTTGAAAGATAACTGGGAAAGAGAGGCTAAAGCCAATGTCACATCCGAAAAGGATCGCATTCTAGATATGGCAGCGTCCATTATTCGAGACGATATAAGAACTGCAACGTATGACACAGAGGTATATCCGATGATGGATAGTTGCCAAGATTGGCATTCTGACATACCTGATAGTCTGAATAGGCTGATGCATGGCATCATAAAATCCAAAAGCAAAGTGAAGTCGAAGGAAACTCGTTGTACATCCATTGCGCACGCAATCATATCTGCATGTAGGCCGAGATCATTCGTATCGCCAATATTACTCTCCATCGCCATCTACATACATCGTCGATATGCCTCAAGAGAACTAATCGACATACTCAATGCACTTGGGTTTTCAGATGACTACAGGGAGGTTCGACGTTTGACCAGTACATTCATTGAGAATGAACCATCGTATAATTTGACCGGTTTCACACAGATGGTGTTTGATAACGCTGACCACAACATCGCTACACTCACAGGACATGATACATTCCACTCCATGGGAGGAATTGCATGCGTGACTCCACCTGGTGACCATCAGCAGAATGTCATTAGACGACCAATCAATGTGCCGTCAGCCTCAGTAATCGGATCGTATGGCAAGGTTCCTATACATACATACAGAAAGCCTTCCTTTCCTGGTATGAAAAGTATCAAGATCACCGCATTGGAGATCATTGACAAAACTGAATCGGTCAAATTAGCAGAAAGGCTGGACTGTTTCTGGCGAGCATCGTACATCTTGAAACCTGTGAAATGTCCTCTTTGGAGTGGATTTATGCAGATCATATACGATGGAGGAAACTCGGACATGTCTAGGGTAGAAATTCTACCTTTCATAAACTTGGATCCTACCAAAGAAAGTACAATATACACGGCCTTGTGTTTTGCCAAAGATCAGATTGAGAAAGCTGGTCAATCAGTTTGTCCTGTAACCTTCGATCAACCACTCTACTGGAAAGCATCTGAAATCATTGCAGCCTCTCCTGAATTGAAAACATGTCTCGTCACCAGACTAGGAGGATTTCACCTGATCATGTCCTATATGGGAGCGATAGGCTATATCATGGGTGGAAGTGGATTAGATGTACTCTGGCAGACAGTCTATGCAGGTGCAACGGTACAGCATATGCTCAATGGGCATGCATATGCCCGTGCTCTTCGGGCTCACTTTCTGACATCGGCCGCGCTAACAACCCTTATCCTATCACAGCCGCACTGTCTGGATGATGTCGACACAAATCAACTACGCCAGAAATTTTCATCATTGATAGATAAAGATCGTGACGTTCACGATATTCAAGTAGACTTACTCGTCTCCGGCCTCGTTGATGTGATTGAGAGAGCAAGTGTAGATGTGGCTGCATATCGTACAGGCAAGTTGTGGATAAACTACATCAGACAGATAACGATATTGAAACTGTTCATTCATGCAGAAAGAAGCGGTGATTGGGACCTGCATTTGTATGCAATCTCCCAGATGATACCATACCTACATGCTGCAGGGCATACTCAGTATGCCAAAAGCGCCAGGCTCTACCACCAAACCATGAAAACGGTCCAATCGGTAATGTCGGAAGACGATTACGCTCGATTCTCCACCCACGGCTACTTTACCATACGACGTACGCACCACTTCTGGTCGGGTAACTTTACGGATCAGACAATAGAACAGGATCTCATGAGAATGCTAAAGAGCGCAGGAGGAATGACTCATGGCCGCGAAATCACTGAGAGCACACTTACCAACTGGGTGCATTCCTTTCCCTTCACTATTCCAATCTGCAAAAGCATCGAACGATTCACAAACGTCAATTGTACGTCATCAGACCAGCATCGTGACCTCAATGCAGGTAATGAGAGCAAGGACAAGCGAGACCACGAGACGTTCTACATGTGGTTATCGGCGCATTCACCATTCGTGTACACGTGCGAGTCTGTTGTGTGTATATCAACAGGCATGACTGCGGACCAAACAGTAAACTGCGAGAATGCGTTTGAGGTAGGCTGCATCGCAGCCAGTGCCATGACAAATGGAAATTTTTCTGATGTAAAACTCAAGCGCAATGACAAAGTGAAGACTATCGACAGTATGGCCAACACTGTTAGGATCCGAAATGAACGCGTGACCATCAACCCAGCCGTTCTGTTCAGCCGCATTACATGTATACTGCGGGACAGTTCAGAGATGGAGGTATACTTGTCATACGAGTTGGCTCCACAGCCACCATCGCTTTTCCAGGACGGGCTCATGAGAAAATCTCCGAAGAGTGCATTAGGCCAGCTTCTTCGATCTAAGGCCCCGCTTGAGTCTCGCTTTCCTGACGATGCCATGTATATCGTAGATGGCGGATATCTGCTTCGCGTTGTGATTTGGCCAGCAAATCCTACATATAGTCAAGTATGTGATTCATATGTATCGTACACAGAAAGGCACTATGGCAATGAGGCGATAGTGGTGTTTGACGGATACGAATGCACCACGTCTACGAAATCTGCCGAACAGAAACGAAGGGCCACAAAGTCATCTTCGAGGGATATCATGTTTGACGAGTCGATGCAAACTGTTACTACTCAATCTGCATTCTTGAGTAACGATGGAAACAAAACCAGGCTTATCAGCATGCTTGTACAAAAATTCAACGACAAATTCATACAAACGAGACAAGCTGCTGCAGATGCAGATCGACTCATAGTAGAGACTGCTTTATCAGCGAGGGGCTATTCCCATCCCGTGGTAGTGATTGGAACGGACACAGATTTACTCGTAATGCTGATCTCTCTTGCACCTCCTGATTGTGACATGTACATGCTCTGCTCAACCAATCCTATAGCACTCTACAACATCACTCTCATCCAAAATGCAGTTGGCAATAAAAAACCACACCTGCTATTTGCCCACTCAGTGACGGGATGCGACACTGTATCGTCTTTGTTTGGCCTCGGAAAGAAGAAGGCGATAGATATTCTGGACCAATACACCGATGACGATTCTCTCGATGTATTCACCAATGAAACGAGCAGCAAAGAACAAATTGCCAGCGTGGGAGAAAAGTTCATACTGAAGCTCTATGGAGCACCAAAGTCTGTCGACAAGCTTGACAAACAGAGATACATTTCCTACAATAAGTCTATACGACGATCATCACTGACTACTGCGTTCAAACTCGAATCCCTCCCCCCAACGTCACGCGCCGCATACTTCCATTCACTGCGAACGTATCTACAAGTGCAGCAGTGGATCGGCAACACGCCAGATGCTACGAAATGGGGCTGGTATCTACAAGATGGCACTCTGAAGCCGGTGGAGACCGATCAACCAGCAGCCCCCGATACACTGCTCAAAATGGTTGCATGTGGCTGTGATGTAGGGAAAGGTAATTGTGGCCGAGCGTGTGGGTGTAGGAAGCTGGCCTTGAAGTGTGGACCAGGGTGTAGGTGTGTCGAAAATGAACAGTTCTGCTCAAATGCTCCGAGTTGTGAAGCAGACAATCGCGAACAAGAATAGGTAGATACCTACTGTATAAATGTTTCAAAGGATCCATGATATGTATGGATATACAGTTACTGACTCAGAACATGTTTTATTGTATTCCTTAC
>JBEVXV010000428.1:0-4196 GCA_040505915.1 Sedimenticola sp. | reverse complement strand
TTATTAATGTTTTCCAAATTATAGACTGGGAGTGCATATTGTTTCTTAACGTCAGTGATCTTTTCATTCATAGTATTTAAGTATTCAATGTCCTGTAAGAGAGAGTTATTGTGTTTCCACAAGGGTTTACCTTTTGTGAATTTTGTGAAATTGCAAGTTAAAGTGATTATAGAATGATCAGAGCGGTAGCTTCCTTCAATGGAACAGTTGCTAATGGACGGTAGTAAGGATTCAGATGTTAAGAAAAAGTCGAGCCTAGCTTGTTTTATAGGATTCTTTTTTCGCCATGTATATCTCCTGAGCTTAGGGTGGAATTCTCTGTATGGGTCTATCAGGTTATTTTGCATTTTAATATCTAATATAGTATTGTGTGCATTTTTATTATTAATGTGTTTGTAGTTATTGTAGTCAAGATTTGTATCCTGCACTAAATTAAAGTCTCCACAGATGATAAAATTATCATTATTAAAAGTTTCTGCTTGCGCTATGATATTTCTGAAGAAAGGTGGTGAGTCAATATTAGGTCCATAGAGTGTGATTAATGTAAACCTATTATTTTCTACAGACAAATCTACTAGAAGAAAGTTTCCTTCTTTGTCAGAAATGTGGCCGTGTAGTTTGAAATCTAAATTTTTACTAAAAAGGATTGCTACTCCCCTAGAATTTGATTTACCTGAGCTAAACAGACAATGACTTCCCCATTGAGTACGAATAAATTTTTCATTGTCTTGTGTAGAATGAACATCCTGCAAACAATAAATATGGCAATGTTTTGATTTGATATAATTAAAAACATCAGTTCGTTTTTCTGATGAACCAAGACCCTGACAGTTCACAGACAATATCTTTATTTCAGCCATATTTAAGATGGTAATGGGCACCTGTGTAAGGGGACAATCTGCAGACAGCGACAGAGCACAAGAACACATTTACATCCACAATGCACAACTGCATATTTCCCAAAAGAAAACAAAACAAACTTAGATACATTTGGCCCAGTGTAGCATACAATATATATTTGTACATTTGTGAATTTAATCTATGAGAAATGTAAAATAGCTAGTTCTTGATAGCAAATCAAATTGAAATGACCATTTATCACAGGGTAAAAGATTCATAAAGACGAGGCCCGCATGTCACGCCCTACGAGTTCTGGACGCAACTTTCTAAAACTCCAACGTAAATCCGCACGCACGCAATCACGGATATATGCACGTCGTTGCGCCAACTATGTTCACAGGCAAGACATAAATAATTAATAAAACAGTGTGTTTACAACCAGCCTAGATCTGCATCTGTCTCTGCACTAGCTGTGCTCAGAGGGAGAAATAAAGAGGAAACAGACCCCAGACAAGCAGCGTATTTTCAATTAAATCTTGGCATATTTCATTTATTTATCAACAGAACATAGAATTTTGGAGTTATTTACAGTCGTCTCAACGAGACGATTCTAAAGATCACCAAAGCCCCATGCTCTAAAGTTGAAAAATAAAAAAATAAAGAAATAAAATAAACAAATACAATAGGTCAGAATACTCAGCTTATCCGGAGCTCTGGGAATATATATTCTACAATCATGTTCAATCAGTCAGTACTCTGAGCAATTGTCCTCACAGTGATCCAGCCTATGTTTAACCCATTTCATTCTGAGGATACACCATAATGGCAATAAAGAATTCTAAATATGTGTGCCTCCACTCTGGCGAAAGTATAATGTTGTGACCACCATTCGAACCATCTTGATGAGACGGTTCAAATGAGTGGTCACAACATACACACCGGACAAGAAATCATGAAAATATAAAAGAGATATTTTTATATGCCAAAAGGTGTATCCCTAATGATATGGGCTAACGTACCTCGTTAACAGTATATTTAGTCAAATATGTTTAAAGCAAAATGCTATCTTGTGTTGACTTTAACCAGTATGAACTCGTAGGAGCATTTATGGATCTATTTACATACGCCAAATCCTCATATATACAATTACGTATATATAATTTATAAGAAACATGTACCATATTTACCGTATATATTCGGACATCATCTATTTTGGTTTATGCGACCAGTGTAGACCCAGACCAGCCTGCGGATGCACGCAGTCTGATCAGGGTCTGCACTGCTCGATATTCAGTCCGTCACGCACCCAACAATCAGAGCAGATCCTTTCCAAGAGACTAAATAGTAGGGTTGTTCCAAAACAAAGAGTGTCCGAATAAACAGGGTAAACACGGCATCTAAAATATTATACACCCTTATAATATACTTTTCGTCTGGACATAATCTTTAGTAGCTACAAATGAGTCGATGGCATGCAATCGCGATATGCCCACTTCTGTAAAATTGTCAGTAAAATGTCTAGGTCCAAAAGGGGGAGACAACCCATGACCCTGTGAGCCGGCTCATCTGGCTCTGCACCGCCTGTGCACACAGAGTACTGTAGGGTTAAAAAGAGTCAAGCAGACTCATATACATATCAGAAGGCAGTCGTAATTCACAATTTCTAAATAGACTTATAATCTTAAGGTGGTGGAATGAATTTAACCTAACATGGGTACAATTGGCATTTTATACATCTAACATGGGTACAATTAGCATACATGTATCTTCGAATATGTAACTGGTCTATGTACAAACTGGTATATATGTATTAAGATGTTAAGAGCATATTTGATTTGTTTGGTAATGTAAATGCAAATTTTGCATACATATAATGTTAGTGTTTCAAAACCACAGACCACAATGCCAACAGATGTAAATAGTTCAGGATCTACTACTGAAATTGTATTAGATAATATATAATGCAAAATAGTGCAGCTCCTGATGAGACGGCTCGCTGTAAGGCGCCTAATCTGGATCTACTGTTTGTAAACATTGGAATACAGGTCTATATTGAGAGGGTTAATTGTGCTGATGGTGCGACAGTACATCAGTACTGCACATCAACGATTAGGCATTATGGTCTGTGGAGCCGAACGAGTAAACTATATATAAAATGGAGACATTAGAAAACTATAGATGTTAATTATGCTTTTACATACCAGTGTGTAAACATCCATTGTAGTATGCATCATGTATATTCCAGTAATATTGTGAGCACTTTAAGTTTATAATTGTACAGGTAATTGGTATCCAGTTAGTGAAATGGTAATTCAGTTCAATCGAATCCACTGTGAGCTGGCAATGTTAATTCTGTGTATGGAGAGGGTTTCAATGTTTGACTTCCTGGGTAAGGAACTCGGTAAGTTTTACATCCCGTCACTGAAGGAGAATGTCGTCAATACGATCAAACAGATCGAATCGGTGGCGCTTCCCGGCAATGGACTTCCCATAGACGGCCCCGTTGTAATACCACGCCTGCTCGATACGATTGTGGGCCAACAAACGGCTGATCAGTTCAGAGTTGAGCTTCGTAACGTCATCGACTAGTCTATTTCCACTGGTTTTGAATATGGATCGTTGTTTCATTATCTTGGTCTTCTCGTTGCCGTTTGCCAGTTTAATGAGCACTGGCCTCGTCTGGTTTGGCTTGCTAGGGATCCGGTGTATGGCTACGATTTTGGATTGTTGAAGGGTGACTCCCTGCTTTTGGCAAAGTTCTGAGACAGACTTTACTAGGTCACCTTCGGTCTCGTTCGGCTTCTCCTGGATGTCCATGATTTTAATATTCGTTTTGCGAGAGTATTGTTCATTATAGTTTGATTTGGACAGCGCTGTCATCGACCTTGTTTCACAAACCGTTAGTCTTTTTGTCTCAGATGCCAGCTGATTTTTGAGAGTTGTAACATCTTTTTTCAAACAAAGGTTCTCGCTTTCAAGACTCTGAATCTTATTCTGTAAGTCTTTCGTTTTTTCCTCAACTTTCATGATGATAGTTAGTTCTATATTCTCATTCAATTCCGATATTGCTGTATGGATTGTGTCATGAATTAACTGCTCCATTTCAGTTTTCTTCAAGATCGTTTGGAGATCTTCCCTTATAGATTTTATATCTTCAGAGAGGCCCTCCAGCTGTTGATTAATAACAGTTATTTCTTCCACACTGGAGTTTGGACACATTTCTGTATTGACCCTTTTGTTAGCTGGTGCTCTAATGCCTGAGGGCATGCTGGGTTCCAATCTTACTGGTAAATGGGACAAACAAAACAACAAAAATCCATAGACATAGTATAATAGCGAAGGTAGAAACATTGTTG
>JBEVXV010000427.1:26349-31481 GCA_040505915.1 Sedimenticola sp. | reverse complement strand
CTGCCTTCTTTGGCGCTGCCTTCTTTGGCGCTGCCTTCTTTGGCGCTGCCTTCTTTGGCGCTGCCTTCTTTGCTGCTGCTTTCTTTAGCGCGGCTTTCTTTGCTACTGTCTCCTCTGCACCGTCCTCTTTATGTTTCAACCACGGATTTACATCGCTGCTTGCTGTGTGTTCAACCGCCGCTTTTATATCTCTCTTTAACTTCAAGCCAGGCTCACCTTTCATCTCTCTATCTCCAGTATGGGCCATGTACACCTGACCTTTTTTATTCAGGGCAAACATATTATTGACGCGCAGTCAGGTAGACTTCACGACCGCTTCTCTCCAGCAGAAAGAGAACGCCCTGCCGGGTATCTGAGGCGTTGATCACGCGTTCAAGTTCACCAATAGTATTGACCGGCATCCCATTGATCCGTTTGACTAGATCCCCCTTCTGCAAGCCAGCTTGTTCAGCCACCGAGTTTTGTTCAACATCACTAATCAACGCCCCACTCTTTCCGGCCAGCATTGGATTCTTGGCGACCAGTGCTGCTGTGAGCGGTTTCAGCTCCATACCAAGCCAAATCAGCTCAGTCATAAGACCCTGGGGCTGATTGCCTGATCCGCCGCCATTAACTAGATTACCCGCCTGTTGCATTTGTCCGGTAAGCAGCAAATAAAGGTTACGCCTTTCAGTACCACTATAGACGCTAAGGCGCAGGTTATCCCCCACTTTGTATTCATTAGCACGCTGCAATAGATCCTCGGCGGTGAGCACCCAGCGACCGTTGACTTTAAAAATGATATCTCCAGCCAATAAACCTGCCTTGGCGGCGGCCGTCTCGGGATAGACACTGGCAACAAAGGCACCATCTCTCACCTGAGCACTGATTCGCTCGACTAGCATCGGGTCGAGTGACTCAATTAACGCACCCTCGAAGTAGACCTGCTGGGCAGTAGCGGCAATATTCAATCCGGCCGGTGATTGCATAGAGGGGGCAGGGTTGCCCTGTAACCGCACCCCACCGATAATTTTATGGCATGTAGCACAGCTCATCTTGTCACGACCATCAAGGTGGCTACCAGGCACTGCCGCATTGCTCCTGATTGGTGGCCCCTGGGTGGCAGCAATATTCTGGCCCGTTACGCCGCTGTTGCCCCAAGCAGCGCGCTGTGCTGTAACCGCACCCGGATTCATCGCCTGCGGATCAGGCTGTATCATCTCCTGGATGAAACCCTTCACTTTGTTGATTGGGATCGCAAAGCCGATACCTGAGAAAGCGCCGGTAGGGGTATAGATCGCCGTATTGATGCCTATAACATCGCCGTTGCGATTGACCATCGCGCCACCTGAGTTGCCCTGATTGATCGCCGCATCCGTCTGGATCAGCTGGTCGTGGGTTACGCGATCAATCACAACCGCTCGGCGTAACCCGGAGACAACACCACGGCTAACGGTCTGATCGAGACCAAACGGACTGCCTATGGTAATAACCGAGTCGGTGACCTGTACTTGTCTACTATCACCCAGGCGTGCTGGCTTAAGTATGCCATCAGGGCTGATCTTAAGCAGCGCCAGATCGATTGTCTCATCAAGTTTGACCACCTCCCCACGGTAACGTTTAGGCCCCATGTCACTAAAGACGGTAACTGAGAGTCCTGCACTGTTCTTGACCACATGACTGTTGGTGACGATGTAGCCGTTAGGGCTGACAACCACTCCAGAACCGACACTCTCGACACTGGTGCCGCTGAAGGGGTCGGCAAAGTGGGGTTTGCCATCGGCGGGAGGTACGGTGCGATTATTGACGACTGCGACCTGTACCGTATTGATGTTAACAACACTCCCCTTCAGCCCCTTCACCACGGCGGCGAAGTCGTTGCGAACAATATTATCGACCTGCCGCATCATCGGTTCATTAGTAAAAGCGACGGTGGCACCTGTGGCTCCGTTCACCTGATGGCAGCTACTACAAACCATCCGGCTACGACCATCCCCTTGATGGCCGCCTGGGGGTGTGGCGTTGGCACCAATCACGGGAGATACACCGGGAGCGGCAACATTCATCCCCATACCGCCGGGAGCGGCAGCGAAGCCAGCCACCTGAGTTCTTGGAGGGTGAACTCGGTTGACGGCGGCGACCTCTCCCTGCCTCTTATATGCCTTACCCGGCAGGTAGTGATATTGGTAGATATAGGTTGAAATTAGAATGAATAGGGCTAACCCCCCCATCGCATAGAGATATCTCCGTGTCTCTTTGCCGCAATGCTCTTGGTTACCGAAGTTAAAATCCATTGATCGCCATCTATTATTATGGTTGTGATGGGGGTTTCGAGTGCCCGGAGTTTTTGTTATCTGTACTCTTAAGTTGATCCATCAACTCCTCATCGCTGGTCTTGTCCGACTCTACGCGTCTACGGTTGACACCGGCCATCAGGGCGCCAATGCCAAAGAGGATCAGCAGCAGAGGAACGGCACCACGCAGAAACTCCTCGACCGAATACCACCAGACGGAGAGTCCCCATAAGCCGATGCTGAATGCGAGTAGTCCCGCGATAATTTGAGGCATATTTATCACTCTGCTGAAGATTCTAAGTCACTCTGGAGCCGGTCATTTCAACCAAGCCGTCAACTTCCTGTAATTGTGGTTTATCAGCAGTTCGCAGGAGCCATACAGCGTAAAGCATGATAAGAAGGTTACCGATCCCGGCAAAAACAAAGGGGGCGTAGGGCCCCACCCAGTCGAAGAGAAAACCACCCATCTGGACGAAAAAAATCATCCCAATTCCACCCACTGTATTGAAAGCTCCGAGAACGAAACCGCGTATTGCGGGGGGCGCGATATCAATGGTCAGCACCTGCGGCGCAATCAGCGTACCCGCCTGACCAACCGCCATAAAGAAGGCGGGGATATAGATACCCCAGTCGTAGGGGTTGACGACAAAGGCCATGGATACAAATCCGACCCCAGAGAGAAACAGACCACAAGCAATGGCGACCATTCGCCCGTAGCGCTGGATAAAATAGCCCCAGAAAGGGATGGAGACGAGAATTACGGCACCGATCAGACCGATCAATGTACCACCCCGGGCAACAGCCTCCTCATGACTCATATTAAGCACATCGGCAAAATAGACGAACCAGAGCATTAGAAACAGACCGATCAATACTAAGTCGTTTCGTGAGGAAAATGCAGACATGAAGGTGAGGCGCAGACGCTGATCACCCCTTACCAGCCGATACACCTCTCGCCAGGGTATCTTGCGATTCTCGCTTACTTCAGCAACGTCGACCAGGGAGCGGTTGGCGAGCCAAGCACCGATAAGAGCGACGGCAGGGATCACATACATCGACGGCAATAGGCCTATATATTTCGGCAACTGCATCAAAATTGCGTAGACCAGTGTGGCACCGAAAGCCATCATAAAGGCCATCTTCGACATCAGCTGGGCACGGTCATCGCGCTTTGAAAAATCACCTGTCACCGCTGCCAGTTGGGGCCAAACTGCGGTCGTACCCAGTGACATGAATACGCGCATCAGATAGAAAACAGCCAAGCCGCCTATGCCGACAGCCAGCCCGATCTCAAGGGAGAGCGGAATCAACAGAGCAGAGAGCCCCGCAACTACAAAACCCCATACCACTACCTTAACCCGACCGTAAAGGTCCGAGAGATGCCCCAGATATCCTATGACCAGTAGATCGAAAACCTCTGTCAAAACTTGTATATTTGCATTGATCACACCGGCGTCATCAAGTGAAATGCCCAGCACGGTGCGCAGATAGATTGGCTGCAGCGCAAGAATCATTGTCATGAAGATCATGCACAGCGCTGCAATCAGATAGAGCGTGTTACGGTGGTGATTCTCTACGTTCACGTTATATCGCTTCACTATCGGCAAACGGAGGAGCAGGGAAACAGATCAGCGAACTGCTCCCCTGCGGAGCGTTTGTGTACTCTGTTGCAGAGATCAGAGCTTAGAGGCAATCCCACTGACGAACGGTAGTTTCCACGCTTTGTGCAGCAACACCGAGACAATGCCGATAGCCGAGTAAGCAAGCACGGCCATCGCCATAAAGCTGAAAAACAACTTACCTATGCCGGGCAGATAGAGCATAAATATGGCCAAAACGCTAAATGCCCATATCACAAGCCCCTGGCGAGCATGGAAGTGGACATATTCATCGTCACGATTGGTGACAAGCGGAACAAAGACCAGTACCCCAAGGTAGCTCATCACTGACAAAATCTGCGACTTCATACTATCTTCACCATGGACAACAACTTCCACGCTCATAACTCTCTCCAAAAACTAAATAATTTTTATAGTGCTACGCTGCTTGGTCAAATCACACCTAGGGGGTAACCACTACAGCTTCATCGATATCTTCTTCTCGCTGCGCGGCAAAGGTCTGCTCTTCGTTCGACTGTTTTGCCTCAGCCCTGCGGCTGCTGACGTAGCCGTAGACTGCCGCTGCCGCAAGACCACCGACCAACACGACACCCCAGGTACCAATGCCTAGACCCAGACCCAAACCGCCGCCGGCCACCACTCCCTTGGCAGTTGTCGCATTTGCCGCAGCGAGTGAACCGCCACCCTTCCCTGCTGCCATCACCGACATCATCTGCGGCGCCGTGCCGGTTCCTGCCATCGCTACCACATTAGCGCCTGCAGCATTCGCTGATCCCGCCTTCACTGCAGCACCCTTGGCTACTACGGCTTTCTTTGCTGCGACTGTGGCACCATTTTTGACCGCAGCACCCTTGGCTACCGTGGCACCCTTCATGATGGTGGCCTCATTACCGACCACAGCACCCTTACCGACCACAGCACCCTTACCGACCGTCGCCATCTTGCCCACGGTTGCGTTGTTACCAATCACTGTCCCTTTGGAGATGGTGGCACCCTTAGCCAGGGTTGCGTCATAACCAATGACCGACCCTTCACCCACCTTGACGCCACTGGCGACCTTCACACCCTCACCGATGAATGCACCATCGCCGATCACCGCACTACTGGCAACCGTGGCTTCATTACCGATAATAGCAGTCGGACTGACCACCGCTCCCGCTCCAATGCTAGCAGATTTTGCTATCGATCCTGCGGCCGCCTTGGTACCGACTGCACTCTTTGCAGCTGCTGCACCTTTGGC
>JBEVXV010000427.1:0-26249 GCA_040505915.1 Sedimenticola sp. | reverse complement strand
ACCAGCCGCACCTTTGGCACCAGCCGCACCTTTGGCACCAGCCGCACCTTTGGCACCAGCCGCACCTTTGGCACCAGCCGCACCTTTGGCACCAGCCGCACCTTTGGCAGCAACCATCTTAGCTTTAGCGGCAACCACCTTACCTTTAGCGGCAGCCACCTTACCTTTAGCGGCAGCCACCTTACCTTTAGCGGCAGCCACCTTACCTTTAGTAGCACCTGCAGTGCCTTTTGCAGCCCCTGCGTTTTGAGCTACCTCTGCTTCCATTTCCAGAGCCTCGACCTCTATGTTTGGCCTGTTAATCTTCCCTAGAATGGCCGCAACAGCACCTTGATTTAGCGGTTGTATAACCACAGTAAATACCCCCTTACGGTTTGAAAACTACCTCACGCATCTTCAACTAAAATTGTAGCGGATCATTTATCGCTCATCTTTCTTATGTATACCACAAATAGCAGGTCGATTAAATTAACGCCACAATAAAAAAAAAATGCTTATTGTCCCTACTCAATCTTTCCCTAGTTTTCAGAGAGTTTGATCAATAGCTTTTAAGTCTAGCCAGTAAGTCGTAATAAAACAATACAAACAGTCACTATTTTTATGCCATATTGTTGAAAGCTACCGCCTCAAAACCGGCCCACATACGCATACATACACATACATACATACATACATACATACACATATTATAGGGGTCTATCAGCTGCCACCATATTGTTTTCATATAACCCAGTTTTAGAGCGTGTATCACTACGATAGCAGGTTAAATACCCGTTGCAAAAAAGGTCCAAATCACAGCTTTAACTCCGATACTGACAGCAAAAGACCACTAGCTTCCCTATTGCCATAAAAAATCATTTTTCTCGACCGGCACCTGTACCAAGAGATTGTGGCATTTGATACAGCGTCCTGCCGGTGGATGGGGACGCTCTGACTGTGGAATGATGGCAGGCCCAAGCTTGCCCACCTTTGAACTCAGCTGCTCAAGAATCGCCCCCACCGGCGTTTTAAACTGACTTCCCGCTTTTGCCCCGCCTTCGATAAGGTGACAGTTGATACATGTCCCAACAAAAGGGTGAGGCATCCTCTGGTCCATATTGATCACAGGAATATGGGCGATTTCCATCGGTTTAAAATCATTATGGGGGGCGACCAGCTCCTGTAGAGGCGTTAGCAACGTCGGTTCGGTTGGCTTCGGCAGCCGACCAATGTAGGCGTTACTAAGTGCCCGCTTCGGGGCCCCGCGTAGTGCCGCCTCCCAAAAAATTCCGAAGCCAAGTATCACCATCAGGATAAATACCCACAACCCTTGCCGCTTGATGGTAGCCCTATTCAAGTACATCTGCCCGCCTATCGCTCGCTGCACACAGCTCAGCGCAGTTGGTCCGACCACAACGCCAATCCTTCGACTGATCTCAGCCGACAGCGTACCCCGTTGACAATCACGTTCTTGGCGTAGAGCAAACCGCCACGATTGACGCTATCAAAATGAAATCCTTCGCCCGTTACATGCTGTCCCCGCTGTACCAGACACCCCTGAAACTGCAGATACCACTCGGGTGCCAGCGAGACCTCCTGGGTAAGCCCTGCACCATCGTTGACAAGAATATGGACCTGTCCCCAGCCACCGGGGTCACGATTTACCGCCTGATCGACAACTCCACCATAGCTGAAGATAGGTAAAGTTTGTACCGGCTGCATCTGGGCAACGGTTCGATTCTGTGGCATAGGCCCGTTGACAGCCGCTCCGGAAGGACGAGACTGCACCGGGGTATGTGAGGCTGCACTGCCGAAACCCGTCTCACCGGGCACCATCGCTACAATGATGACAATGATGAGGAAAAGTGCGCCTGCCAGCATGATCCAGGTTTCGGGCCCCACATTTTTTAGCTGTTTAATAATCATATTGATCACTCTGCCTCAGGCACTAGGGGAGATTTTTTCTTCTTGCCGACGACCTCGACCGGGGTCACCAGTACCAGGACATCACTGATATGGAACATATCGTACTCTACTTTCTCTTTGATCCACTCGGCTATGCGGTCAGACTCGACCACTGATATGTTGCGGTTGACCTTGACGTTGACCTCGATGTGAAGATTCTCACCCACGTTTCGGCCGCGAAGGTAAGCGATGCCTTCTACTCCCTCTACATCGTTGATCAGATCGTAGACAGTTTTCAGATCATCCACCTCGATTGATGAATCCATCAGACCGCTGATGGCTTCTGTATTGAGTTCAACACCAATACGGATCACCAACAGACCGACAGCGATGGCAGCGAGGTTGTCCGCCATCGGAAAACCCATCACCGCGATCACAATGCCAACCAACACCGCAAGTGAAGAGATGGCGTCAGAGCGATTGTCCCAGGCGTTGGCCATAATTGCCGGGCTGTTATTCTCGGTACCAACACAGCTCTGATAACGATACATCAGCTCATTGGTCAGCGCCGACACAGCAGCACCAAGAACCGCCACCACACTGGGGGTGCTGATATCACCGTTAATTATTGACATAGACGACTGGTAGATGAGGTAGATCGCACCAATGATCAGGATCAGACCGACAATCGATGAGGAGATAAACTGGATATTCCCGTAACCGTAGGGGTGAGACTCGTCGGCAGGCTTGTTGGATATTTTCAGGCTCGCCATGGTTACACCGCTGGCAACCACATCGGCCCCAGAGTGCATCGCATCGGCAATCAGTGCCGCACTACCGGTCATCATGCCAAGCAACCCTTTATAGGTCATCTGCGCCACGTTGACGATGAGAGCCCACCAAACCACCTCATCGCGACACACGTTGCAATATTCATGCTTCATTTTTTAGATACTCTAGTATGCATTGACCGCTAACACGGTAATTCCCACTCACCAAGCGCCCCTGCAGCGTCCCCGCGGAGATCAGTAGAAGAACCTCATGACGCTTCATACCCAACAACTTAGCCACCTCCTGGCTGCTGTAAATCCGGTGAGGCTTGATCTCATAGCGCTCCTTATGAATGTCATCTCCCAGTTTTTTGATCGAATAGGTGACGCTGATTGCTGTCGCTATTCGACCGATCGCTATTCCTATGGAGCTCCAGATCATTGCGTGTCACCTTTGTCGCTATCAGTATCGACCCTTGTCTCTCCCTCCGACGCCCCGTCAGCGGTAGTGTCACCGCTCTTCGACGGTGTGAAACTATCTTCACCTTGCGCCTTGGTGTTATCTGTTGGCCCCTGTTCGACCATTGGCAACAGCTGCTCGAATACCCCGGGGGTGATTCGCGGCCGGTAGTGAGAACCATCCTCAGCGGTGAAGTACTCGAACCGGTTGAAGCCGGTCCCCTTAGCCAGGAGATACCAGGGGAAGCGGGAGATTTCACGATTGAAGGCACGAATCGACTCCTGATAGACCATACGCCGATCGGAGATCCTATCCTCAATCGTCATCAGCGACTCCATCATCCGGGCATAGGTCTCTGATGATTTTATATTTGGGTACTGCTCAACCAGTCCCAGTAGCCGCCCCATTGAGGTCTCGATACCGTTACTGTTCAAACTTGTCAAAGCCTTACCAATATTATTGAAATCCGGAGACTTCTGATCTGCCAGGCTCGCCTCCAGAGACCGCTGAATCTCGGGTGGTAGCCGCAGCTTCTTGATGATGTCTTTGCGCGCATCGGCAACATGGGAGAAGACTTCATGTTCCAGTGCCGCATGGTTTAAGGTGAGCTTGAGCAGATTCTCAAATAGGTTTGTACGGCGCTGGAATGCCCCTTCGAGATGACCACGTTTGGCCAGTACCACCTCTTGCATGGTAATAAAGTAGTTAAACTTGAACAGCAGCGTCGCGGAAAAGAGCGCCAGCATAATCAAGGTGATAAAGATCACCGTCTTTGCGGCGGGCATATGCGGTACGCGAAAGCTGGGATTTACCTCGTCATGATAGAGCTCACGCAGCCGTTCCTGGCTATCGCGTACCCGCTCTTTACCGTCAAATTCACCTACCATAATCGCTTCGCCAATCCGCTCCGTTCAATCTGAAACTGTTACTTTTTTTCAAGATCCATTGCTCGTTTAAACATCTCCATGGCATCGCCATCCCTCTCCAGTGTTTCATAGACGGAGCCGAGCAGTTTAAATATGCTGGCATCATCCGGGTTGAGTTCTGATGCTTTGAGCAGCGCCTCGGCAGCCTGAGCGCTCTGTTCTGCCTTGTAACAGGCCTCACCCAGGCGAAAGTACGCCTTGGCATCTTCCGGTGACGCCCCCACCAGCGCCTGTAGCAGGGGAATAGCCTTATCGTAATCCTCGCCCTGCATGTAAGCGATGGAGAGGATAGTGGTGACCCGGACGTTGTCTGGATAGTTCGCGTGGGTAGATTCAAGCAGATCCACCCCCTCATCCCTCTCGCCCACTTTCATCCAGCTGATACCGAGATAGAGGGCAACATCTGCATCCTCCGGATCAATTTGATGCAACTGTTTCATGATTACCACCGCTTGACGATAGCGCCGCGCCTTGGCATGGGCAATGCCCTTGTCACGAAAGTAGTTGTATCTCAGCTCGTCATCAATGGTGAACAGCTTCTGAAAACGCTGAACAAATGAGTTACTCAACTCCCCTGCAATAGAGACTGCGGCCTTTGTATAGAGCCCCAGTAGATCATACAGATCCATTTTGATATTCATTAATGCTTTCTCTCTTGTAACTCTTGAGTAATAAAACCGTAATCAGTTGGTTGGTTACTCTCTGATTTGTAACCGCTTAGCGGTTTAGGTCGCTATTTATTTGAGTACAGTATCGATGACGGTAAACCGCAATTTCACTACTGTCCAAACAACATCCGGATTCCGATCACCAACATCAGTGCCACATAGATCCACTTTAACTTATCGGCCGGTATATGACGCAACATCTTCGCCCCCATCATCCCACCAATATAGGCACTGGGAACCATGATCAGAGCTATACCGATCGGGGTCTGCCACTCAAAGGCACCAATAGCGTGTCCATGAACCAGCGATACAACTGCAGCAGCCAGTGAAGCCCAGAAGACCATTACAGAGCTGTTGGCAATCGCATTATGTATTGAAATGTTGGAGAAGTAGCGCTGCAGCGGCACCTCGACAACACCACCGCTGATACCGAGAACACCGCTGACCAATCCCATCGGAACGCCGAGGATGCCATCCTCAAGGATGCCTGTACTACGCTTGCCGGTAGCTGCCTGCTGGTTGTCGTCAGTCATCTCAAGTAGAGCATCGATCGGTTCATCCTCAACCCTATCTGTATCATGGCTCTCTTCGGCACCGCTGTAGACAACCTTCTCTTCCTCTTCGCCCTGAAAGATCTCATGCAGCGTCTTGGCGGCAATCAGCAGGGCGAAGATACCAAGCAGGTAACCCACCATCTGATCATCCAGTTGGCTACCCGCCAGATAACCGATAATGACACCGCCTATCGCCCAGGGAATAAGGCGCATAACCCTACTCCACATCACCAGACCGGATGAGCGATTTCGCAGCGCAGCTGCGCCGTAGGTAAAGACGTTGGTAATGAACGAGACAGGACGGATCAAGCCCATACCGTAACCGAAGAAGATCAACATTCCACTGACCAGAATAATGCCGCCACCCATGGAGATCATGCCGCCGGTAATTCCTGCCGCCAGGCCAAGTAGCACCAAACCTATGGCTGATTCGATGCTGTGACCCGAGATAGTGAAGCTGCTTTGGTGTTCAACATTAGCTGTACCTGGGGCCGCCGGTGACGTGGTCGTAGCGGCCATGTTCACGCCAAATACCGGCCACGCCGCCACCTGCATGGCTTGCACTGAAGTGGCGGCTGCCAGCGACAGCTCATCACTAAACGCCTTCTGTAGCAGATGTGCCGGTATGGCATAACCCAGAACGGTTCCGCTGGCACCTGTCATCGCCAGATTGATACCGGCAAGCTCGGCACCGCCGGTGACCAGGGCGCCACCGGTCTGCTCCCATGAGTAGACGGCATCGGTCTTGAACAGACGCGAGAGACTCTGGTTGCCAGCCTGCACCATCACCCCGCGCTGCTGCAGACCACCCTGTTTCCCGATGATCGAACTGTTGTGACCAAGACCAAAGGCGTAGAGGGGGGTACCCTGGGGCATCTGTGTAGTATCGGCGATCTTGAGGAAGAGGAATCGATCGTTGGTATTAATTTTCAGCAGTGCCACATCGTAGAGTGGATCTGTCTTTATCAGAGATGCCTCATAACGTTTGAGGCCGTTGTCCGTCGGCACATCAGCAAACAACATGTGATGACCGGCCAAGCCATGGGCCGTGGTGATCAGATAACCCGCCGGGTGGACGATTACGCCAGAGGAGATGATTGATGGCACCCCCTGCCCCCGCTGCAGCTGGCCCCGTCCATGAATATGGACGATTGCCGGTGTCAGCTTGCGCTGCAGCACATCCAGCTCGCCGGCAACCGGCTGGGCAGCGCTTCCATCACCTTGCAGGATATGGGTGGGATGATGCTCTATCGAGTAGTCGTCGAGGGTGTAGTCATCAAGCGAGATGCCCAGCAAATAGAGCGCCCAGAGAAAGGTCAACAGCACCGCAGTACCCAGCAACACTGCCGCTGGCTTCCAGCGCTTGTCACAGAAGACCAGGTGGTTGGGGGTCAGGTGAAATTCGTCTCTATCCATTTGCTTTGCCTTCACAAACTACGGCGTCACGCCATCAGGAAGAAGATCCTGATCATGGCTGGCATGGATAATATCGTGGGCGGTAAACTGTACCTGGACGCTACCGACATGCGCCACCCTGGCACAGAGGCGCTCCACCACCCGCTCACAGATCTCATTCGCCGCTTCAACACTCAGCTCAGGATCAACCTGGATAATCAGGTCAACCCATATCTCCTGGCCAACCAGACGCGTTCGTAACTCATCGACATCATGTACACCATCGACCCGCCTCGCTAGCTCGTCGAGCTTCTCACGGACTGTATTTGGGGCACTTCGATCCATAAGACCCTTGTATGCCTCTTTGAAGACATCGCCACCCAGATACATCAGATGAGCGATCTCAAACAGCGCAACCACCGTATCGATCCAGGGCATTGCCAGGTAGTGCGCGCCAATAATACCGACTGCAACCGCCACCGATGAGGTGGCATCTGCATAATGATGCTGTGACAGAGTGCGCACCATTGGGCTGTTGACCTCGACCGAAACGCAGCGTGAGTAGAAGTACATTACTACGTTGACAGACACGGAAATAAGCGCGGTCCAGAGGGCAATCATGTGGGGCGCCCGATGTTCATCGCCGTTGGTCAGAATCTGCACCGCATGAACAAAGAGGAATGCGGTTACAGTGAGGAAGACAACACTAACCACCATCGACAGGATAAACTCAATCTTGCCATGCCCGTAGGGGTGTTCCCTGTCGAGCGGACGGCTCGATACCTTGAGACCGATGATCACAAGTATAGAGCTAATAACATCTTTTGCTGAGTACATCGCATCAGCCAACAGCGCCTGGGAGCCGGAGATGATGCCGACAAAACCCTTAAGAATCAGAAGAATAAGATTAGTCACAAGACCAACCCATCCCACCAGACTCGCACACCTGACACACTTTGAATATCTCATAAGAGAGAGCTCATTCCCCAATAACCTTTACTATGTATTGCCACCTAGCGCCGCCTACTCGGTGGCTGGTTACTTGGTGGTTGTCGATCTTTTTTTCGTTTACGGCTGTTACTAAATATGAACGAGAGGATCGCTACGGCGTATCCACTCACAAAAGAGATGGCAACAATCAGTATCAGCGGAACCTGTGCCGGCCTTCCCGCAACCACATGAATTTCAGCCTCTTCCATATTCTGAGAGGCAAAAATCAGCATCGTAATAATAACGATAAGTGACATAACCGCTTTAAACACTCAATATAGTCCTCTACCGTACAACCAAGCTGTGAAACAACAAATTCCAGTGTTCAGCAAGCTTGCTTGATGCCATGCCAAAAACCCGCAAAACGTTTCGTACAACCATCTTAATGTAGTCGATGAATACCGCTTAGCCTATAGTGTAAGTAGGCTACTGAGGTACTACTGCACCCGTATTCTGGCCACTCAACACCAGATAAACATTGCGCCGCCGTCCACCACTGTAGACCCCGAGACGAATGTTATCCCCCGCCATGTAATCACCAATGGCATTGATCACCTCCTGAGGTGACATCACCCAGCGCCCATCAACTTTAAATATGATATCCCCCGCCTGCAGCCCGGCACGTTCAGCTGCAGAATCGGGGTAGACCGAGGAGATGAAGGCGCCATCGGCAACCTGTGCATTGATTTTATGCTGTAACTGTGGGGTAAGCGGATCAAGCAGTGCCCCGTTAAGATTTACTTGAGCAACCGTCTGCCCGGCGACCGCCAGCGGGAGCGGAAAGAGAGCGCTGAGAGATTGCTGTGCAGCCGCATTCCGACCCATGCCTATGCCTGGAGTACCCATACCAGCACTCGGTGGGCTCATACCTCTATTTGGTGCGTTGTAATTGTGCTGCCCCATCCCAGGCGTAAACGCCGCCGGTGTGCCTCTCCACTTGCCACCGCCAGTGATCCGATGACAGGATTCACAGGCCATTTTTCCCCGGCCATCACGTAAATGGTTGCCCGGAACAGGCGCATTGGCCCTGATTGGTGGACCCTGGGTGGCGGCGATATTCCGTCCTATTACGCCGCCGTTGCCCCAAGCAACGCCCTGCGCAGTAGCACCTGGATTCATTGCCTGCGGGTCAGGTTGTATCATATCTTGGATGAAGCGCTTCACCTTATTGATCGGGATCGCAAAGCCGATACCCGAGAAGGCACCGGTCGGGGTGTAGATCGCCGTATTGATACCGGTCACCTCGCCGTTACGATTGACCATAGCGCCGCCTGAGTTACCCTGATTGATCGCTGCATCCGTCTGGATCAGTTGATCGTGGGTAACGCTATCTATCACCACTGCTCGACGCAACCCAGAAACGATGCCACGACTGACGGTCTGATCAAGACCAAACGGACTGCCGATGGTGATCACTGGATCGGCGATCTGCACCTGCTTGCTATCGCCCAGGCGCGCTGGCTTGAGTATCTCATCAGGACTAATTTTAAGCAGCGCCAAGTCGATAGTCTCATCGAGCTTGACCACCTCCCCGCGGTAGCGTTTCGGCCCCATGTCACCAAAGACGGTGATAGATAGTCCTGTACTGTTTTTAACCACATGGCTGTTGGTGACGATGTAGCCGTTAGGGCTAACAACCACCCCCGAACCGACACTTTCGACACTGGTGCCGCTAAAGGGGTCGGCGAAGTGGGGTTTGCCGTCGGCGGGAGGTGCTGTGCGATTATTGACGACTGCGGTCTGTACCGAATTGATATTGACGACACTCCCCTTCAGCCCCTTTACCACGGCGGCGAAGTCGTTGCGAACGATATTATCGACCTGCCGCATCATCGGGCCATTGGTGAAGGCTGCGGTTGCACCTGTGGCTCCGTTCACCTGGTGGCAGCTACTACAGACCATCCGGCTACGACCATCCCCTTGATGGCCACCTGGGGGTGTGGCATTGGCACCGATCACGGGAGGTACACCGGGAGCGGCAACATTCATCCCCATGCCGCCGGGAGCGGTAGCGAAGCCTGCGACCTGGGTTCTTGGGGGCTGAATTCGGTTGATGGCGGCGACCTCTCCCTGTCTCTTATGTACCTTACCCGGCAGATAGTGATATTGGTAGATATAGGTGGAGATCAGAATGAATAGGGCTACCCCCCCCATCACATAGATGTATCTCCGCGTCTCTTTACCGCAGCGCTCTTGGTTGCCGAAGTTAAGGTCCATTAATCGCTATCTGTTGCGTTGTTATGACGGGGTTTCGAGCGCCCGGCGAGTTCGTTATCGGCACTATTGAGCTGATCCATCAACTCCTGATCGCTGGTCTTGTCGGCCTCTACACGGCCACGACTGACGCCAGCCATTAGTGCACCTATGCCAAAGAGTATCAACAGCAGGGGAACGGCACCGCGCAGAAACTCCTCGACTGAATACCACCAGGCGGTGAGCCCCCATAAACCCAGGCTGAATGCGAGTAGTCCCGCTATAATTTGAGGTAAGTTCATTTTTCCTTATCAGCTCTAAACTACAGCACTCGTTATAGCCCTATGGAATGGAGAGTGCTTATCTCTTACGTATCAAACACCTACCAGGGAATTCCCCGATGATGACCCACTTAATATTACTGCCGTTGAAGTGCATGAAATATACAACTAAAGCAAAGTTTAGTCGAGAGAAATTGTGTATTTAAACTTCGGGATCGACCACACAAGTCAGCAGCAGTGCTAGAATAGTAACTCACATAAAGTGAACCGGACACCCTTACACTGTCACTCTATCGAAAAGCGGCGTTATGAGCACCAGCGAAAACTTACGATCACTGCCTGCTCTTTCCCTCATTACCGTATTGGCCCTTCTCTTTTTTGCACCCCAAGCCAGTGCCGTTGATCTTGATGGAACAGCCCTGAACCAGCTAGAGAGTCATCAACTTACAGAGCTGATCGGCAACAGCGCCCTGCTGCTCACGGGCGTGGCAGGCGGCACACTGCTACTCGGTATCAGCCTGGCGTGGATACTTGCCCACTACCGGCTCCCCGGAGGCAGAACGCTCTCCCTGCTCCTTATGCTGCCAATGGCCATGCCCCCCTTTGTACTCAGCTATATCAGCAGCGGCCCATTTGAAGCAATAGAGCAGCTCTTTAACAGCCTACCCGGCACTGACTCAGGCACTACTCACCACGCACTGATAAAAGCGGTTACCACCTACTCACTCACCCTCTACCCCTACATCTATATTCCCGTATTGATTACACTCAGACGGCACGCCTCACTCCTTTGCGATGCTGAGCAGTTTTCCGGATTTTCCAGCGGTTACTACTCCCTACGATTTACCCTAATGAACATCCGCTATCCGGCACTATCGGGACTGACACTGATACTGCTTTTCACCCTCAGCGACTTTGCCACACAGAAGATTTCCAATCTACCGACAGTGACCACGCTACTCTTAGACCTGTGGCAAGGGATGAGACAGCTCGATCTGTTGATCACATCTGGACTGCTGCTGCTTTTGACTGCACTCGCCATCACCACCGCCGGACACAAGCTTAGTGGTGTTCCACCTCTATTTGGCGACTACAGAGAGAGAGAGCCCAACAACAGCGCCAACCGTGCGGTGGCGATTACGACGATAGCGCTCTCCTCAGCCATCCTGCTGTTTACAGTTATAGCGCCCTCGCTTCAACTGGCCACCTGGGGCACCCCCCCACTTGAAAGGATTGCACAACCGCTGCTCAACAGCCTCACCTTCGGTACCATGGCGGTCGGCATCACCCTCCTCTCCCTGCTTGTCACACTTACAAGGCCGAAAAATAGGCCCACAAAATCAATAGGACCAGCGGCTTTACTCGCCTCGACACCTCCACTGCTACTGGCGGTTACAGCACTGTTCGTGCTCGACCAGCTCACCCGACTCTACTTCATCAGCACACTACCGCCGAGCGTCACCGATCCACTTACACTGCTCTTCAGCCTCGCCACCCTGCTGCTTGCCTATCATCTCCAGACAACCCCGCAGGCACAACCACAGAACCGGGTACTGTTTACAGAGCTGCAGCGCACCACCACTGAGGTGAGTGCCGCCACGGACCTCTCCCACGCTGGCGTTATCTATCGCTATCTACCGTACCTGCGTCGTAGAGCACTGCTAATCCTGCTGTTAACCTTCAGCTTTGTTGTGCGTGAACTGCCAGCAACATACCTGCTCCACCCCACAGAGGGAGAGAGCATTGCGGTCGTGTGCTACGATGGCGTTGTGCGCCACAGCAACAGTGACGTCTCAGCACCGGCGCTTACACTGATACTGCTCGGTCTACTCACCATACCCATTGTGGTAGCACACTACCGAACCCTCTTCTCCCAAACACTGAACAGACGCTAGACGACACCATGCACAACCTGCTCAAAGTAAAAACCATCCAGTGCCCTGCCACGAGCGTGCCCATCACCACCCCCCTCTCCTTCACCATTAACACTGGAGAGATTGGGGTGCTCTTGGGTGACCGCAACAGCGCCGGCTCGACCATCTTACGGGCAATCAAAGGGCTGCTCCCAATCAACCGTGGCAAGATCATTCTGGCGGGTAACCATATCTCGGCTCCCGACTACACCATGCGCCCGGAGCAGCGTAACTGCAGCATCATTACACGCGAGCCCTCACTCATCCCCCACCTCTCCCTCAACAACAATATTCAGCTGGCCATACATACTCTCAAAAGACGCGAGAGAGTAGCGAGGGCACAGGAGGTACTTAAGGTGGTCGACCTTATGGGATATGAAAAATACCGGATCGAGGAGCTCCCGGATGAGGAGATCCAGCGTGCAACGCTGGCCCGGGCACTGATCACCGAGCCGACACTGCTACTCTGGGATGAGCCGTTTGCCAAGCAGCCTTCTGCACAAAGAATGGGATTTATCGACGAAGTCGAGGAGATACTCAGAGCACGCAAAGTAACCACGCTGATCGTCACAGAGAGTCTGCAACCGGCCCAGGCCATCGCGGATACTATGGGGGTGCTACAGCGTGACGCACTGCCGCAGTGGGACAGCCCCATCAACCTCTACTACCGCCCGAACAACAGGCATGTCGCCAGCAACACAGGCAACGGCGCTTTAATTGAGGGCTTCGTGCATCCTGACAACTCCCTCAGCTCCGAGCTTGGCACCTTCCGTTTCGACGGTGAGAACCGTGAGATTCAGGCCGACAAGCCTATCGAATTCCTGCTTCGCCCCGACCACCTACTCTATGACAAGAGTAGCGTGAAGTTCGGAACCATTATCAAAAAGCGATTTCAGGGAGCTGTCACCCACTACACGCTCAGGCTGGAGGATGGAACAATCATACCAACCATCACCCCCAGCCAGCTCAACCTAACAATCGGCAAGCCATTCCATTTCAAGGTGGCGATGGAGAGCCTGATCATCTTCAGGGCCGGGCGTGAGCATTCGGTCAATCTCGGCAAGACGTATAGCATATAGGTAATTGCTCGCCCCTGGGATTGAATAAAACAACCTGTAACCTGGGTTGATGAGTGGAGTGAAATCAAGGCTACAGGCAGATTTAGTGTAACTTCTGTAACTTCTCAATAACCCAGTGCAGATCACTGCTGTCCCGTTAACTCCCTCTCCCCTTTGGGGAGAGGGTTGGGGTGAGGGGGATCAATAGATAAGTCGTTGATTTAATTCACCCTCACCCTGGCCCTCTCCCTCATAGGGAGAGGGAATGTTCTATTGCAGTATGTCATGTTGCTGTTGATATATGCGCCCTAAAAAACACCTCCACCAAAGGAGTTACTGCAACATACTACAAAGTTAACGGGACAGCAGTGAGTGCAGATGGATAACTTTCAGGTGTTACTGCCCCCCTATAACACGGGGTTTTTAAGAAGTTACACCCGATACTGCTTACTACAACACCTGTCAAAACAAAGGTGGCTCTTCGTCCTCCTCTGGAAGTGGGGGCAAATCGCCTCCAGCATCAAAATCTATTGCGTCTGCGGCAGGGTCTGTATCATCAGCCACACTGTCTATGGCCTCTGTCCAGTCAGTGCCCGCAGAGCTTTCTGAATTTGAATCGAAGGACTGTTCAACTACTTGAGTCCAATCCTGAGCGGTATTTTCAAATGTTGCATCGTTGAAATCGAGTAGCTCAATATTAGACAGGGTGTCTATTCCATCGCGACCGGCAACGGTGTCTTCAATGGTGTAGGAGCCATCAGTATTCGCAGCAATATTATATTCATCACGGTTTCCCGTATAGATGACAGTATCCTCTCCCTCACCACCATCGATATTATCATTGCCCGAGCCACCGATGATGGTATCGTCGGCGGCAGTACCGCTAAGGATGCCGTCAGCACCTGTCACTTTTTGAACATCGATTGTTCCGGTGACCGAAGTAAGTGCGGTGCCATCATTGACATCGTAGTTCAGGTTGATCTCGCCATTAAAACTATTATCCGGCGTGAAGATCCAGGTACTGTCTCCGTTATCAACAAGTGTGCCACCGCTGGCTGTCAGGTTTTCAACTGTCAGCACATCGCCATCCACATCGGAAGCATTTGCCAGGAGCTGTTCCTGGGTGAGGGTGAGCGTGCCCTTGTCGTTCATGGCGAGGGATAGAGAAGCTGCGACCTCAGCGGCATCGTTGACAGCAGCAACTTCGATGCTGGCTGTAGTCGTGACCAGCGCTGTTCCATCAGAGACATCGTATCTGATCTTTACCTCACCATTGAAGTTTGGAGCAGGTGTAAGACTCCAGGTACCATCCCCGTTATTGACTAGGATTCCGTTGTTGGTGGCAAGATTTGTAACACTCAGATTATCACCTTCAACATCCGTAGCTTGAGCCAGCAGCTGAGCTTCAGTAATAGTAATTGTCGTATCTTCAATACTGCTAAATGTAGTGGCACTCGAAACCACCGGTGCGTCGTTGGTGCCGGTAACAGTAATCTCTATCTGGGTGCTGCTGGTTGCACCCTGATCATCGGTGACCATAACATGGATGGTTAAAACGGCTTCAACACCTGTACTCAAATGAGCATAGGCCGGATCAGCCGAATCAAAGCGGTAGGATCCATCTTCATTCAGTATAAATCCGGCGGGAATTTCAGCGCCTTCAGTAATACTAAACAGCGCCGTCGAGTTTTCATCCAGATCACTGGAGATCACCTTGCCGCTGATGATTCCACTACTCTCATCTACAGTGACTGTTTCAAGGTTTACAACCGGTGCATCGTTGGTGCCGGTGATGGTAATAGATATCCGGGTGGTATCCGTTCCACCCTGATCATCTGTGACCGTGACAGGGATATTCACGATAGTTTCAACACCTGCACCGAGGTAGTCATAGGCACCATCCGTTGGATCAAAGCTGTACGATCCATCTTCGTTCAGCACAAACCCGGCAGCTGTTTCAACACCCTCACTGACGGTGAATACTGCGGTGGCATCATCATCCAGATCAGTTGAAGTAAGCTGACCACTGATGAGAGCTGAGTTCTCATCCAGCATTTCGATAACCTCAACGCCCGCAACGGGTGCGTCATTGGTGCCGGTGATCGTGATCTGAATCTGGGTCGTATCTGTCGCACCGTCAAAATAGGTAGCCTTGACCGGAATAACCACCAGTTCATCGGCACCCGCAGCCAGGTGACTGTAAGTGGCGTCCGTCGGATCAAAACTGTAGGAGCCATCTTCATTCAGTACAAACCCGGCAGGAGCATCGCTACCTTCTCTTATTACATAGGTCGCAGTGGCATCATTATCCGGATCAATGGATCTCATCTGACCCGTAATAATCCCCGCCGCTTCGTCTACAGCGACTTGTTCGAGGACCGCAACAGGCGCGTCATTGGTACCGGTGACGGTGATCTCTATCTGGGTGGTATCCGTTCCACCCTGGTCATCGGTAACCGTGACCGGGATGGTCACGGTTACCGGATCACCGTCATTCAGGTAGTCATAGGCTGGGTGATTCGGGTCGAATGCGTATGAACCGTCTTCATTCAGAACAAATCCACCTGGCGCATCATTGCCTTCAGAGACGGTAAATATTGCCGTCGCATTATCGTCCAGATCGGTGGAAGTTAACTGCCCCGAGATGACCTCTCCCCCTTCACCAGAACTCCCTGTTACTTCAACGCCCGCAACGGGTGCGTCGTTGGTCCCCATAACAGTGATCTGAATCTCAGTGGTATCGGTTGCCCCATGTTCATCCGTCACCGTGACCGGAATGGTCAGTGGGATTGAATCACCGACATTAAGATGATCATAAATTGAGTCGGCGGGATCGAATGAATATGAACCATCTTCATTCAGTACAAACCCATCCGGCACATCGCCACCGTCGCTAATCGTGTATGTTGCCGTGGCATTATCATCCAGATCGCTGGACGTTAGCTGACCACTGATGGATGAACCTTCAGCCGCTGTTCTTGTTACTGCTTCGGCAACCGGCGCATCATTACTGCCGGTAACAGTGATCTGTATCTGTGAAGTGCTGCTGGCACCGCGAACATCCGTGATCGTTACTGAAATGGTAAGCAGTGCTGAATCATCAATATTAAGATGTGCGTAGGCCTCAACGGTGGGATCAAAACGGTAGGAGCCATCTTCATTGAGTACAAACCCGGCCGGAGCTTCAGCACCGTCTGCCATGGCAAATGTAAATAGGGATGTCTCATCTACGATATTATCCACATCCGTGATCGTTGGCACCTCTCCACTGATGACACCCGAACTCTCCTCTACAGAGACCTCTTGATAGCTGGCCACAGGCGCGTCATCTGTGCCGGTTACAGTAATTTTGATCTGGGTACTATCCGTTCCACCTTGGTCATCGGTAACGATAACCGGAATCGAATAATCAAGCATGGCACCTTCAGGGAGGTAGTCATACTCTTCCTGATTTGGATCGAATGAAAACGACCCGTCTTCATTCAGAACAAACCCGACCGGCACTTCATAACCCGCCCCAACAGTAAATGTTGCGGTTGCATGATCATCCAGGTCAATGGCAAATAACTGACCATCGGCGACAGCGCCACCTTCCGCTTCAACAATCTGCTCAGGTTCACCAACCTCCGGGAGATCATTTGTACCTTCAATGCTAATCAGTATCTGAATGTTATTAACTGAACCGTCACTTAGGGTGACCGTCACTTCAGTCATCAAATCTTCTGAGTCACCAACATTGAGATGATCGTAGGCCGGGTCAGATGGATCAAAGGAGTACGAACCATTGGCGTCCAGTTGAAACCCGTCTATCTCAGTGCCTGCAGCGATACTATATGTTCCCTGAACCTGGAGTTGGCCTGTTACGCGAGGATCAGCCTCCTTGAAGCTAATCTCTTGCAGCTCGGCTAATCCTTCACCGTCACCCAAGATTCCAATTGAACCATCAGCAGCATCGACCGTTGACCAACTTCCTCCACTGCCCGTTCCGCCAGTTGTGCCGGTGCCGGTGCCGGTGCCGGTGCCAGTGCCAGTGCCAGTGCCAGTGCCAGTGCCAGTGCTGTAACTTGCAGTACTGCCGCTATCGCCACCGCCACCACTGCCGCCACTACCGCCATCGCCACCACCGCCACTACCGCCATCGCCTCCACCACCACCACTGCCTCCACCACTATCGCCGCCACCGCCACCATAGGTATCAGCACTGTTGTCAGTTGAATTGTCCGTTGGGTTGTCAGTATTGCTACTGCCATCACCGTCCACAGGTGGAACATAGGTTCCCTCGACAGTGAGTGTAACCATCGCAGTGTCAACATCACCATTATCATCGGTAACCGTTACCGGGACCCCGATTTGAACTTTCTGACCCACCTCGATGAACTCATAGGCTGAATTGCCAGGGTCAAAGCTATAAGAACCATTTTCGTTCAATGCAAACCCGGCGGGCGCTTCAAAACCTTGGCTTATGGTATAAGCTGCGGTTGCATCATCATCCAGATCCGTTGAAGTCACTGCTCCGGCGATGACAGCAGCGCCAGCAAATACAGCGGCTCCACTACCTGTTGCAACAGGCCCATCGTTGGTGCCAATGACGGTGATCGTTATCTGTGTGGTATCGCTTGCACCCGTATTATCGGTCAAGGTCACAGGGATGATATATGTATCCTGATCACCAACATTCAGATGTTCATAGGCTTCGTCTTTTGGATCGAAACTGTAGGAGCCGTCGTCATTGAGCACAAACCCAGCCGGAACAACCGCGTCTTCACTGATGGCAAATGTGATAACAGCATCATCATCCGGATCGGTATAATCCAGCTGACCCGTGATGATATCTGAACCTTCATCAACAGTCGCTACCACTTCCGCTCCAGCAACAGGCTCATCGTTGGTTCCGGTGATGGTGATCCTGATTTGGGTGGTATCGGTGGCACCATGTTCATCGGTGACCGTGACTGGGACCGTGACTATATCAATAGCGCCCTCACTGATGTGATCATAGGCGGTATCTGTTGGGTCAAAGCTGTAGGAGCCATCTGCATTCAGCACAAATCCAGCTGGCGTGTCCTGCCCATCTGATACGCTAAATACGGCGGTAGCATCATCATCCAGGTCGGTAGATGTAAGTTGACCGGTGATGGCTGCCCCGCCCTCTTCCACAGCCTTCGTAACTTCGGCGCTGGCCACCGGTGCGTCATTGGTTCCGTTCAGGGTGATTGTGATTTCTGTGGTATCGGTAATGCCCGCATCATCACGTACAGCAACAGGAATGATAAATTCTTCTGTCGCACCTACCTTGAGGTGCTCGTAGGCTGCATTGGCCGGATCAAAGCTATAGGAACCATCCTCATGCAGCACAAATCCGATGGGGATTTCAGCTCCGTCAGCAACGGTAAATCTGTTTGCAGTCGTATCGTTGTCCACATCAGAGGTGATCAATTGACCACCTATCAAGCTTGCTCCCTCATCTACAACATGGGTATCAATGCTCGTGACCGGTGCATCATCGGTACCTCTTATGGTGATCTGAACATCGGTAGTAACCGCCCTGACGGTATCAGCGCCATAAAATGTGGCTGTTACCGGGACCGTTAATACCTTTTCATCACCAACATTGAGGTAGTCATAGGCTGGATCAGTCGGATCAAAGCTGTAAGAGCCATCACTGTTGAGCTCGAATCCAGCGGGCACATCCGCTTCAGTTACGTCAAAGTAAACAGTGAAGTCATTATTATCCACATCACTGACAACTACATTTCCGGTTATGGAAGGATCACCCTCATCAACAGTGGTTTGCTCATAAACAACAACCGGGCTGTCATCAGTGCCCGTTACGGTGATTTTTATCTGTGTGGTATCGGTAGCGCCATTTTCATCCGTTACAGTGACTGGAACAATGAGAATTTTGGAGTCACCAACATTCAGATAATCATAGGTCTCACCTGTGGGATCAAAGCTGTAAGAGCCATCGTCATTCAGCATAAAACCGACAGGCGTCTCACTACCTGCAGTTATCGCATAGGATGCTGTTGCATTATCATCCACATCAGTCGATGTCAGTTGGCCGGTGATAGCAGTAGAGTCTTCAGTAAGCGTATTGGTCACTTCCGCCCCTGCAATCGGCGCATCATTGGTGCCGATTACTGTAAGCCGAATCTGTGTTGTATCAGTGGCTCCATTATTGTCGGTGACGATGACCGGAATGGTCAGTGTGGTAGACATGCCCACGTTAAGATGGTCATAGGCCGGGTCAGTCGGGTCAAAGCTGTAGGAACCATCGTCTTTCAGCACAAAACCGGCAGGCACTTGACTCTCTTCTGTCACGGCAAATGTGACAGTTGAATCATCATCCACATCTGTTGCTGTCAACTGACCGGAAATTGAGCTTGCGCCCTCATCTACGGTGACCTCTTCCAGCGTCGCAACAGGCGCATCGTTAGTGCCGATAACGTTAATCTGAATCTGAGCTGTGTCGCCTGTACCGTCACTATCAGTAACCGTCACAGGAATCGTCAGTGTGGTATAGGTGCCAACGCTGAGATGATCATAGGCTGCATCAGCCGGATCGAAGCTGTAAGAGCCATCCTCATTGAGTACAAAACCGGCAGGCGCCTGACTCTCTTCAGCCAGGGTAAAGGTGGCGCTCGCATTATCATCCGGGTCACTGTAACTCATCTGACCTGTGATGGCAGCGGAGCCTTCAGCCAATGTTTTTGTCACATCTTCGGCAACTGGCAGGTCGTTGGTGCCGGTGACGGTGATCCGGATCTGTGTTGTATCGGTAGCACCATGATCATCGGTGACGGTGACCGGGATGGTCAGTGTGACGGGGACGCCCTCATCAAGATGGTCATAGGCAGGATCAGTCGGATCAAAGCTGTAGGAGCCATCTTCACTCAAAATAAAGCCAGCAGGCGTTTCGCTTCCAGCGCTTACGGTAAATGCAGCCGTCGCATGATCATCCAGATCAGTTGAAGTTAACTGACCACTGATAACAGCGGAACCTTCTGCAAGCTCTTTGGTAACTTCCGCCCCTGCAACCGGCGTATCGTTGGTGCCAATTACGGTAATCTGAATCCGGCTGACGCTGGTCTCTCCATTTTCGTTGGTGATGGTGACCGGGATTGTCAGTGTGGTCAGATCTCCCTCTTTAAGGTGGTCATAGGCCGGATCAGTCGGATCAAAGTTGTAAGCACCATTCTCGGTCAGCTCAAACCCTGATGGAATTGCAGTATCCTCTGCAATGGTAAATGTGAGAACGGCTGTATTGACCACATCATCCACATCACTGAGTGTTAACACCCCACCTATGGAAGCAGAACCCTCTCTCACCGCTCTGGTAACTGTTTCGGCAACCGGGGCATCGTTGGTTCCGGTGATGGTGATCTGAACCTGAGTGGTGTCAATAGCGCCGTTATCATCGGTGACGGTGACCGGAATGGTTTTGATAACTGAATCACCCACATTCATTGCATCATAGGCAGGGTCATTTGGATCAAAGGAGTAGGAACCATCGTCATTCAAAACAAACCCAGCCGGTATTTCAAAGTCCGGACTAACGGTAAATGTTTTCGTTGCATGATCATCCAGATCAGTTGAAGTTAACTGACCACTGATAACTGCATCCCCTTCTGCAACAGGCAGCCGGGTAACTTCCACACCCGCAATGGGCGCATCATTGGTTCCGGTTACGGTAATTGTGATCTGCGTGGTATCTATGATGCCGGCAACATCACTTACAGCAACAGGGATGATAAGCTCCTCTGTCATACCCACATTGAGATAATCATAGTCCGCATCAGCTGGATCAAAGCTGTAGGAACCATCCTCATTCAGAATAAACCCTGACGGAGTTTCAGCGCCGTCAGCAATGGCAAAGGTGCTCGCCGTTACGTCATTGTCCACATCAGAGATGGTCAGTTGGCCGTCTATTAAACCGGCCCCTTCATCGACAGCAAGTGTGTCAATACTCGTTACAGGTGCGTCATCGGTACCTGTGATGGTAATTTGAATCTGTGTCGTATCAGTGGCGCCAATATCGTCGGTGACAGTGACCGGAATGGTCTTGATCACTGAATCACCCACATTCATAGCGTCATAGGCTGGATCATTTGGATCGAATGAATATGCACCGTCTGCGTTCAATACAAACCCGGCAGGCGCATCACCACCGTCACTAATGGTAAATGTTACCGTTGCACTGGCATCCAGGTCACTGGAGGTTAATTGACTTCTGAAGATGCTGCCCCCTTCAGCAAGAGTCGTGGCAACTTCTGACTCGGCAATGGGTGCATCGTTGGTGCCGGTGACTGTGATCCGGATTTGAGTCGTATCGGTGGCCCCGTTATCGTCGGTGACAGTAACCGGGATAATCAGTGTGGTTGGCTCTCCCTCATTAAGATAGTCATAGGCTGGATCCGCAGGATCAAAGTTGTAGGAGCCATCCTCATTCAGTACAAAGCCAGCGGGCGGTTCACGGCCCCCTGTCAAGGTAAACGTGGCGGTCGAATCATCATCCACATCGGTTGCTATCAACTGACCGGTAATTGAGCTTGCACCCTCATCGACGGCGACCTCTTCAAGTATCGCAACAGGCGCATCGTTGGTGCCGGTTACCGTGATCTGAAGCTGAATGCTGTCGGTTGCACCGTTATCATCAGTGAGCGTCACTGGAATGGTCAGTACTTCCTGGCTACCCAGCTTGAGGTGATCATAGGCCAGGTCACCCGGATCAAAGTTGTAGGAGCCATCCTCGTTCAATATAAATCCAGCGGGGGCTTCACTGCCCTCTTCCAAAGTAAACGTGGCGGTCGAGTTGGCATCCAGGTCCGTGAATACCAGCTGGCCGGTGATGGCTGAAGAACCCTCGGCAAACGTCTCTGTAACATCCTCGGCAATCGGCACATCGTTGGTGCCGGTAATAGTGATCCTGATCTCCGTGGTATCAGTAGCATCATGATCATCGGTGACGGTGACCGGGATGATCAGTGTGGCTGGTTCACCCTCATTAAGATAGTCATAGGCCGGATCAGTCGGGTCAAAGCTGTAGGAGCCGTCGTCACTAAGAACAAATCCCGCAGGCATCTCATTGCCCTCTGCCAAAGTAAACGTGGCGGTCGCATTATCATCCACATCACTAGAAATAAGCTGACCAGTGATCTCTGCATCGCCTTCAGTAACCGCTGCGATTTCTATTGCTTGGACAACAGGCACATCATTGGTGCCTATTACAGTAATTTCGATGTAAGTGGTATCGATGGAGCTATCGGGAAGTGTAATAGTGACAGGAATTCTCAAGGTATCGATAACACCGACATTGAGATAATCGTATGCCGGGTTCGCCGGATCGAAACTGTAGGAGCCATCGGCATTGAGCACAAACCCCTCAGGCGCTTCACTACCCGTGCTTATGCCATATACCGCCGCCACATCGTTATCCACATCCAGTGAATCAAACTGGCCATAGATGGCAGCAGAGCCCTCATCCAGGATCCTTACCACTTCGCTAGCAACAACCGGCGCATCATCGGTACCCGTCACTGTGATGACTATCTGGGTAGTGTCGGTAGCCCCATGTTCATCGCTAACGGTGACCGGAATGGTCAGGGTGGTATGCACACCCACATTAAGATAATCATAGGCTGGATCAGTTGGATCAAAGCTGTAGGAACCATCCTCATTCAGCATAAAACCGGCTGGTGCATCATGACTCTGGGTCAGGGTAAACGTGGCGGTCGCATTGTCATCTACATCACTGGAGGTGAGTTGACCTGTGATTGAAGCGGAACCCTCTTCTACAGTTCTTGTCACTTCAGCTTGCGCAACCGGCGCATCATTGGTGCCTCTGACGGTGATCTGAATCTGTGTTGTGGCGGTCGCCCCATTATTATCAGTCACGATCACAGGAATCGTCAGTAGGTCGTAGCTACCTACATGGAGGTGGTCATAGGCCGTATCGGTAGGGTCAAAGGTGTAGGAGCCATCCTCGTTGAATACAAAACCAGCGGGTGTTTGACCCTCTTCTGCCAGAGTAAATGTGGCGGTCGCACCATCATCCACATCACCTGAATTCAGCTGACCAGTGATTGAGCTTGCGCCTTCATTTACAGTTAACTTTTCAATCGCTGCAACCGGCGCATCGTTGGTGCCGTTTACAGTGATCTGAATCTGAGCCGTGTCCGTTGCGCCATTATCATCGGTCACTGTAACCGGAATGGTCAGTATCGTGGAGTCACCGACATTGAGGTGATCATAGGCCGCATCGGCTGGATCGAATGAATAGGAGCCATCTGCATTGAGCACAAACCCCGCAGGCGTTGCGGTATCTTCAGTAATGGTGAATGCCGCAGTCGCATTATCATCCAGATCAGTTGAAGTTAACTGACCACTGATGACAGCCCCCCCTTCCGCAACAATCTCCTTAACTTCCACTCCCGCAACAGGCGCATCATTGGTTCCGGTTACAGTGATCGTGATCTGCGTGGTATCTATGATGCCGGCAGCATCACTAACAGTAACAGGGATGATAAGCTCCTTTGTCATACCCACATTGAGATAATCGTAGGCCACATCAGCTGCATCAAAGCTGTAGGAACCATCCTCATTGAGAGCAAACCCTGACGGAATTTCAGTGCCGTCAGCGATGGAAAATGTGCTCGCAGTTACATCATTGTCCACATCAGAGATGGTCAGTTGACCGTCTATTAAGCTTGCACCCTCATCAACAGCAAATGTGTCGATGCTCGTCACAGGCGCATCATCACTACCTGTGACTGTGATTCTGATTTGAGTGGTATCGGTGGCTCCATTATCGTCGGTAACGGTGACCGGAATGGTCTTGATGAGTGAATCACCCGCATTCATAGAATCATAAGCTGGGTCGTTTGGATCAAAGGTATAGGAGCCATCAGGATTGAGTACAAATCCTATCGGTACTTCATTACCTTCACTGATGGTAAATACTGCGGTTGCCGCATCATCCAGGTCACTGGATCTTAATTGACCGGTGATCAGAGGAGCAGAGTGATCTACGGCTATCAGTTCGGTCACATCCATAAAGCTACCTAAACTGGCTCCCACATTATCCAGCGCTATAACTTCAGTCGTTTCGCCTCCATTATTATCTATTGTCGTTATAGCGGCTTCTGTTGTTCCCATCTGTATAAAGCTCGCATTTCGAATAACAAACGTGGAACTCCCCGTGCTTTTTATTTCGAAATAATCAGCCGCGACATCAGTTGTCAGTGAGAAGTTGGCACTCGTTGCGGATGGAGGTGCTGATAGAAGCTCTTGTTGAATCTGATTTCCGTCAGCATCAAAAGCCGTGATCTGGATTTTATGCTTAGCATTATTAGATCCGGCACTCTTTTCTCTAAAATCTCTATCAAGACCATTTAGTTCAAAATTAGCCGACAAGGCATTCCCACCATCAGGGGTAAAGCGAAAGACCTCGTCAGAGGATATACCATAGCCATCACCATCAAGAATGCCCCAACCATACGTGCTCGAATAATTTTGTGCTGTGATTTTGCCATCCAGACTTTGCGTTGTTACCTGACTATCTCCATCGGTAAATACTCTGGTCTTAGAATCGGCCTGGGTTCCCCAGTCATCAACACTGGATTTAGCAGAACCAAAAGTACCTACCGAGATTTCTGAGCCGCCTGACCCGTCAGGAGCAAAACGAACATTACTCTCTGCACCGTACTCTGTGCCGAGCTGCATTACCGTCCATTGACCATCCACCTCGACTTCCATGGACCCAAACTGAGGCTCTTCATCCAGACGAATCATAGACTCAAGTGGCTGGAACTCCGCGAATGTGAATTCCTCCGCATATGCAACCGGCGCATCATTGGTGCCGTTGACCGTTATCTGAATCTGGGTATTACTGTCTGCACCATGTTCATCAGTGACTGTAACAGGGATGGTCACGACTTCTTCATCATCCACATTGAGATGATCATAGACTGAATCTGCCGGGTCAAAGGTGTAGGAACCATCTTGATTGAGAACAAAACCGGCAGGTGCCTCACTACCCTCTGTCAGGGCAAATGTGGCCGTCGCATTATCATCCACATCACTGGAAACCAGCTGTCCGCTGATTGTGCCTGCACCCTCATCTACGCTAGCTTTTTCAAGTGCCGCAACAGGTGCATCATTGGTGCCGGTTACAGTGATTTGAATCTGAGTTGTATCTATGGAGCCATCAGGCAGTGTAATGCTGACAGGCACCGTCAATACATTGGTATCACCAATTTCGAGATGATCGTATGTTGGGTGCGCCGGATCGAAACTGTAGGAGCCATCGCCATTAAACACAAATCCGGCAGGCGCTTCACTGCCCTCTCTTATACTGTATGCCGGTGCTGCATTATCATCCACATCAGTTGAATCTAACTGACCATAGATGGTGGCAGAACCCTCTTCCAGAGTCCGGGTCACTTCGCTAGCAACAACCGGTGCATCATCGGTGCCTGTCACTGTGATGACTATCTGGGTTGTGTCGGTAGCCCCTTTATCATCGGTGACCGTAACTGGGATCGTGACTACTTCTGAATCACCAACATTCAGATAGTCATAGACTGGATCCGTTGAATCAAATCTGTAGGAGCCATCTTCGTTCAGAACAAAGCCGGCAGGTGCTTCATTGCCTTCTGTCAGGGTAAATGTGGCAGTCGCATTATCATCGACATCACTGGAAGTCAGCTGTCCGGTAATTGAGGAGGAACCCTCTTCTATAGTTCTTGTGACTTCAGCTCCCGCAACAGGCGCATCGTTGGTACCGATAACGGTGATCTGGATCTGAGACCTGTCAGTCGACCCATTTTCATCAATAACCGTCACAGGAATCATCAGAACTTCCGTTACACCTGCATTCAGATGATCATAGGCTGCATCGGTCGGATCAAAGGTGTAGGAGCCATCCTCATTTAGTATAAAACCAGCGGGCGCTTGACCCTCTTCCGTCAGGGTATACATTGCGGTCGCACCATCATCCACATCACCTGAATTCAGCTGGCCACTGATTAAACTTGCACCTTCATCTACAGTGACCTCTTCAAGGGTTGCAACCGGGGCATCGTTGGTGCCGGTGACGGTGATCTGGATCTGGGTGGTGTCGGTAGCCCCGTGCTCATCGGTCACGGTGACCGGAATGG
>JBEVXV010000426.1:0-7220 GCA_040505915.1 Sedimenticola sp. | reverse complement strand
GCGCCTCTTCAGTGGCTATACCAGTAGGTGTTGGAGGGCTACTCCCATGTGCTATACACAACATATGGCGTGATGTTACCTCCACCGATGTATGAAAAGAATGAAAAGCGAGCGAGGAGAATGTCGGCCATTTAGAAATTGAGAGCAATAAAAGGGCAGAAATATATGTACACAGGATTGTAAACGCTATCTGGTGTAGATAAGCTGACACTTGAAGTTGTATTAGTTGTATTTGTGGAAGTTTGTAAAGCTAATTCTGCATCATTTGCGTGAGAAAACTGAATTTTGTAAGCCCGGCTCGGAGTGAAGGTCGTCATGGTGGTTTGACCGGCAGACGCCATCTTGAAAATTTCAAACTTTTGTGCACGAAACTTCACAATAGTGTTCGCCAATATAGAGTCGTACCTTTACTTCTGTATTAATGGTAAACCGTACATCTGTGCGAAGAAGTGAATGTTTACTTTGGCCAATTGTTGAAATAAACTCAGGTGCACGATGCGCCATAACTGAGTCTGAGATTGAGTTTTGACCGACTAACTATGTAATTTCCTCGGCTCAATTGAATGTTATCAGCATTTTAAACCCATTACGAAGTTTTACTGTTAACCCAATATATAAATCTGTATTTTTAACCCATTAACTTGGGAGATGAAGATGTGCCACGCTATCACGTATGGGAACTTTTAACATGTTTTAACCTCCAGCACTTCAGTTGCAATAATTTGTGATAAAATATTACTGTCGGAGTACTGTCTTACAGAACAATTCATTAACTGTACAATGATAATGTGCAACCTTGTTGACATGTTCTTAAATATATTATAATTTGAGTTCTAATTGGAAAAAGATAGTGGAAACAGACAGTCGCGAATGTGTATTTTAAATTAACTTTTAAGCGTTTCTTAACATGTGATATGATACGCGAGCTCGGATAGAGTTTTTAAAGTATTGACGTTAACTATTTTTAAATAAACTTTTAAAAGCCGGTCACCGGTGAATAACGGCTACAGAACGAGACGTCCAGAAGCGGAACATTAATCGGTTCGGTTTGGTTTCTACGGTTTTGCATACATGTACTGATATTGAGAATAAACTTTTGCTCCAGACTTGCTGTCTTCTTGCCGGTAGTTTTGATAAACAGAATATTTGTGAAGATCCGATCAAGCAGAGAAGCTGTCAGGTATATGTGCCGTGTGACTTACCACTCTGATAGGTTATAAAGACTTAAAGTATACACACAAGATTTGCACCATACTAATGGAACTATAGTCAGTAAGTCACCTTTTTGACTGCTGTTGGTTGACTTATACACCCATACATTCTCACAATTACTGATACACAATCCAAGGTGATATGATACCTTAACAACTGCTATAATGCACGCAAGTTAGGCTTTAATACGCAACTTAGGCTTTAATACACAAGTAACAGAGGTGTTAATGCTACAATTGTGCTGGTAACCATGAATTTAACGAGAACACACTGAAAATGCTAGGTGCTATTACACGCCGTAGTACACGCTTGTCTGCTGATGGAGGGCCCCAACGGTTGCAGAAACCAGCAGTGGAGGGAGGCAATAGAGACTATGACCTTAATATGGTGAGGGCGTTGAAGAAGAAGGCTGATCAGTGCACATTGGATATGAAGGTGGCCCATGAAGTTAAGGCGGGGAACCATATATACAAGTTGACCGGTGGTATCTACGAGATTTACAAGAACTGTCTACTCGCCTATTTCAGTGCCGAGGCCGAGGATCGAAGATCACCACATCTTATTTCGATAAAAGAAGTCAAGGACAAAGGTGGCAACACCGTGGAAACACAAGTGAAGGTCCATTATAGGAACAGGAGCAAGATATCTGCACACCTGAAATACTCAGTTAACTTGTACCATACCAAGTCAACCTTCATGGTGAATGGGAAGGAAGCCGATAGTTTCCAGCATGATCACAGGGAGATATCCAAACGTGTCGCTAGTGTAGGAAATCTGAATGATATAGATAGATCTCTCCACGGCGCCATCTTGAGAGAATTAGACAAAATTGCCAGGCTGTCTCCACCACGTGGTAAGCGTAAATCGCTGAAGGCATGTAAATCGCCAGTTACACAAGACGCATCACCATCGGTGGAGGTAACATCACGCCACATGTTGTGTATAGCACATGGGAGTAGCCCTCCAACACCTACTGGTATAGCCACTGAAGAGGCGCCTACATCCGACCAATACATCTGTGTCCACTGTGATCTACCGTCCAATGAGGATGCAATAGAATGCTCCAACTGCGCAGAATGGTATCACTACAGATGTGAGAGTATGACGACAGTAGACTTTGAGAGCCATAAGGCCGACGAAGACAGTGTATACAGCTGTATAGGCTGTAGGTGCCAGCCATCACAGCAAGAGCATGATCCTCCTCTTCATAGCCTCACATGGGTGGATCCAGATGAGCAGACATGTTTGAAGTCCGTAGTAGAGCCAAGCAACCCACTCTCTACAGTGTGCGGAAGCCCCAGTCATCATAAGCATATTTCACTGTCCGACAGTGTAGGCACAGATTGTCCTCCCCCATTGGAAGCAGACCTGGTTAGTAGGAGTATAAACATATCTCCTGAGATAGACACACCTAGATTGCCCTCGCGAGCTGAGTCACACGACCATATATTAACCAGTACACACTCCCCGAAGTGCGCAGTTAAGCATACAGCCACCGCCAATCGGATAATAACTAATCCAGTCCAGACTTCGCTGAAAACAGCAATACAACGTACTAACCTGGGGCGTGTAAGCACGGACGCAGTAGTGAGAGGGAAAACAAGTGTCGAGCCTACAGCATCCTACCTAAGTCCCAGGAGTATAGAACTCCGCCGTACACCCCAACATAACCAGACTGGCTCGTCTGCACTGACTAGGCAAGGAGACCACACAGGACCTACACCTGGTAGTAGCAGAGTGAAAGCGGACCAAGCACGCAGTCAGCCGACAAACCAACCAAAGAAGAAGAAATCAACTAAAGTAGGAAGTACTGCGATAACTGCCAAGCACACAGTTTCCCGGGTAGCTACAGACAAACAAAACGAGACCGTAAGCCCCCAGTCACGGCTTAGTGCCCCCCAGTCACAGCTTAGTACACAGTTAGTAAGTGAAGAAGTGGAGTTACAATCTGGTGGCGTTAATTCAACGGCGACGACATATGGCCAGCATAAAACGGATGTGGCTAGCGTCAATGAATCGGTATCACTGGCTGATCAGATGCTGAAGTCGCGTGAGAAGGTTCTGACCACGAAAGAGAAGCGCCTGAAGGAGCTTGAGAAGAAACTACACCAGAAGGATATTGAAAGTATCGACAAACTGGAGCAGAATGATTTCTCTAAATCTTACATAGTTGCAATGGAGAACAAGATGAAAGAGCTAGAAAGTAGTAACAAGTTGTTGAAGATGAGAATTTTAACAGATGTCGATTCTACAAGTACATCACAACATGCACCTCCAGACCACGACGAGGCACGTGCACGTCAATGCTGTAACGGAAGCAGCAGCCAGTCTGCAATTGCAGATCTTGTACAACGTATCACTAGTATCGAAGTAAGACAACTGGAACAGCGTCTCCTGAGCATGGAATCGACACAACGACATGCGGCATCACAGTGTCGCTACGGTCTACATGCACAATCCAGCCATTATGTAGATACATGGGACAGAACCAATATGTTCCGCGAAAGGGAGTTACAGCATGCATATAGCGTGCCTCGTTCGCCTGTGCAAGATTACTATGGAAACCCCATTACAACCCTTAATCAGCATACACATGGAAATAATCTACAGCCAAATTATTATAATGGACAAAATCCAATACATCAGTACGCACCTGAGCAGCGGCCACTATACCCGGATGGAGGACGACAGCAATACACCACTGAATTTAATAATTCATACCAGCAGTACCCACAATACGATACAGGCATAGTGCAGGGAGACAGAGTTTATGATCCCCACGCCGCTACAAATCTGCATCCTGTTGAAGAAATAGGGCACTTGAATTCGACTGAACCACAGGCTCCTGGAAAGGGGATAGCTACACAGTATAAGCAGATCCCGGTTCATTTTTCCCGGCTTGGCCACCGGAAAACAGTACGTTACAGAGACTGGCACCGCCCAACAGCTGTCAGGAAAGTTACGAGTACCGACGACTTGGAGACACGAACACCGTCGCGTGTGTTGGGAACACAGATCCTGGAAGGTGGGTCGGGAACACAGACCATGAGGCGCGGGTCGGGAACACGGACCATGGAGCGTGGGTCGGAAACACAGATCATGGGGCGCGGGTCGGGAACACGGACCATGGAGCATGGGTCGGGAACACCAATCATGGGGCGTGGGTCGGGAACACGGGCCAGGAGGCGCGGGTCGGGAACACGGGCCATGGAGGGTGGGTCGGGAACATGTACCCTGGAGCGTGGGTCGGGAACGCGGACCCTGGAGGGTGGATCAGGAACACCAACAATGATACACGGATCGGAAACACCAGTGGCAATACAGGGATCAGATACACCAATTATGATACATGGATCACCAGCTTGGGCTCCAGTGCACGGAACTGGAATACTGACTCACCCACATGGGGCGGGAGCTCTGACACCGACATATGGAGTGGGAACACTATCACCAACATGCAGATCGGGAGCACGGACACTGACATACGAATCTGGGAATCAGACACACATATTAGGAACGCCGAGTCCGACGCGAGGATCAGGGACACCGAGGCCGATGCAGGGTTCGGAAGGACAGCTACCGATGCTGGGATCGGGAACACTAACTCCTATGCTTGGGTCGGGAACACTGCGTCAGACGCAGGGATCGGGAACACAGCTGTCGATGCTTGGCTCGGGAACACTGACACCTACTCTCGGTACGGGAACACCGTTACCGATTCCCACTCTCGGATCGGGAACGCCGACACACACATCAGGAACACAGAGTATGACGCAGGGATCGGGGACACAGCCACCGTTGCTTGGATTGGGAACTCTGACTCCTACACTCGACTCGGGATCACAGACACCGACACACACATCGGGAACACTGGGTCCGACGCAGGGATCGGGAACACGACTGTCGATGCCTGGGTCGGGAACACTGACTCTTGCGCCCGAATCGGGAACACCGACACACATGTCGGGAACACCTGGTCCGACGCGGGGATCGGGAACACAGCTGTCGATGATTGGGTCGGGAGCACCGACTCCTATGCTCAGTTCGGGAACACTGACACCGACACATACATCAGGAACACTGAGTCCGACGCGGGGATCAGGAACACGGCTGTCGATGCATGGGTCGGGAACACTGATGGGTCCGACGCATGGACCGGGAACACACCTACTGATGCTTGGGTCGGGAACACTGACTCCTACTTTCGGCCCGGGAACACTGACACGGACACATACATCAGGAACACTGAGTCCGACGCAGGGATCGGGAACACCGACGCACACATCGGGAACACTGAGTCCGATGCAGGGTTCGGGAACACAGATATCGACACTGACTCCTGCCCTCAGTTCGGGAACACTGACATCGACACACACATCGGGAACACCGAGTCCGACGCAGGGATCGGGAACACGGCTATCGTTGCTTGGATTGGGAACACTGAGTCCGACGCAGGGACTGTCAATGCTTGGGTCGGGAACACCGACTCCTACCCTCAGTTCGGGAACACCGACGCACACATCAGGAACACCGAGTCCGACGCAGGGGTCGGGAACACGGCTATCGATGTGTGGATCGGGAACCCTGACTTCTACTCTCAGATCGGGAACTCCGACTTCATCCAGGCTACTACTCTCACCCCCGGCCCTACAGCGGGTGCCGGACGAGGCAGTAACAAGCCATCCGAAGAAGCTGCGCATCCCACTGTTGGTAATGCTGGAGACGGAGGAGGAATTGGCCGAGGCATTGAGGGAGGTCCGTTGTCAATAGTGACTCTGAACACGAAGAATATAAAGACTAATATCAATTATGTGGCTTCGTTGGCTGATAAATACCCAATTATCTTCCTACAAGAGCACTGGCTGTTTGGATTTGAGACAAGTTTCCTGTACGGAATCTTCAGTAACGGTGCATACCAGGTGAAGTGTGTCGATGACATGGACGCGATTCCACCCGTTCAACCTCCAAGAGGAAAGGCAGGAACCTGTATCCTATGGCATGTCAAACTCAATCACTGTATGAAGAACCTTCAAGATGGCAGTGATAGAATCTGTGTCGTGGAAATGAAGTCTTCGGGGATTTTGAGCTGCTTGATTAATGTGTACATGCCCGCAAGAGGATCCGCAGAAAGTGAGACACAGTTCATGGGAGCATTGGACGAGCTGCACGAGATCCTGGAAAAATACAGTGGAACCCATAGGATTCTCCTGGGGGGTGACTTCAATGCCTCGTTGCATAGGACACCGCCAGTGGCGAGAGACAGGGCTCTTCGGTCATTTATGGACGAGCATGGACTCTGCATTTCCACAAGTTATCCAGTGAGACCAACATTCTATCATGCTAGTTCTACGGCAAGGTCGCAAATTGACTACTGGCTGGTTTCAGCAGATGGCGGGAATGCGGATGTTATTGCTACAGATCCGAATAATCTGAATCTATCAGACCATTGCGAAGTAATATTAACCGTGAATATGCATGCTGATGACCATGAGGGTCCGCGGCCTGGCGACACCTCGCAGAGGATCACTACGGAGAATGACCAGCAGCCTAGAGGGAGGATCAACTGGGCAAAAGCCGACACACAGTTATAATATATTATTCGGATTTGGTTCTAGACGGTATCCAGTGCATCCGGAATCCGGTAATGACTAGGTTGGATCTAGATGTCAGAGTAAATACAATTAATACCATTCTCTATGAGGCTTCTAATGCAGCAACACCCGATCCAAAACCAGCAAATGGGCGCCGGAAGAAGCTTAAGGTGTGGAATGATGACATCGCTGAAGCTGTCAGAGCGAGCAAGATGGCCCATGAGGAATGGAAGGCTGCTGGTTCCCGTTCCCTGGAAGCGGATCCAACATATATTGCTATGAAGGTCTCACGAGCACACCTACGTAGTACTATTCGGAAACACAATTATCTTCAGAAGCAGGAAAATGTTGATGCTATCATGAATGCAGATGAGGCAGACTCAAAGTTGTTTTATAAATCAGCGTGCAGCGAAGTCA
>JBEVXV010000425.1:0-7111 GCA_040505915.1 Sedimenticola sp. | reverse complement strand
TTGTTGAAGCAATGACCGTAACATAAAACTTAACATTGCTTGACACTAGAGCCCGGATTTGTTATTAGTTCTTTATTCATACACATACTTATAATTATAATAGTAAAGTATGTATAACCAATTAGTCTATCCCCTGAGTCTGAAAAGAGGCCTAGAAATGAGTTTTACATAACCGATCATGTAGAAAATTTCCAATGGTATTTTTAGTTAGCCATGTCTATATGGAGCATAATAGGGGTGGATGCCCAGCCAGGATGTGGTGCAGTTTTTCTGAATACGCATTTCAAAATGGCCGCCTAATGTACGTATATTGTCAGTTTTTGTCGACATACCATACATTTTACTTACTTTATCAAGTCAGAAACTTGTATTTTGAGACAGCATACTATTTTATCAACTCTTGGTCATCATATGTATATTTCTCTATCGTCATATTTTCAAAATGGCCGCCAAAATGCATTATTTTTTTATTTGTGATACAATATATTCGAGTATGGTATTGGTGGTAGGTTTCGGACTGAAACTAAATATTTGAGCATTATTAAACCCTATAGTGTTCAATATTACATTGATTGATACCAGGAATAATCTCCAAACAACAATATGATGTTGTTTCTGAAGTATGATGCGACCCATACAGATATAAGTACAATATATGTGTGCCGCACAAGCACTACACTATGCCGTATTGTTTGTTACTCAATTTGGTTTATACTTATCAGACGTACACAATTACTAACTAACATCAGGGTAACTGATTTGTTTAATTATACATGAATTTCCATCTGTTGTATGACATTCTAACAAGATAAAATTACCAGATTGGCCATCTTCAGTGACAGTAGACAATACAACATATGCCACCGGCGTCTTTGAGTCAGACTTTATAATTTGTTATCATTTAACATTTGCTGAATACAAATTTCACCTCATTATGCCTAAAATGGTCGCACATGCGGTAGATACTTTTCATCAGCTTGTGATCCATATGATAGACTATAGTAATGTCTGTGAGAATCATTTCCTTCACACACTGGATAAATAATGTTTACAATGAATATTACATCACCAAATATTGTCTTGGATTGTTATCCGCAGTGACACACTTATTCAAAATGGTATAATTGTTTCATGATCTGACAAATGATACGTGCTGCCATGTAGACACCAGATAATCTGCATTTATATATTATGTTGAATACTATATAAATACGAGTAGCGAACACTAGGTACTTTTCTGATTGTTTGAATGAATTGAATGACTATAGATACTATATTTATCAATGTGGCATACACCAGAATTTGTTGGATCATGAACTAATTATATATGTGTTTAGTGACGTTTACTTGTATTACACATGTACATAATTCGTTCGGTTATATAACAGTTCTGATTGGGTGTAACACATGTTCATTTGGTATGTCTCTTGTGTTAGACCTGTATTAAGTCCCATCACTCGCTTCGGTCAACATCACTTTCCGATTCTGACGAAACATCTGCACATCTGTTAAGACACGTGTCATTATCGCACATACATGCATCTGTGCACAAAACACTTTCCTTTCAGCAGCCGCATCGTCTACTGCTACAGTCCGTCCCGCAACCACATTTCACAAAGTCAAGGAGGGCCTCTGGTGCTGCTGGCTGAGACATTGCGTCAGGAATAGTGTGTCCGTTCTCGTCATGACACCAGCCTGCATCTAAAGGCGATGGTAACTGCTGATATGGCTCAGTCGCCGAATTCCAAATGAAAGACTGGTAATTTGCGCGCTTGATATGGAGACGTGCGGCATCCATTGTTGGTGGAAGTTTTTCACTGCAGTAACCCTTTTTAGAGAACAGTTCGTATCTGACGTCATCCAACGAATCCATTGTTTTGGCGGTGTACATCAAAGAGATCAGATTGACACTTGCCAATAATGCTTTGTCGGATATGTCTACTGGGTGAAGTCCTAATTCTGAAATGCCTTCGATGATTTCTGCGTTTTTCGATACAACAGTTAACCATTTTTTCTTTCCCTTTCCGCTGAATGCACTTGTTGAATCACACCCGCTTAAAGCATGAATGGACGGCAATACCATTGACAGTTCTGATCCAAGCTCAGACGAGATGATGTGCATTGGAATATACCTTTTCTTCTGTCTGGTACCTGTTTTGAGGTATAGTTCTTTCACATTAAGAATTGAACACACTCGTGGACACATGGCAGCTACATCCGAGTCCAAGCTCCAAATGACGACTCTCTTCACATTTAGTGTTTTAACAGCATGCTGTACGTGCAGAAACATTCTGGAATCGGCTTCTTCCTGGTCGGACTGCAACTCTTCTACCCTATGGTGAGAATCCTGTGTAACCACTACTGCTTTCTGTGGATCTTTAAATCCACCGGCTAGATAAAGGTGCTTCTCACTGGGTAGCTGTCTGATTCCCTTTTCTATCCAGTCGTTCAAAAGGAAATCTGCCACATTTGCTTTGTTGGCAGGATTCGACAAGTACTTTTGTTTCTGTCCGGGGAATGGTGTCTCAGAACTTGGGTTTCTAATTTCCTGCATTTGAACAGGCCCACGTCTAGACCTCTCTCCAGATTTGATTGACTCCATGTTACAGTACGAGTCTCCAACGACTGCTGTGTAGTTATAGCCCATTGCTACAATCATGTCAAACATTGTTGTAGACAGATCCCCAAAAGTCTTACATAGTGTGGCTGTAGCACATATCATGTGCAACAACATCATGAGATCTATAATGAGTATGGCTTGGTCTTCTGTCTCAGAAATGGTCTGTTCCGCATGGTCATTCTCAATCCAAGACAATGTCATACTTTTATTGTTTTTCCTCATGGTGCCATCCAAATGGAACAGAGAAAGTGGCACGGGAGCAAGTTCATGCTTGAGTAGATTTCTAACGTCCACATCTCTGTTCTGGGCCAGAATGGTAAGCTTGCTGAATATTTGTCGATCTATATTAATTGACTCCACATTTTGTTTTTTCTTAACCTTCACTTGTTTGTTCAATGATGCAAACGTTTTGAAACCTGGTTTCTTTATGGGACTGAAAAAGTCAACCTCTCCCGTCTGGAGTCTTGATTCTACAAATGTCTGCAACTCGGCCATTCCCGATTCTCTGACTTTACAGACTGACTCTGTTACATTCGTAGGAGCAACAATGGATGTTGCTATGTTGACCAGCGGTTGTCTGTCATCTGAACATGCCCCTTCTTCAACTTGAAATGGGTTTACCATCCTTTCCTGTACCATATTTATGATGGTCTTCACAGCTTCCTCGTCCTTCGATATCCTTCTAGATGTAGACTCCTTGTGTGCTTCTCTGTCTGGTTGTAGTATGCCACTCATTTTCTTCATCATTGTGGTCACAGTAGCTTTCAGATGGGCAGTCAAATAGTACTTTTGAAGAGCACCTTCGTGTGTATAAAGATGTCGAAATTTGCCACAGTCTCTGTTCAATGACTGTTCGATGCCCATGTCATGCCACACTCCACTAAATGGCCTACCAGTGCGATACACAGCGGCATTATCACCTGATATCGCCTCGTGGATTTCTGGTTTGTTCACTTCCAGGAGATGTCCTTCAATTACATTCACACAACCCCATCTAGCATAGTTAATATGACCGCACATAAAGTCTAGGGGAATCATTTCGGCAAACGTCTCAAGTTCAAGAGATCGATTTCCATCTCTTTTTGCAGCTATATAGTCCAGGAGTAGTTGTGAGATGAAACTTACATAGTTGTCCCAAAAGAGAAATGTGTCAGACCGCGATCTCCCGTCCATTGTGAACTCGCGCATAAGCATATTCATGCTCCTGGTGTGTTGTTCGAATTCTTGAAGAACGTTCTGTATTTCTGCTGTGTTGTCAGCACTGACTGGTTCCGTGTTCTGAAGAAGCTCTGATAACCGTAATGCATCGTCAGCAATTGCGTGTCTGTCAGCACTTGGCAATGTTTTCTCATTCTCTTCCATCCACTCTTCAAACGCAGTCCATTTCAGTCGATTCATTGCTTCATTCAACAGTTTATGTGACCTGACCCCACGGTTATATGACTTTCCCTTCACAATTTGATGAACAGCCCTTGGACCATACACCTTCGCCTCAACTAAAATATCTTCAAAGGCACTTTCTTCCATCAATCGGCCAATGTCACCCATGTAATTCATAGCTCTGTGCATTCCACCCATGTCCAATTCATCAGTCTGAAATTGATCAAAGTGTTTCCATTTGATCATCTGCGCTTTACTGTATATTGCCTCGTCATACGTAACATACGTCCAATCCTGACCAAGAGACCTGAATAAGCACTGGAAGGTCTTCATCATCGTGTATATCGTATTCATCTCAGTAGCAGACGCAGGTATCATGGGACAGTAACCAATCTTGGTTTTCTGAGGATTCATATTGTAGGTAACCGCAGCATGGTATACGGTCCATCCAGGAATCTGATTAATGTCAACTTTCTGAAAGTCGGCTTCAAACAGTTTCATTGGCATCAATCTAGCTTGTATATATGCACGGTCTATAGCTCTTGCTGCTTCATGTGCATCAGAGCAACTGAAAAACCAGTCAAGGTTAGCTTTACGAATCAAGTGCTGGGGCCCAGGCTGCTTACCTCCCACGCGTGGACATTCCAAAATGAGCAATGTTTCATAACTATGTGATCGCTTTTCAGTAGGTATCGGCTTTGGCCTAGGGCCGAATGTGCCTCCAATTGTCTGAGTGTCAGGCTGGTACAATACCATGTTGACAACATCAAAATGCTGACCATCCAAGGTTTCAGTTGCTCTGTTGAAATTGTCACCGGCAGCCCGAACAGGGATGCCTGATACCATATTTGTAGGTACTACATATCCGTCTGGAGTCATTTGATTCACTGCCCAGCTCGAGTCGATTCTTTCCACTTCATTATAACTGATTCCATGGCCATTTTTATTCACCAATGTTACAACGTCATGAGACTGTGTCATTTGATGCAGGGCTATGCTCAGTCCAACATGCTTCGGTGTTCGACATTTACCATGAGAACCAATATACGCAATGTCCTGACATACTGACAGTATATGTCTGTGTAGTATCGGGTTTGTTTCCTTGATATGTTCTTTATTTGTAGAATCTAAATTCAATGGCGCCTTGGATTCCAGCAGCCAAGAGACAAATGTGTATAGATCACCAGGAATCATACTTTCAGCCCGCTCCTGGGATATATCGCTTGGATCCAACGGTTGACACTGTATGCCTACACATGCTTGTCTGAGTGAGCGGACGACTAATGCTGCATGATATAACACAATTCGAGGAGATACAATGTCGGTATTAAAACCACTGGACAGTTCTGCCTCAGCGCGTATGTTTTTGAGCGATTCAGTTAAGTTAGCTGCAGTGTTTATGACGTCTGTGAGCTGTAAGTCACTTGAGACGACTATGTCTGGTTTATTCCCAGGAGATGGCAATACAGATATAAGCTGTCCATATTCAGTCTCAAGTTTCTGTTTGAGTTTCTGACGTGTGAATCGCTTTGCTTCCTCTTCTGTAACATGTCGCTGTAAAAGGTGCTGGTACTTGGCTAGGAGATCAACCATAGTAAGTGCACGACCTTGATCAAGATGTGGTTTAACTTCCTCAAATAAGTCATGTAGAGCACGTGTGTGTGGCATATTAGATGTACCTGCTTCGCTATCACCAGGTGTTTTCTGGCGGCGTACAATGTATTTACTGTGGCATGCTTTGTGATATCTAGCGTCATTTGCGATGAGTTTTGAGAAATCTCCAACTTTACATTGCATTGCGTAATCACACTTATCCTCCGCTCTTTGCTCTAACGTTTTACAGAATTCAAACGATGCAACACAAATTAATGCTTTATCTTTTCTAAACGACTTTTGCTCGCAGAACATACACAACTCCTTCCAGTTGAAACTGCGTCTTTGTTGCTTAGAATACTGTTCATTTTGCGTTTCATCCTTAGTTGGCAAGGAACGCTTGAGTCTTGCTATGTGTAGAGAGCTTGTGAAAGACGAATAGCATTGCTTATGCCAATATAGAGTCTGTGTTGCATCTTTGAGTTTGTATGTGCCAGTACTTCGGTCAATCAAATCTGTAAGTGTATCTGAAACGTCCGTATCGCCGATTTCTTCTCTACTCTCTAATGCTTTCAAAAAAGCTACGATTCCGTCATCTGATGCTTTTCTTATTTTATCACCAAATGTGTTTTGACATAGCAGGCATTTCTCTAAATCCAATTGTCTTGAGATAGCGTGCGTCTTGGAAGGCAACTTCAGCTTTAGAGGACTCGGCTCCATGTTGAATTGTTACATGTTATAGAACGTAGGAATGTATGTCGTATTTTACGTCGTCATTCTCGTTACATTGAACATCGGACATCAGACATCAGACATCATCTGAAACATAGCAACAGTACTGGTGATTTGCTCAGACCTTCCGCTTTCAAGAAATAGTTATGGTTTTGGTAGAGTGGAGGAAACAGTAAAGTGCTAAAAATTGTGCAGATCTTGATTAGACGGCTAGCTACCAGCTGTCTCATCTGGGTCTACACAATTTGTGTAGTCTCTAACGGTTTATATCGTGTTCCAAAATAGTGTAACGATGGACTTGATTGAATATTTTATATATTACACATTTTATAGCGTATTCTGCCACTGTCTGCTATATTTATTACATGTATATCGATCATAAGGTGTCTATCCGAATCCATTTTTTATATATTTGGCGGCCATCTTGGATTCCTGTGAACATTATACCATCGTATTTATGTACTGAAATTGGTTGCATGTATGTACTTAATCATTTACATCACTTCCTGATGTTTAAAGCTATTAGAATTTTCATGTGGAAGGGATTATTATAACAAAAACTTGAAATTTGGCGGCCATCTTTAATAGCGATTTGCAAAAAACTGCACCAGTTTTGAGCTGGGCATCCACCCCTATTATCTTGCATATGGATATAGGAAACACAAACCACCAACGGAAATTTTCTACATGATCGGTTATGTAGAAAATATTTTTCAATTTCTAGGGGATAGACTAATTTGTTCTATTAATCTATGTGTAAATATGCATTCCATTTTAAATTGAATC
>JBEVXV010000424.1:0-2574 GCA_040505915.1 Sedimenticola sp. | reverse complement strand
GTGACTAATTTGGCATCAAGACTTGATAATGTGCCAAACTCCATCGCGACTGAAGTCGCTCCTACAAAAGAAGAAATGCAATAACTTCTTAGGTATCCAGCATTCTATTTTCACCCCTTCTTATAAGGCACCCCCACCTCAAGCTGACTTTCATAATTCTCAATAACCGACTGTTCACGCCGGAGAAAATCGGCAATCGCATCAGAGAATTCCGGGGAGCTGATCCAGTAGCTGGGTGAGTGCCGCTGCCGGAAGATCATCGGCCAGCAGCATGCACTGTCCAGTGGCCGGGGCGTTGGGATGCTGCTGTAAGCGTACAGGGATCTATTCAACGCGCCTCCTGAAAAGGTGTTACTGCACCCCCTTGGCACGGACTTTTTGAGAAGTTACTACGGTCGCTAACCAACCATAGGCGGAAGTTCGAGACACATATCGTGTGAGTTTTCCGGGCACGCCAACGCAGACTTTCGATTTATGCATTGCAATAGACAGCAGACAACACAGGAGAGATTCGGCCAACCTCTGTATTCGGCTTCACTCCATACCTTCCCGCCTGCAATGATCTTCCCGCTGGAAATGACCATCGGGCGGTGCTGGGGATTAAACTTCCTGTGGCTATTTGTGGGTTGTTTATATACCCCCATCTAAGCCCATGGCACCCCTTTTATTGCACCGCCCGGTAGCCTTCTGCTAATTAGCCCTTGAAATCAAGCTGTTTTCTCTCCATTGCAAGGCCTTTGTAAAGGCTTACACACATAAGTAACAGCACAATAGTGAATGGAAGACCGACGGTAATAGCTCCCGCCTGCAGTGCTTTGAGGGCCTCCGCGCCTCCGCCATAAAGCAGAGTGGCTGCGATCACACCTTCCAGCGTAGCCCAGAAGATGCGCTGCGGAACCGGGGCATCCACCTTACCACCGGCGGTGATGCTATCGATTACCAGCGAACCGGAATCCGACGAGGTAATAAAAAATATTAACACCAGCGCTATACCAAGAAATGAAGTGATCTCTGACAAAGGCAGATTCTCCAGCATATGGAACATTGCAAGGGAGACGTCCGATATACCGTTGGCCAGCTGCCCCACACCATTGATAGCCTGATCCAGGCCAGTTCCGCCGAAGGCAGTCATCCAGACGATGGTGACCAGTGTCGGCACCAGCAGCACGGCGATTATAAACTGGCGGACAGTGCGTCCTTTGGAAATGCGGGCAATAAACATACCGACAAAAGGTGACCAGGAGATCCACCAAGCCCAATAGAACACGGTCCAGCCATGAAACCAGGTGTCATCTTCACGGCCAAAGGAGTTGCTCAGCGGCAGAATGTTTGCCAGGTATGCCCCTGTCGTATCAGCCAGGCTGCTGAATACGTTGAGGCCTTGACCCAGTACCAGCACAAACAGTAACAGGCAGGCAGCCAGTGCCATGTTCACATTGCTAAGCAACTTCACCCCACCATCGATCCCACGCACCACTGAGAAAATGGCCATGCTGGTTACGCCCACAATGATCGCAATTTGGGTGTTGATGGTGTTGGAGATACCGAATAGATGCTGCAGACCCCCGGCGGCTTGCTGTGCACCCAGCCCCAACGAGGTCGCCAAACCGAAAATTGTAGCCAACACCGCCAGCAGATCGATGATGTGACCGGCCCAGCCCCAGCAAGCCTCCCCAAGAATCGGGTAAAAGGCTGAACGTATGGTCAGTGGCATGCCTTTGTTATAGGAAAAGAAGGCAAGGGACAGCGCGACCACCGCATAAATAGCCCATGGGTGCAGGCCCCAGTGAAACATGGTTGCACCCATGGCCGCACGTGCACCTTCCGGCGTATGTGGCGGCGCGTTGAGTGGTGTACCATACCAATCAGTGTAATAGGCGACGGGCTCGGCCACGCTCCAGAACATGAGGCCGATACCCATGCCAGCGGCAAATAGCATAGCGAACCAGGACGTGATGGAGAAGTCCGGGACGGCATTTTCACCACCGATGCGTATACTACCCACTGGAAGAAAGACCAAGGCAACGCAGAATACCACGAACAGGTTGGCGGCCCAGATGAACAACCAATCGAAATTCCCTATGGACCAGGCCTTAGCGCTGTCGAGCATGGATTTTGCTTCAGCGGGGAACATCAAGGTGCCGATAACAAATAAGAGAATAAGGCTAGCGCTGATGAAAAAAACCGGATTATGGAGATCCATCCCGAACATTTCGAGATTGTCCTGGCCTGCTTCGTACTCCGTAGTGTAGGGGTCGATAGTATTTGTAGTCGTTGTATCAGCCATAAGTGCCCTCAGATTGTGGATACATAACCCTACTCGGTACTATTAAAGAGTGAATTACAAACTCCCACCCAAGTCGAGTACCCTGCCATTCTGAAAATTACTGACTGAGCTAGCCACAAACTGAAAGGGGTATTTGTCCCACTGCGAAAGCTCGGTGTTGGCCGGTTAGCGACGCCATTAAATCAATCCTACCGTGACTTGGCCTTAGAGGTCACTTTTGTGACGTGCAAAGCGAACCTTTCAGATGGGTTCCATCCTAAATAACTAAATAACTGGGATCCACTTTA
>JBEVXV010000423.1:16226-35257 GCA_040505915.1 Sedimenticola sp. | reverse complement strand
TATCGGCCGATGCTGATATGCAAGATAGTGATATATTACAGTTTGTACTTGAGCACGGGTTTAGCACGGCAGATGAGGTGACGCAGATTGCCGGTCGCGGTGTCGGTCTTGATGTTGTTGTTAGCGAGATCAAGCAGCTGGGTGGCTCGTTAGATATGCAGTCCACAGAAGGAGAGGGATCGAGCTTTACTATTCGCTTACCCCTTACGCTGGCTATCTCTGATGCCCTTTTGGTTGAGCTGGCAGATGAGGTGTTCGCCATTCCTCATACGAGTATTGAGGGTGTAGTCAGGTTGCACAGGAGTGAACTGCAAGATTATTACAATGATAGTAGTGCCCGCTATAGCTATGCCGGACAAGACTACCAGGTGCGATATCTCGGTTCTCTGCTCCATGAGCGCCAGCCCAATCTGGCTGATCAGCGTAAGTGGTACCCGCTGTTACTGGTGCGAGCGGGTGAGCATCGAGTAGCACTGCAGGTGGATAACCTGTTGGGTAATCGCCAGGTTGTGGTTAAACCGGTCGGTCCACAGATTGGCTCGGTATTATGGATATCGGGCGGTACTATCCTTGGTGATGGGCGAGTAGCTCTGATTCTTGATGTGACGGCACTGGTACGTACAGGACTTGCTCACGTTACGATTGAGGCTGATCTGCCCGCTGTTGAGCAACATGAAACGGGTGTCGGCCGAACGGTTATGGTGGTTGATGACTCTATCACCGTGCGGAAAGTAACCGGTCGCTTGCTGGAGCGGCATAGGATGCATGTGATTACCGCAAAAGATGGTATTGATGCGCTTGCGGTACTGCAGGACCATCGCCCAGATGTGATACTGCTGGATATAGAGATGCCCAGAATGGACGGTTTCGAGTTGGCGCGTCATATGCGCAACTCAGAGCTGCTAAGGCAGATACCCGTTATCATGATTACATCGAGAACAGGTGAAAAACATCGTAATCATGCAATGGAGCTGGGGGTAAAGCGTTATCTTGGCAAGCCCTATCAGGAGAAAGATTTAATGGACAATATTCTCTCCGTATTGGCGGGAGATGAGTAATGGCTGAAACTGAGCATTCAATTGAAGTTCGGGGTGTACTATTGCCAATAAACTCGGGGAAGCTTCTTTTGCCTAACGCATCAATCTCTGAAGTGGTGAATTATAGTCAACCTGAGCCACTGGAGGGCGACAAGCCCAGGTGGTTACTGGGGAACTTATCATGGCGGGAGCAGCAAGTTCCTCTAGTCTGTTTTGACCGTTTGACAGGTCAGCAGGCAGTGGAAGCTGGCACTCGCGCCCGTATTGCCATCAGCAACACGCTCAACGGTAATCAGAACCGTCCATTTATCGCTATTCTGCTGCACTCGGTCCCTCATCTGGTGCGTGTATCAACGTCTACACTGACAGCTGTCGATGTTCCTCTGGAGTTGGGTGAAGTGGTGCAGCAGCAGGTGATCATTGGTGATGAGGCTGCGTGGATTCCTAACCTTGATGTACTTGAGTGGCTAGTGTCAGAGCAGTATTGATTTGGGTGCTATGCTTGTTGGTCTGTAACTGTTTAGTTTCAGGTGCCAAGGTGTGTGATGGCTTCAGGGTTTAATCGGCTTCCAATCGAGTAGTATCTTATGCCTCGTTTCCCTGTAGAAGTGCTCTCTCGAAGTACGATGGGTATATGCACCATGGAAGTTGTTTCATCGCGGCCTGAGAGACAGTTCGTGTAATTGAATACCGTTGTTCGATACTGAGTCGTTAGCATGCGTCTCTATTCGCTACGAAAGTCTCCCCATAGCACCTGCATGGCAGCAATAGCTGCCAGTGGTGCCGTCTCCGTCCGCAACACGCGGGGACCCAGACGCACTCCCTGAAAGCCGACCTCCTTCGCAATTTCTCTCTCACCCGCCGTAAGCCCTCCCTCCGGCCCGACCAGCAGGTAGACTCGCTCATCCGCTGTCGGTGGTGCCAGATCATTCATGCTCTTATTTGACCGGTGGTCGAGGAGTATGCCGATACCTGAGTGACACTCCTTTAGCCATTCTTCCATCGGATCTGTCGCCATCAGCTGTGGCAGACGACAACGACCTGACTGCTCACAGGCGGCAACCAGGATATTACGCCAGTGAATGAGGCGCTTCTCCATGCGCACCGATGTCAGCCTGACCACGCAGCGCTCGGTGATGAGGGGAGTAATACTATCAACACCCAGCTCCACCGCCTTCTGGATGGCGAAATCCATCCGCTCACCCTTGGATATGCCAATCCCCAGGTCAATCTTCAGTGGGTAATCGGGCTCTGCCGCCCCTTGTTCAGTGACTTCTGCGACGACAAGGCGCTTCTCCACTTTTACAAGGCGGGAGAAGTAGTTGTGTCCATCGCCGTTGAAGAGGGTGATCTCCATCCCCTGCTTTAAGCGCAATACCTGCATCAGGTGGTGGCCGGCACCCTTTTCAAGCTCAACGACTGCTCCTGTCGAGAGAGAGTGCTCAGTATAGATACGGGGCTTGCGCACAGTTGCTTCTGCTAAGGTCAGCGGCTCAGGCCGAGCTTATCCCAGATATTCAGTACCGGTGTTGATTGGTTCATGGTATAGAAGTGCAGCCCGGGAGCACCCTGCTCCAGTAGACGTTGACACATACGGGTGATGACATCACTGCCAAAGGTGCGGATACTCTCAATATCGTCACCAAACCCCTCCAGCCGTTTTCTGATCCAGCGCGGTATCTCAGTGCCGCAGCTATCTGAGAAGCGGGCAAGTTGAGTGTAGTTGGTGATCGGCATAATGCCTGGGATGATGGGTATATCTATGCCCATCGTCTCGCAGCTGTCAACAAACCTGAAGTAGGCATCGGCATTAAAAAAGTATTGAGTGATTGCCGAATTGGCACCGGCATCAACCTTACGTTTAAAGTTGATCAGATCTGCTTCGGCACTGGGTGCCTGGGGGTGGAACTCTGGGTAAGCGGCCACCTCAATTTCAAAATAGTCACCAAATTGTTCACGGAGTAGCGATACCAGTTCATTAGCATAGGCCAGTTCACCGAGGCCGCCAAGACCCGCACCAGACGGCAGGTCTCCGCGCAGGGCGACTATACGTGTAATGCCTTGTGCCTTAAAACGGTCAACGATGTTGATAATCTCCTCCCTGCTGCTGCCTATGCAGGAGAGGTGGGGTGCTGCAGGGATCTTTTCAGATACCAACCAGTCGACGCTATCAAAGGTGCGCTGTTGAGTAGAACCGCCTGCACCGTAGGTTACAGAGCAGAACTGAGGTTTTATCCTGTTCAGTTCACGGACGCTCTGTTGCAGCTTCTCCATGCCAGCCTCTGTCTTGGGTGGAAACAGCTCAAGACTGAACTCTGGGGTGTGCTTCTTTGTTGATTGCATTTTTCTGCCCTGGGTTTTAGGAGTGAGAAAGTAACTATTCAGTTGCGGTTTGGGGTCGGAGTCGATTGCAGCGAAAACTGTGCATTTCCCACAATCCTACTGCAATCTTCTCATCGACCCTGGATAAAAGCATCCTAGGAGCCTGGCCGAGAATAGGGCACCTACTGTGGAAAGCCCATTGTGGCCCTTTTTTCCGCTCATTTTCGTTGAATAAGAGTAACTATTCGTCTCAAATGACCGGGAAAAATGACTTAAAATAGACTTCCCTCGCTACGGTGCCTATTCTCGGACAGGCTCCTAGTAATTAGGCATCACTGGATAGCTATGCTCGTCATTACCAGCTTCTCACTCCATGCCGTTTAATCAGTAACGATAGTGATCGGCCTTGTAGGGGCCGTCCTGGGAGACGCTGATATAATCTGCCTGCTCTTGAGAGAGGCGGGTCAGCTTAGCACCGATCTTTTGCAGGTGCAGGCGGGCCACCTCCTCGTCCAGGGCTTTGGGCAGAGTGTAGACGTTATTGTCATATTGCTCCCCTTTGCCCCATAGCTCCATCTGTGCCAGTACCTGGTTGGTAAAGGAGTTGGACATGACAAAGCTGGGGTGGCCGGTAGCGCAGCCCAGGTTGACCAGTCGTCCCTGCGCCAACAGGATGATGCGTTTGCCGTCAGGGAAAATGATGTGATCAACCTGAGGTTTGATCTCCTCCCACTTATACTGCTCCAGGCTGGCAACATTGATCTCATTATCGAAATGACCAATATTGCAGACGATAGATTGATCCTTCATCTGCACCATGTGGTCATGATCGATGACGTGGAAGTTGCCGGTAGTGGTGACAAAAATATCTGCCTCTTTACATGCATCATCCATCTCGACTACGCGGTAACCTTCCATCGCCGCCTGCAGGGCGCAGATAGGGTCTATCTCGGTGACCAAAACGGTGGCTCCGAGGCCGCGCAGTGATTGGGCGCAGCCCTTGCCGACATCGCCATAACCGAGTACCAGGGCAATCTTGCCTGCGATCATCACATCGGTGGCGCGTTTGATGCCATCGACGAGGGATTCACGACAGCCGTAGAGGTTGTCGAACTTGGATTTGGTCACCGAGTCATTGACGTTGATGGCAGGGAAAGCGAGCTCACCTTTTTCTGCCATCTGATAGAGGCGGTGAACGCCGGTGGTGGTCTCTTCAGTGACACCCTTGATGCCTGCCAGTCGCCTGGAGTACCAGTCGGGCTGTTCAGCAACACGCGCTTTGATGGCGGCGTAGAGGACGGTCTCCTCTTCACTGCTTGGGTTGTCCAAGACACTAAGATCCTGCTCAGCCCTGGTGCCCAGATGCAGTAGCAAAGTAGCGTCACCACCATCGTCCAGGATCATGTTAGGCATGATGCTGTCACCCCAATCCATGATCTTGTGAGTGTACTCCCAGTACTCGGTGAGTGTTTCGCCTTTAAATGCGTAGACCGGGATGTTCTGGTCGGCAATAGCCGCTGCGGCGTGGTCCTGGGTGGAAAAAATATTGCAGGAGGCCCAGCGTACATCCGCCCCAAGTTTCACCAGTGTTTCGATCAGCACGGCGGTCTGGATAGTCATGTGCAGGCTACCGGCGATGCGTGCTCCCTTGAGGGGTTTCTCATCACCGTACTTCTTTTGCAGCGCCATCAGGCCGGGCATCTCCGTCTCGGCAATAGCTATCTCTTTGTGGCCCCACGCGGCAAGGGCGTTGTCTGCGACTTTGTAGTCACTAAAATCGGCATTCATTAGTATTCAGTCTCCGAAAAAACTGAGCGACGTTTTCATTAAATAGTTCATCTCTCTGAGCCTGGCAGGTATGACCTGTTGCAACGCTCCTCAGAGAGAGGGGTTTAGTCTTGGAATTGATGCTGTCAGTTGTCAGGCAAAGTCACTCCGCCGTCATGCGGAATAATCCTCTGGATAGTCTCCCCAGTAGTTTTGTAGCCCGCATTTGATGTAGCTTTAAAGTCCGGCTTCCTCACGCAGTAACTGTGCCCTGTCGGTGCGCTCCCAGCTAAACTCGGGCTCTTCACGGCCGAAGTGACCGTAGGCTGCGGTGCTGCGGTAGATCGGTTTGATCAGGTCGAGCATCTGCATGATGCCGTAGGGCCGCAGGTCGAAGTGTTCACGTACCAGCTCGGCAATACGATCTTCAGTGATATGGGCGGTGCCGAAGGTCTCAATGTGGATGGAGGTGGGCTCAGCTACACCGATGGCGTAGGAGATCTGGATTTCACAGCGATCGGCCAGGCCGGCGGCTACGATATTCTTGGCAACATAGCGCCCGGCGTAAGCGGCAGAGCGATCAACCTTAGAGGGATCCTTGCCGGAGAAGGCGCCGCCACCGTGACGCGCTGCACCACCGTAGGTATCGACAATGATCTTACGGCCGGTGAGGCCGCAATCCCCCACGGGACCACCAATGACAAAGGCGCCAGTGGGATTGATGTGAATCTTCTCCTGGGGGCAGTTGTCGAGCCACTCCTTGGGTAGGATCGGCTGGATGATGTTCTCCATCACCGCCTCACGCAGGTGGTTGTAGTCGATATCCGGATCGTGCTGGGTGGAGAGTACCACCGCATCTATGCCTGTCACTTTGCCGTCCTGATAGCGGAGAGTGACCTGACTTTTGGCATCTGGGCGCAGCCATGGCAGTACGTGCTCCTTGCGCATCTCCGATTGGCGCTGCACCAGACGGTGGGCATAGGTGATGGGGGCGGGCATGAGCACATCGGTCTCATTGGTGGCGTAACCGAACATCAGCCCTTGATCACCAGCGCCCTGCTCTTCGGGGGCGCTACGATCAACGCCCTGGGCTATATCTGAAGACTGCTTGCCAATCAGGGACATGACGGCGCAGGTCTTACCATCAAACCCAACGTCGGAGCTGGTGTAGCCAATATCGCAAATCACGCCACGTACCAGATCATCCAGATCAACCCAGGCATTGGTTGAGATCTCACCACCCACAATTACCACGCCGGTTTTAATCATGGTCTCGCAGGCAACGCGGGCATGTTCCGGGTTGGTGTCCTGCTTCAGAATTTCATCCAGTACGGCGTCAGAGATCTGGTCTGCCATCTTATCTGGATGGCCTTCGGAAACCGATTCTGAAGTGAATATGTAGTCACTCATATGGCTGTGTCCTTGTGTAGTCAATAAAAAAACCCGCCTAGCGGGAGCTAAGGCGGGTTTCCAGAAACTATTTGCTGGTGCTCGCTTTAGCCGCATTTATTAGGCGCCCGCAATCTGATCTCAAATCGGCGCTCTCTATAGAGATTATCCGCATAAACACGGGTTTGTCAACTCTGGGTAACTTCTCAAAAAGTCCGTGTCATAGGGGTGCAGTAACACCTTTTCATGACATGCGGTGAATACCTCCCTGTACGCTCACAGCAGCATCCCTGCTGCTGTACGTCCTGAAAAGGTGTCACTGCACCCACCTGAAAGTTATCCATCGGCACTGGGTTATTGAGAGGTTACTCAACTGGGTAGTAATTATTGGTTTATATTATGGTTTTTCGTTGTGATATAGATAATTACTTATAGGCTTGATCAATAGTGCTAATCGTCTCTCGGCGTATCAAGGGTTCTGGGATCATCTGTGGGGTGGTATAATCACAGCTTCAACAACAGGCGTTTATGTCAACCTTTCACTGCTCCACTCAGCTGGAATGGGGGGGGCGCCAATGGCAAGGAGCTGAATATGGTTTCTCTGGAAACGCCGGTATGTGATTTTGGCCGTCCGGCTATCGATTTCTCCCTCCCGGGTGTTGATGGCACTCAGTGGGATTTGGCGCGTTGTCGCGGTGAAAATGGATTGCTAGTGATGTTTATCTGTAACCACTGCCCATACGTTAAATCAGTGCGTGACCGGATTGTCCGTGATACCAGAGAGCTTCAGGCACTGGCTATCAACTCGGTTGCGATTATGTCGAATGATGCTTCACTCTATGAAGAGGACTCATTCGAGAATATGCGTAAAGTAGCGAAGTTATCTGATTTCCCCTTCCCCTACCTGCTGGATGAGACCCAGGCGGTGGCTAAAGGTTATGGCGCGGTCTGCACCCCCGATTTTTTTGGCTACAATGGGGCACTAAAGCTTCAGTATCGCGGGCGACTGGACGAGAGCCGCAAAGAGGCGGCGTCGGCAGATGTCCGTCGTGATCTTTTCGAAGCGATGAAGCAGGTGGCGGAGACGGGCGCAGGCCCGGCTGAGCAGATCCCTAGTATGGGTTGCTCAATCAAATGGCGGTAGCTTCCTCTATTTTTTGGCAGGCGCCTAGGAGCCTGTCCGAGAGTCTCAATTGATATCGTTGCTATTTCAGAAAGTTGGTTCTTCTTCAGGTGGTTTTTTACCCCCGTAAAGTTAGCTGGCGGGCCCTCTGTTTTTCGATAGGGTAAGAGATAGGCGGTAGTGCTGTTTTAGCGATTACTGATGTACTGAAATTCCGTTGGGTTTTTTTATATAAAGACCCCCAGGGTGCTTTGATTCTGGCGAGACCATAAGGTCTGGCTGATGATGAGCAGAACTGTTTAATCAATCTTTACACTCACTTAAATTTAGGAGGGATGTATGTCCTCACGCAGAAATCTAGCTAATGCCATCCGCGCTCTGAGTATGGATGCTGTGCAGAAAGCCAATTCAGGACACCCGGGTGCCCCGATGGGAATGGCCGATATCGCTGAGGCTCTGTGGAACGGCCACATGAAGCACAACCCGGCCAATCCCAACTGGGCCGACCGTGATCGTTTCATCCTCTCCAACGGTCACGGCTCTATGCTGATTTACTCTCTGTTGCATCTTACGGGTTATGAACTCAGCATTGATGACCTTAAGAGTTTCCGTCAGCTTCATGCCAAAACTCCGGGTCACCCTGAGTACGGTTATGCCCCAGGTGTTGAAACCACAACGGGTCCTCTGGGACAGGGCATAAGCAACGGTGTGGGTATGGCGTTGGCGGAGAAGACCCTGGCGGCTCAGTTCAATTGTGACGGCCATGATATTGTCGACCACAACACCTATGTATTCCTTGGTGACGGCTGCATGATGGAGGGTATCTCCCACGAAGCCTGCTCACTGGCAGGTACACTTGGCTTGGGCAAACTGGTTGCTTTCTGGGATGACAACGGTATCAGCATTGATGGTCACGTCGAGGGCTGGTTTACCGATGACACCCCCAAGCGTTTTGAGTCCTACGGTTGGCATGTTATTGCCGACGTTGATGGGCATAATGCAGATGCGCTGAATGCAGCGATTGAGGCCGCCAAGGCGGTTACCGATAAGCCCACTTTGGTCTGCTGCAAGACCACTATCGGCTTTGGTTCACCCAATCTGGCGGGTACCCACGATTGTCATGGTGCCCCTCTGGGGAGTGATGAGATTCAGCTGACCCGTGAGCAGCTGGGTTGGGAGCATGCGCCATTCGAGATACCTGAAGAGGTCTATGCCGGTTGGGATGCCAAAGAGGCAGGCGCTGCTGCTGAAGATCTCTGGAATGAGAAATTCGCCGCGTATAAGGCGGCTCATCCTGAGCTGGCTGCCGAGTTTTCACGCCGCATGGCCGGTGATCTTCCAGCTAACTGGGAAGAGGAGTCATCCAAGTTTATCGCCGAGGTCAATGCCAAGGCTGAATCACCCGCTACCCGCAAGGCCTCGCAGAATGCCCTCAACGGCTTCGGCCCACTGCTTCCTGAGTTCCTCGGTGGTTCTGCTGACCTGACCCCCTCTAACCTTACCTCCTGGTCGGGTTCCCGAGCGATTACCGAGGGTCACGCCGATGGTAACTATATCTCCTACGGTGTGCGTGAGTTCGGCATGTCCGCTATCATGAACGGTGCCTCCCTGCATGGCGGTTTTGTACCCTATGGTGCCACTTTCCTGATGTTCTCAGAGTACGCTCGCAATGCGCTACGCATGGCGGCACTGATGAAGGTGCAGTCGATCTTTGTCTATACCCATGACTCCATCGGTCTGGGTGAGGATGGGCCGACTCATCAGCCGGTCGAACAGATTCCGACCCTGCGCATGATTCCCAATATGGACACTTGGCGTCCCGCCGATGCGGTTGAGACCGCAGTTGCCTGGAAGTGTGCAGTAGAGAAAAAAGATGGCCCCAGTAGCCTGATCTTCTCGCGTCAGAATCTACAGCACCAAGTGCGTAGCGATGACCAGATTGGTGCTATCACCAAGGGTGGTTATATACTGATCAATTGTGACGGCACCCCGGATGCTATTGTTATCGCTACCGGCTCTGAGGTTGAGTTGGCGGTTAGGGCGGCGGCAGAGTCGGCTAAGAAGGTGCGTGTGGTCTCTATGCCCTGTACCAGCCTATTCGATGCCCAGGATGCCGCGTACAAAGAGTCGGTACTGCCAGCGGGTGTGACGGCCCGCGTCGCGGTCGAGGCTGCGGTCACCGGTGGTTGGTACAAGTATGTTGGTTTGAACGGCAAGGTGATTGGCATCGATCATTTCGGTGAGTCTGCACCCGCCGGACAGCTGTTTGAAGAGTTCGGCTTTACCGTGGCGAATGTTGTTAGCGCTATCGACACAGTGACCGCCTGAGCCAGTTAGGAGTAGGGCACCCTGCGGATGCCCTGTCAGAAAAATTTAGTTAGATAAACATTTAACGGAGCAAAAACATGACTACAAAAGTTGGTATTAACGGTTTTGGCCGTATCGGTCGTATGGCATTCCGCGCTATCGCAAAAGATTTCTCTGATATCGAAGTTGTCGCTATCAACGACCTGCTTGATGCTGACTACCTCGCATATATGCTGAAGTATGACTCTGTTCATGGCCGTTTCGATGGTGATGTAGCGGTTGAGGGCGGTAATCTGATCGTCAACGGCAAGACTGTCCGTCTGACCGCCGAGCGTGATCCCGCTGATCTGAAGTGGAGCGAAGTAGATGCTGAGCTGATTATCGACTGTACCGGCTTCTTCCTTACCGAAGAGAGTTGCCAGAAACACATCGATGCAGGTGCCAAGAAGGTTGTTCAGAGTGCGCCTTCAAAAGATTCCACTCCGATGTTTGTCTACGGCGTTAACCATGAGAAATATGCTGGTCAGGCTATCGTCTCTGCCGCCTCTTGCACCACTAACTGCTTGGCACCTGTTGCCAAAGTGTTGAATGACAAGTGGGGTATCAAGCGCGGCCTGATGACCACCGTTCACGCAGCTACGGCTACCCAGAAGACGGTTGATGGCCCCTCCTTGAAAGATTGGCGTGGAGGCCGCGGCATCCTTGAGAACATCATCCCCTCATCTACTGGTGCGGCCAAGGCGGTCGGTATTGTACTGCCCGAGCTGAACGGCAAACTGACCGGCATGGCTTTCCGCGTACCGACATCAGATGTTTCTGTTGTTGATTTGACCGTAGAGCTGGACAATGACGCCGATTACAGTGATATCTGTGCGGCTATGAAAGAGGCTTCCGAAGGTGCAATGGCAGGTGTACTCGGCTACACCGAAGAGAAAGTGGTCTCTACCGACTTCCGTGGCAATGCGGCACCTTCTACCTTCGATGCCGGTGCTGGCATCGCTCTGGATAGCACTTTTGTCAAAGTGGTCACCTGGTACGACAATGAGTACGGTTACACCTGCAACATGCTGCGACTGGTTCAGTACGTTGCCGCTAACTGATAGGTTTATCTAACCTGCCGTCAGTCTGCAGGGTGGGCAATGGGTTGCCCGCCCTGCTTTATCTCGACCGTTCGGAATGATCGAGAGAGGTATTAGTTGAAAAACAGTGTCGTAACTATTTAGCCGGGTTTGGGGTCGGAGTCGATTACCCGCATGGATGTGGGCAATCGACCTCGCCCCCCTGGTGAAAACAGTCCAAAAATAGATAGCGCTGAATAGTTACGCAGTGTTTTCAGCTAAACCCTTTCAAATCCATAAAAATTGCTTACCTTTAGGGAGTCTCTCAATGTCCTTCATCAAGCTGACCGATCTCGATCTCGCCGGAAAGCGTGTGCTGATTCGCGCTGATCTTAATGTCCCGGTAAAAGATGGCAAAGTTACCTCTGATGCTCGTATTACCGCATCCATGCCGACAATTGAACACTGCATTAAAGCCGGTGCCAAAGTACAGGTGATGTCGCATCGTGGTCGTCCGGAAGAGGGTGTTGTGGACGAGGCAAACTCCATGCAGCCGATTGCAGATGATATGTCTGCCAAGCTCGGAGGCACTGTCCGTCTTGTGGCGGGCTATCTCGACAATGCGCCTGAAGTGGCTGATGGCGAAGTGGTCCTGTTTGAGAATGTACGCTTCAATGCGGGTGAGAAAAAAGACAATGAAGTGTTGGCAAAACAGTATGCCGCACTTTGCGATATCTTTGTAATGGACGCCTTCGGAACTGCGCATCGCGCTCAGGCCTCTACCCATGGTGCTGGCAAATTTGCACCGGTCGCTTGTGCGGGCCTGTTGTTGGCCAGTGAGCTGGATAATCTGGCCAAGGCGCTGGCCGAGCCAGCTCGTCCGATGGTTGCCATTGTTGGCGGTTCCAAGGTCTCTACCAAGTTGACCGTCCTTGAGGCGCTGTCCGAGAAAGTTGACCAGTTGGTGGTTGGCGGTGGTATCGCTAACACCTTCCTTAAAGCGATGGGCCACAATGTTGGCAAGTCGCTCTGCGAAGATGATCTGGTCGATACCGCCAAGGCATTGGTGACGAAGATGCAGGAGCGAGGCGCTATTATTCCTATCGCCACCGATGTGGTCTGTGCTAAAGAGTTTGCCGAAGAGGCAGAGGCCACTCTCAAGGCCGCCGGAGAGGTGACTGACGATGACATGATCTTCGACATTGGCCCTGACTCTGCTGAGGTGCTGGCTGACATTATCGCCAAAGCGGGTACCGTGCTTTGGAATGGCCCCGTGGGTGTATTCGAGTTCGATCAGTTTGGTGCCGGTACTAAGACCATCGCGATGGCGATTGCTGATTCCGACTGCTTCTCCTTGGCAGGGGGGGGCGATACCATCGCCGCTATCCAGAAGTATGACATCTACGACAAGGTAACCTACATCTCTACTGCCGGTGGTGCCTTTCTTGAGTATCTGGAGGGTAAGACACTGCCTGCCGTGGCTATGCTGGAAGCGCGTGCCGCTGAATAAACATCACAGAGCTTCCCCGTCCGACCGTGTCGGGCCAGGGGCTCAGAGACTCCATGCTTAGACGAACCAAGATATTAGCAACCCTGGGGCCGGCAACTGATAACCCCAAGGTGCTTGATGCGCTGATCAGCGCAGGTGTCGATGTAGTTCGTCTTAATCTCTCCCATGGCGGTCATGATGACCACCGCAGGCGGGCGGAGAGTGTACGCAATAGAGCAGAACTCATCGGTCGTCAGGTCGCTGTCCTGGTAGACCTCCAGGGGCCTAAAATCCGCATAGGCTGCTTTAAAAATGGTCCCATCCAGTTAACCGAAGGTGACCCTTTCATTCTTGACGCTGCTTGCGGTTTGGGTGATGGCGATCAGCTGCGTGTCGGGCTGACATTTGCTCAACTGGTTGATGATGTGCGCCATGGCGACACACTGGTACTGGCGGATGGTGCCATCGAACTTCTGATCGACGAGGTGGTCAGTGGTGAGGTGCGCTGCAAGGTGATGGTCGGCGGGCCGCTTTCCGACAGCAAGGGTATCAACAAAAAAGGTGGCGGGCTCTCAGCTCCCGCGCTTACCGATAAAGATAGAACCGATATAGTTTTTGCTGCTGAGATTGAGGCTGATTACCTCGCGGTCTCATTTGTGCAGAGTGCTGATGATGTCTTTGAGGCCCGTCGCCTGCTGCATGAAGCGGGGGGTAGCGCGGGTATAGTATCCAAGATCGAGCGGGCAGAGGCGTTGGCGGTAATAGACGAGATTATCCAGGCGTCTGAAGTGATCATGGTTGCCCGTGGCGATCTGGGGGTCGAGATTGGTGATGCCAAGTTGCCTGCGGTACAGAAACGGTTGATCAAGCGCGCCCGCTCAATGAACAAGGTGGTGATCACCGCTACTCAGATGATGGAGTCGATGATCGAACACCCAATGCCTACCCGGGCCGAAGTGTTTGATGTTGCCAATGCAGTACTTGACGGTACTGATGCCGTGATGCTTTCGGCAGAGACAGCCGCTGGCAGATATCCGGTAAAAGCCGTAGAGGCGATGGGGCGCGTCTGTATAGAAGCCGAGAAACAGAGTAAGGTAACTCAGTCACACCACCGCTTGAACTCTGTATTTGGCCGTATCGATGAGTCGATTGCTATGGCCTCTATGTACACAGCCAATCATCTTGGTGTGGCGGCGATTGCCACTCTGACTGAGTCGGGTTCAACGCCGCTGTGGATGTCCCGTATCAGTTCAAGCATCCCCATTTTTGCGCTTACAGAACATGTTACTACCCGCCGCAAGGTGACACTGCTACGCGGCGTATACCCTATAAAGTTTAACTTTGAAGGGGGTGAAGGTTTTGGCTGTGACAGTCAAAAAGCGAATGAACATATCATTGATGATCTGTTACAGCGCAAAGAGGTGCGTAAGGGAGATCTGGTGATCATTACCAAAGGTGACCTCAATGGTGTCGAGGGTGGCACCAATGTGATGAAGGTTGTACGTGTCGGTGAACACGGTCTGTCAACGCCGACCGCTGAGTAAATTTCAGGTGGGTGCAGAAAAAAGCATACCACTGCCAATTATCTAAAATCGAAGAGAGAAGGAGAATACCATGGCCCTTATTTCCCTGCGTCAGCTTCTGGATCATGCTGCAGAGCATGGTTATGGCCTGCCAGCCTTTAATGTCAACAATATGGAGCAGGTTCAGGCCATTATGCGGGCGGCTGATGCGACCAACAGCCCGGTAATCCTACAGGGCTCCGCCGGTGCGCGCTCCTATGCGGGTGAAGCGTTTCTGCGCCACCTGATTGAGGCTGCGATCGAAAGCTACCCTCATATACCGGTCTGCATGCATCAGGATCACGGTGCTTCACCTGCGATCTGCCTGCGCTCTATCCAGTCCGGCTTCAGCTCCGTCATGATGGATGGTTCACTGGAGTCTGATGGCAAGACACCTTCCTCCTTTGAGTACAACGTCGATGTGACGCGTAACGTTGTTGATATGGCGCATGCTGGCGGTGTATCGGTCGAAGGTGAGCTGGGTTGTCTGGGCTCTCTCGAGACCGGTGAGATGGGAGAGGAAGATGGCCACGGTGCCGAGGGCAAGCTGGATATGGATCAGCTGCTGACCGATCCCAACGAGGCAGCTGAGTTCGTCAAGGCGACTGGCGTTGATGCCCTGGCTATCGCTATCGGTACCTCTCACGGCGCGTACAAATTTACCCAGGAGCCTACCGGTAAAATCCTGCGTATCGACCGTGTGAAAGAGATCCATGAGCGCATCCCCAGTGTCCACCTGGTAATGCACGGCTCCTCATCAGTGCCTCAGGATTGGCTGAAGATCATCAATGACTTCGGTGGCGACATGGGTCAGACCTACGGTGTACCGGTTGATGAAGTTGTAGAGGGGATCAAGTCAGGTGTACGCAAGGTCAATATCGATACCGATCTGCGTATGGCCTCCACCGGTTCCATCCGTCGCCATATGGCAGAGAACAGGAGCAACTTCGATCCACGTAAGTACCTCAAAGAAGCTACCAGCGCGATGTCTGCCATCTGCAAAAACCGCTACGAAGCGTTTGGTTGTGCGGGAATGGCGGACAAGATCACAGCCATCTCTATAGAGACCATGCAAGATCGCTACGCCAGCGGTGAGCTCGACCCAAAGGTCAACTGATCCAAGCGCTGAAAGTGCAGAATGGGGGGCTTAATACCCTCTAGGTCGGGAATAATGGCTTGGTGCTGCACTGAGCAAGGCGCAGACAGCAACTTTTGCGGTGAAGCGAAAAAAGGGACATTTTTTCGTTGACTCAAAGACGTTGTCTGCGTATTATTCCGGCCTCTTCGCTGTATGGCGAAGACCCAGTATCGGGGTATGGCGCAGTCTGGTAGCGCGCCTGCTTTGGGAGCAGGATGTCGGGAGTTCGAATCTCTCTACCCCGACCAGTTTTTAGCGTTTTGCGCCCGTAGCTCATTTGGATAGAGCATCGGCCTTTGGGAGTGTACCTGAAGTACACAAATAGGAGCCTTTACGGGGAAACAGAACCTGTAAAGTGGACCGCACTGTATCGGGGAAACCTTAACAGGTAGTGCTGATGGCAATCCCGAGGAAACCTTTGGTTGATTTATCTGATGGCCTGATGCTAGTTTTGTACAAAGCATCGCACCAAAGAGAAAGAAAGCCTGGGTGTTTTGAAGGCTCAATTCGAACAGTTCGAGTGAGGGTAGAGACACCCAAGAATAATCAGTTAATGAACGTTAAGGTCGTTGCTGATTATCGAAGGGTTCCGTAGAGACTATACGTGTGGCACCTGAGATGGTGAAGAGATAGTCCAGACCACAAACTCGAATAGAGGCGTCGAAAGGCGTAGTGGTAAGCTAAGCCGAGGGTAGCAGGTTCGAATCCTGCCGGGCGTGCCAAATTAGTTTTAGAAAGTTTAATGGTGGGTATAGCTCAGTTGGTAGAGCCCCGGATTGTGATTCCGGTCGTCGTGGGTTCGAGTCCCATTATCCACCCCATTTTTACAGATTGGGCCATTAGCTCAGCTGGTAGAGCAGTGGACTCTTAATCCATTGGTCGAAGGTTCGAATCCTTCATGGCCCACCAGTTGTAGCAAGGGTTAGCCGGTTAGTAGCCGCTAACCCTTTTTATTTCTCCGTCCAATCCTCCGTCCAAATTACCGCAAACTCACCACTTTTTTCGGTTTTCTCAGGTAGTGGCGTTTGGTCAAACCGCGCTGTGAGTGCTGCAGGTTATCTGTGGCATCCCCTCCAGCCTCTTCCAGGTCAGTTGCGTGCTTGGCGCGGATGTCCTTGAACTGGAACGGCTCCTTTTTGCAATCCCTTAGCTTTGCCCTGACTCGTTGCCAGGCGGTGTCCAGTGCGGCGAGCCGGTAATGATCGCCAGGGCTGCCAGCTGCAGGGAACAGCCACATAGATCCTTTCGACTCTTCTTTGATCATGTCTACCAGCAGGCGCAGTTCATCTGTCCAGATCACTAGGGCTGATTTATCTGTTTTTGACTCCTCGAATAGTATTCCTTCATCCTCCAAGTCGCGGCGGCTGATCTTTACTATGTCGTTGCGGCGCCGGCCAGTGAGATAGGCGAGGTGTGCCATGAGTGCGATGTGGAGTGGTGCGACATTGATAGCGGCGTAGTAGTTATTATCTTGTGGGTAGTGGGTTCTAGCACGGGAAAGGCCTTTCAGTCCAACCTCCTTGGCTGGGTTGGCTGTGCAGATCTCGTACTCCATTCCCCAGGCAAACAGTCGCTTCATGTAGGCCAGTTCTTTTTTTGCACGCGAAGGGCTCTCTTTTTTTCTGGCATCCCGGTATTTACGCACATTGCCGATAGTCCGCGCGTCTAGTGGGATGTCTCCCAGTTTCGAGCCTGCACGGTTCTTCCGCTCGCATATTGCTTTGTGGCACTTCTCGTAGTCTGACTGCGTGGATCTGGCTAGCTCTGTCCATGCGTCTGCCTCTTGCAGTGCCAGCGACAGCCCACGAAATGTCGATTCCTGCCCAGATTCAATGCGCTCAATTGCGTTCCAGATCTGCGCCATGCTCAGCGATCCGTCACCCAGCTTCACCTCTTTACCTCGATTTGCGCCCTGGCGCCGTCGGTAGAACCAGCGGCCCTTGCCTCGTGGATCAAAGCCGACATGCTGCGGCAGCATATCTTTGTTGATATGGCTGGGGTATTTGTTCGCGCGTTTCTGTGGTGGCGTCATTAGAAATCAAAGCTGTGTTCTGGATTCGGTTTGCTGGACTCTACCCTTAATCCTAGTGCATTTTCAAATGCCGTGACGGTAGTGAAGGGGCCATTCTTGCCATACAGGATGGGGACGCCCTGTTTCTTTAGGCACTGCTCGACCGCCGTGGAGGTTTTGTAGCCAGTGATCTCCTTGAGTGTGTCGAATGTGACAAAGAGGTCCATCTAGGCAACTGCCTCCAGGGGACTGGGGATGCTGGCGGCGGCGCTCTGGGCGACGTGGGTGTATATCTCGGTGGTCCTCACATCTGAGTGACCTAGTAGCTCTTGGATGGCACGTAGACTGGTGCCTCGCTCCAGTAAATGGGTGGCGAATGAGTGCCTGAGCGTGTGGGCACCTACTCGTTTTGTGATGTTTGCTGCTCTGGCGGCGGATCTGATGGCCTTGGATACGGCAGAGTCATGCAGGTGGTGCCTGCGTAGTACTCCGGTGCGTGGGCAGGCTCCTATTTTTGTTGCCTGGAAAACATATTGCCAGCGGAAATCTTTGATTGATTTTCCAAGCTTGGTTTCCAGTGCGTTGGGTAGATAGACCTCGCCAAATCCATTGGCCAGGTCTCGCCGGTGGTTGCGCCTGGCGGTCTCGATCCGCTGCTTTAGCGGTTGGATGAGCGGGGCAGGGAGCATGACGACGCGGTCCTTTGCGCCCTTGCCGTTACGTACCATGATTTGATGGCGGTCGAAATCTATATCCTGGGTGCGTAGGGATAGCGACTCATTGAGGCGTAGACCAGACCCGTAGAGCAGATTACATATCAGCCAGTGGGTGCCGGTGAGGTTGCGCAGCAGGCGCTGTACCTCGTCCGTTGATAACACAGTCGGCAGTCTGCGCGGTTTTCTTGCGCGTGTGAAAGTGCCGATATCGCCGATCTCTATCTGCAGCACCTCTTTGTAGTTAAATATCAGAGCGTTCAGCGCCTGCGATTGGGTGCTGGCTGATACGTTGCGCTCGTTTGCGAGATAGCTGAGGTAGTTGTGTAGTTTCTGCTCATGCGACCCGGAATAAGGACTCCCATCAATTGACATATTGGTATGGCATGTTTTAGTGATGGGTGTCCTGGCTCCTTTCAGGTGTCCTGGCTCCTTTCAGCGTCGGGAAGCCGAAGGGAGCGGAATAGATGTGCTTGTTATAAATTTTTTTCGTTCTCTTTACCGTGCCAAATTCTTAAAATATAAATGACTTTATCAGTGATTAGATAGCGTACAGTATAATCACCTACATAGAGATCACGTAGTTGCTCTGGGTCGGAAGCCTTTAAAACGGGCAACCCAATTAGTGGAAATTGTTTAAGTCTTTCGACACCCTCTTGCAGATCAATAGCCATTCTACGAGCAGCATACGGATTCTTATTCTCTATAAACTCAACAACCCGTTGAAGGTCGCCAATTGATTCCGGTGAGTACTTTACCTTCATGATTTAGGAGGTGGTGTTCTAGCGCCTGTACCCCAGCTATTAAGCCATGCATTAACGTCTGCTTCATCGAGTGATTTACCAGCTTTTATCGATTCGAGTGCTTTAAGCGTATCTTGCCACCTAGAATTTTCTAGTGACTGCTTCACCAAAAATTCTCTAATCGCTTGATTAATAAGGTAGTTTTTGCTTCTGTCGAGTTTTTTGGCTAAAGATTCTAAGGGTTTATCAATATCGTCAGTAAGCCGAATACTAGTAACGCTCATATACTCTATCCAGTATGTAGTGATTTGTAGTACATGTTAGTACAAAAAAAAGGGGCAGGCTATAGGAATTTATAAGGTGGAATAAGGA
>JBEVXV010000423.1:0-16126 GCA_040505915.1 Sedimenticola sp. | reverse complement strand
GGTGGAATAAGGACACCCATCAAAGTGTACGCCAATCCTTAAACTTAGCCTGATCGTGAGTACAGACCTCCCTAAACCCACTGTCCAAAAATTCCATATGTCATTGATTCAATAGGATTAATGCACCTTATTGGGCACTTGGGCGGCAGGCATGAAGCGCTAACCGATTGATTTTGCGGTAAATTATTTTCATCACTGCACTAGAATCACCATAGTCTGTCCAGAAAAACAGGTGATTTTCGGGCGATTTAGGGAGGTCTGGAGTAATAGCAACTGTCAATTTTTCCACAGTCTTACTGTGATTGACTCTGACCACTGCCGTGTAACCCTCTCTACCGTAGAGTTTAGGTGTCGTCGTTGGACCGGGAGATAAATGACCGGACAAAAGGGATGGTGAGGCGGCGCTGGGCTTCCAAAGATGCTTGGTCGAGGCCATCCAGTAGATTTCGCAGTGACTCCATATCCCTTGGTGTGTGGCGCAGTATGTAGGCGGCTGTCTCTTCACTCATCTCCAGCCCTCGCCTTGCGGCACCAGAGGTCAGGGCAAGCTTTTTTTCTGCATCTGAGAGGGGGTGAAGCTGGTAGCAGAGGCCCCAGTTCATCCGTGATAGCAGATCCGGCAGTCCAAGGGGAAGGGTTGATGGGCTCTGGCTTGCTGACACCAGTAGAGAAGCGCCGCGATCCCGTACTCGGTTGAACAGGTGGAATATGGCCAGCTCCCAGCTGGCATTTCCCCCCACCCGCTGAATATCATCGAGGCAGATCAGCTGCAGGTTATCGAGGCCATTGAGTATGTCAGGGTGAAATTCAGACATCTGTTGTAGTGGGATGTAGGCGGAGGTTCTCTGCTCCTTGTCAGCGAGGTGACAGGCCGCCTGTAGAAGATGGCTTTTGCCGATGCCACTTCCTCCCCAGAGGTAGATGAATGGCTCGCCAACCCCTAGAACAGAGGCGCTAAGGTCATTTACTGCCTGGTGGTTGCCACTGGCAATATAGGTCTCCAGGCTGGTGTGTTCACGCAGGGTGATACCGAGGGCGAGTTGCTTAGACATGGCGTGCAGATCGGTTATTATCGGGATAGGGCGGCGGCAGTAGATGCCAATCGCTTACCGAGTGCATGGCAGAGTCGCTTCTCTTCATCACTCAGGGGCAGCTTGCTGTCACTGCTAGCGAGGTGGCTGGGGCCGTAGGGGGTGCCGCCACTTTGTGTGTGCAGTAGGTCGGTCTCACTGTAGGGGAGGCCGACAATTAACATGCCGTGATGCAGCAGCGGTAGCATCATGGATGTCAGGGTGGTCTCCTGGCCACCATGGAGGCTGGAGGTGGATGTGAATACACCGCCGGGCTTGCCTATCAGGGCTCCGGAGAGCCAGAGGGGGCTGGTGCTGTCGATAAAATATTTTATCGATGCGGCCATATTGCCGAAGCGTGTCGGGCTACCCAGGGCTAGGCCGGCACAAGATTTTAGATCATCAAGGGTGGCGTAGGGGGCTCCTGTAGGGGGAATTGCCTCCTCCGTTGCCTCACATACAGTGGAGATGGTGGGAACAGTGCGCAGGCGCGCCTCCATATCGGGGATCTCTTCAACGCCACGGGCTATCTGTTGCGCCATTTCGGCGGTGGCACCGTAGCGGCTGTAGTAGAGCACCAGAATCTCCGCCATCAGAGAATCTCCAGAACCTTCTCAGGTGGGCGACCGATGGCCGCCTTGCCATCCTTGATCACAATCGGACGTTCAATCAGACGTGGATGGTTGAGCATACCCTGAATGAGCTGGTTCCGGGTAAGTTCCAGGTTATCGAGCCCCGCCTCTTTGTACTCAGTCTCTTTTTGTCTCATCAACTCCCTCGGTTCAATGCCGAGCATATCCAGAACTTTGACCAGCTCTTCACGGCTGGGTGGAGTATTCAGATACTCTTTGACCTCAGGGGCAACACCCTGATCCTCGAGCAATTTTAGTGTTTGTCGGCATTTACTGCAGCTGGGGTTGTAGTATATTTCTACTGACATGAAGGGCTATCTCCTAGGTTTATGATGTAAGCTATTGTAGCGAGTAGGGTATGGATAAATAAAGATGGAAATAGAAAGTGAATATTTACCAAGTCGCTCTCAGGGGAAACTAAAGGGGCGACTCTGCTGGGGCAGGGCTTTTTTGCGGCTCCTGTTTAGTCGTTTTAGTGAAAGCCAGGGGTTGTCCAGTGCCGCCTCGCTCACTTTTACCACTTTGCTGTCGCTGGTACCGCTGATGACGGTTGGCCTGGCGGTGTTTGCAGCCTTTCCGGTCTCTGACCAAATTGAGGAGAAGGTACAGAGTTTCCTGTTCGAAAACTTCATGCCAGCCTCAGGGGAGGTGCTGAAGGCCTATCTGCAGCAGTTCAGCAGCAAGGCGTCCCGTCTATCGAGTGCCGGATTTGCTTTTCTGATTGTGGTGGCCTTGATGATGATGGCAAGTATTGACCACGCCTTCAACATCATCTGGAGAGTGCAGCGCAAACGTAGTCCGCTGAGTATCTTCATGGTCTACTGGGCGATTCTCTCCCTTGGGCCTTTGCTCATTGGTGGTAGTGTGGTCGTAACCTCCTACCTGGTAACTATTCCGATTCTCTCTGATGCTGCAGCTACCTTCAGTCAGCGACTGCTCGGATTGACTCCGTTGCTGGCATCAACCGCCGCTTTCAGTCTACTCTATATTATAGTGCCTAACCGGCGTGTACTGATCAGGCACGCGGTTACCGGTGGTTTTCTTGCTGCGCTTCTTTTTGAGCTGGCGAAAAAGGGCTTTACCCTCTATCTCACCCATTTTCCCACCTATGAGGCGATCTATGGTGCTCTGGCGGTTATTCCGATCTTCCTGGTGTGGGTCTATCTATCTTGGGTGGTAACACTGCTTGGTGCAGAGTTTACCTACTGTCTGGGCATCTTTGGCAAGACATCACACCAAGGCGAAATGGGGAGTGGTAACTCTCTGCTGCTGGCATTTCGCCTGTTGCAGCGGCTGTGGCAGGCGCAACATTCTGGAGATGCAGTGAGTCTGAGACAACTCTCCAGTGATCTCAATGGGGTGTCTGAGGAGCGACTGGAGACGCTACTAGTGCAGCTGCGGAACGCCCGCCTGGTGCTCTCTACCGAGGAGGGAGCATGGGTAGTGGCGCGGGATCTTTCAGCGGTCTCCCTGCTTGACCTCTATCTCACCCGTCCGTTTGTTCTACCTGATCCCGAGTTGCTGAGAGATGAGCTGCTGCCCCAGGAGGCGGCGCTGGGTGAACTGCTGGGAAATGTACGAAGCGATATGGAGAGTACGATGGCGTTGACCTTGGATGAGCTCTATCGCCTGGAGGCTGGTGAGGCTCTGAAGAGTGAATAGTTGATGATTTTTTAACCGTGCAGATGAATAGTGTGGTACTCAAAACGCTCAAAACAGCTGGTTGACTGCAGCAGCTTGTCGGCAAAAATACGTGTTTTCAGGAGCTTGCCTGCATCAACAAAATACTCCCGCTCCGGATGGTACATCAGGTGGGGAGTGATAATGGCAGGAGGTTGTTTCTCTCCTCGGTCGAGCAGAAGTGCCGGTTGAAAGTCGGCGATATCAGTGGTACCAAATACCATTGGCTTGATGGTGCCAGCGGAGATTTTTCCCTGAATGAACTGGATGCCTGCTTCCACGGTGTCTCTGTTGCGGATGACAAATCGACGTACGACACCGACGATCCAGCTCTCCCCGTTTTCAGAACGTTCACTCTCCATCAGTACCAGTTGACCGACCTGGAGACCGCTTGAGTTATCGGGGGAGACTTCCATTCCAATGCCACTTTTGCTGATATTGATCTGGCGCCAACGGAAGGTGTTGTGGGTCACTGCGTGATGGGAGGAGGTGGTATCTCCGATGGTGACCAGCTCTTCCTCCATCCAGCTCTCGGATGTATCCGTATTGATGACGCCGCCATGTTTTAGAAAGTGAACTATATCGGTAATACCACATGCGATTATCAGCCAGTCATAACGCTCCTGTCGTGGGTGGCGGCGCTGTGGTTGTAGGTGCCAAGCCACCAACATGTCATGGAATAGTTGCTGGATGGCAGGGCCGTTTAGGTTTTTCAGCCCCGGGATTGAGGGCATCGTTTTTGTGCCTACTATCTGCATCTGCTGACTGATAAGGTTGCAGAGGGGGGTGCTATCCAGCAGTAGGCAGCTCTCAGGGTTCTCCGGGGGGCTCTCCTGTGACAGTGCATGGGGTTTTTCACCCCCCTGGAAATCGATAACAAATCGCCCACCATTTCCACCGGCACCCGATTTCAGTGTTGTGATCCGCGCATACTCTCCCCACCAGGTGAGGTAGCTATAGACCTGCCATATCTCGTTCTGTTGCAGCTTGAAGGGGTCGAGTAGCATGATCAATACAATGGATTTAAACAGTGAACGTATGGTTGCGCTGCTATCCGCCTTGTGTTGAAGGTCATCGACAGGCTCTTTCGATAAACCCAGTTTTTCGGCAAGAAGGTAGAGTTGGCGTATCTCACGCCAAATATGGCTGGGCTCCTGGCGGTGTTCTGCAAAGGCAAACAGTAGGCTGAGGATAAGGCTGTCCAGGGCATAGTAGACCAGCTTCGCCTGCTGCTCGACCGCTAGTCGCCCTTTCTGAAAGTAGTGCTCTTCCCTGATGGCAATCTTATAACCGTAAGACATTTCAATGGTGATCTTCTCGGTTAATGTATAGAGCTCTTCTGCATCCCGGTGGGTGTTGGTGCGGTTCTTATTTCTCGCACTATCGGTAAGCTGGTGGAAGGGGGTGTGGTAGCACTCCATCAGGAGTGCCCGGCCGGAGAGGGTTGCGGGGTGACGATTCAGCAGTGAGAGCGACTTGAGTAGGAGTCTTGCTGTCTGCAGTGGGTTGGCGTAGGGGAGCTCCCCCATCCACTGCTGCAAGGGCTGTTTCTGGGTGAGAGTGCCGGGGTTTTCAGTGGTATCTGGGGTAGGCACTGTCAGCTGGGTTTTGCTCATCTTTTTCTGGTTACCCTGTTGCTGCCGTATCAGAGAGTATTCATTGATGCTCACGGCGACTCAATTGGAGGCCCGCCCTCCAATGTTTTTAAAGCGCCTCTGCTCAACGCATATCTTGCGTTCAGTCATGAATCAGAGGCTTGTTAAATTGTAGTGGTTTTGTAGGAGCGGCGCACACTCCGCACAAAACCCCATCGCCCCGAGCGCTGACCTCCTACAGTGGATGACATGTTTTTTGTGCAAGGCCACTTAAAATACTTAACTCAAACAGTGAGTTCTGTTCAATATATAGGTGTATCACTGCAAAATTACAAGCTATTCGCTACATGTTGCAACCAGGGTTGCAGCACACCACCTTTTTGAGTAAAGGTAATCCCTTGTCTACTGGTGGAATTTCGCTATACCAATGGAGTGCCTACTAAAATAGTATTTTCAGAAGTTTTTGTACAATCCATGAGTGAGCAGAAAGCCCTGGATCTTCCAGAAAGCCACTCTTTTAATCATGATTACGATCATAATCTGGCACCATAATAGCCGTCATAATAATATGCCGATTAAACCGAGGAGGTGATATGAAGCGTACAATCACATCTCTGCTATGTCTCGCGTTGTTAGTGGTTTCTTGCCTGATACAGGCCGCTGCAACCCGTGATCCGGCAGCCCACTTTTTTGATGAGACATGGGGTGATTTTCAGGAGGAGTTGGCAACTGCCAGGGAGCAGGGAAAGCAGGCTGTTCTTATCATGTTTGAGTTGGAAGATTGTCCCTACTGTCATCGGATGAAGCAGACCGTACTCAATCAACCCAATGTTCAGGACTACTTCAAACAGCACTTCCTCATCTTTTCAGTAGACATCGAAAGTGATGTCGAGGTGACCGACTTTGCTGGAGAGGCGATGCTGCAGAAAGATTTTGCAGAGAAGAAAAATCGAGTTAGAGCGACCCCGGTATTTGCTTTCTATGATCTCAAAGGCAAAGAGATAAGACGAGCGCGCATGACAATTGCCTCCAATGGCCCAGAAGAGTTTATGCTGCTTGGCCGCTATGTGGTTGAGGGTGAATTCAGCAATATGAGCTTTACCCGTTTTAAGAGGCAGCAGCGTAAAGCAGCAAAAGGGAAATGAGCGCAATGAGGAAGCCCAAGATAACCCACTATCTGCTGTTGCTTGTGGCGGCTTGCTGGGGCAGTGTTCAGGGTGAGGGGCCTAATGGCCCAGCACCTTTACCTGAACCCCTGACACTCTCCTACGCCCTCTCACTGGCCGATGAGAATCATCCTGCACTGGAGAGACACCGAGCCCAAATGGAGGCGGGGGATGCCGAGAGGTTGATGCTTAGCGCACAAACGGGATTCAAGGCCGGGGTGGAGGCCAGATTGCTGGCAATTGAACCCTCCTACCTCTCAACCAACCAGAGTAGAAATAACAGCAGCCTAAAGCTTAGGCTGAGCAAGCAGTTGTATGATGCCGGTCGTAATGAATGGGATATCCAAGCCGCAAGCCATGATCAGACGGGTAGGGAGTGGGGCTATCTGGATGCCAGGCAGAAGCGTTATCTCGATATTATGGCCCGCTACTTTGACGTTCTGCTCGCAGATATGCGTTATCTCCGAGATGATGAGGTGATGACGGTGGCTTTCCTGCGCTGGAATAAGCTCAGAGATGTGACTGAACTGGGGCGGGTCTCTGATCTTGATCTTCTGGAGAGGGAGAGTACCTTCAACCGGGAACTTCGTCAGCGAACTTTGACCCAGCACCAGCAGCGAGCAACCCGTTCACGTCTCGCGATGAGCCTCAATCGGCCTGAGAACCTCTCGGCAGAGCTGGAGAAGCCAACGCTCCCTTCGTTGGACAGAGAACTCAGTGAAGTGAGTGATCTGGTAAAGGTTGTGCTGGAGAGCAACCCCCGCCTCAAATCAATGAGAGCCCGGGTGGATGCCGCCAGCGCACGAGTCGATGCAGCTAGAGCGGGAGGTGGCATGGTGATTCGTGGTGAGATGGCGTTAGCGGGCTACAATAGAGCCACAGGCTCCACCCATCCACTCTCCGCCGGTCTGGTGATGGAGCTACCCCTCTCCAATGGGGGGGCTGTCGATGCTGCTGTGGCTAAACAGCGGGCGCTGCTCCATGAGCAACGCGCACTGCTGGCTCAGGGGAAGATGGATCTCCGTCAAACGGTACTGGATCTCTGGCTTGAGATCAGTGCGCTCAAAGTTGAGCAGCAAGAAGTTGAAGTTTTGGGCGCTTACCGTGAACTCTACCTGGATCGGAGTCGCGCCCTCTACGAACATGAGCTGCAGTCAAATCTGGGGGATGCGGCATCAAAGACGGTCACTTATCAGCTGCGTAAAGATCAGGTTGAATTCAATCTGGAGCTCGCCTGGGCCCGGCTGGATGCCCTTAGCGGGAGCCTGCTGCAGTTGGCTGCCGGTAAAAATAACGGAGAGAAAACAGATGATTAAATACTGGATAGCCGCAGTGGTGATGTTGGGAAGCTATACATCGGCGATGGCTGATGAAGTAGCAGGTCATCTCGATTGGCTCAATCGGGTGGAGTTAGGCACGCCGATTTCAGGGCGGATCAGTCGAGTTGCGGTAGCACCGGGAGATCGGGTAAAAGCAGGGGCGGTGCTGGTGGCGCTGGATGATCGTCGTTACGCAGCTCAATGGGTGGCGTCAAAAGCTGCGCTGGAAGCAGCGCGACAGGATAAGCTGGAGGCGGATAAAGAGCTGGAGCGTACACTCGATCTGTTCGATAGAACGGTCCTTTCCGAACATGACCGTAACCTGGCCGAAATTGCCGCCGCCCAGGCTACGGCGGATTGGCGGCAGGCCCAAGCTGATCTGGCAGCAGCCCAGAGTGATCTGGATGATTGCCGTGTTAAAGCCCCGTTCAGCGGTATAGTAGTAAAAGTTGCCGCCATATCCGGCATGACAACAATTAACCAATTGCAGCTTCAACCTCTGGTGGTACTGGCTGACGATAGCGCTTTTCTGGCACACGGCAGGGTGAGTGCTGGACAAGCTGCCATATTGACCGCAGGCCGTGCTTTGGAAGTAGCTGCGAATGATACTCAGTATGTGGGCAAGGTTCAGCATGTCGGACTGGAGCCGGCTAGCCGCAGTGGTGAAGTGTGGTATATGCTGACGGTGCAAGTGGAGAGGTCAGGAACATCGAACCTTCGTGCCGGTGAGCCCGTTGTGATACGCTTCTAACCTCAATTTTCGAGGGAGAGTGATATTGAGTATCTGTTTGCGGTGCTTGGTCTCAGGTAAGGTTCAAGGTGTCTTTTTTCGTGCTACCGCTCGTTTTGAGGCGCAGACGCTGGGTATTAAAGGTTATGCGAAGAACCTGACGGATGGTAACGTAGAGGTGATGGCTTGTGGGGAGCCTGACTCCCTGGAAAAGTTTAGATACTGGCTCTCAAAAGGCCCTCAAGCCGCCCGGGTGAGCGGTGTCTCATGCGAATCTGTTGGGATGCAACTGTTTGACGGGTTCTCCGTTCGTTAATTTTATAACTCAAGTTTCAGCGTTTAAATAGTACCTCTTTTGCGCTAGGGGTCGGAGTCGATTGCGTTAAATCTGTGGGAAACACACTCCATTTCAACACAATCGACTCCGACCCCGGACCCTGACAACTTAAGTTTCAGCGTAATACTCTACCTCTCCATCTCCTCCTCCGTCAGTGGACGAAATACGGGTGTCTCTCCAACGGGTAGTTCATGCACTACTTCCTTGTCCGGTTTTGCCGCTAGAGGTTGCACACTCTGGCTGTGGCGCTTTTCGGTGACGGCTGCCAGTGGTGCCGGGGAGGTGGGAGCCATCATCTGATTGTCATGATCATAGGTGCTGGCATCCTCAAGTGGCTGCTGCTGTGGTGCCGAGGGCCAACGGGGGGGCTCCTGGTTTTGTCTATAGACAGGTTCGCCCCTGTTTTCAGCGCCGTAGGGTGCCGCTGGATATGCTTGCCTATAATCCGCCTCAGGTGGAGCTGGTGGGCGGTTATAGCTGTCGTGGCCGTAAGGGTAGGACTGTGGATTGTACTCTCTATAATTTGGGGTGCTGGGGGCGTAGCCATACCCTTGAGGGGCATATGCATCGTAGCGCGGAGGGTGGTTGTCTGAGGGTGGGTACCCAGAACCGTACCCCGGTCCATAGGTGTAACCCCGGGGCTCGGGGTATGACGCTGGGTTACCGTAGCGATTATTGGATCGGTTACCCCAGGGAGAGGGGAATGCATTCATCATCGCCATGGGATTGACCGGTAGTGAACGACGATTGACAGGTGGCGGTGGATAGCCCCTGGCCGCCTGGGGATAGTTTGGCGCAGTGGTGTAATCGTTGGGGCCAGGGTACCCATAGGTGGGTGCATAGATGGGTTGCGGTGCCGTAGGCGCGCTTGGGTAGGCCTGTCTCCCTGGGTAGGGGTCTGCGGGGTAGGGGGCTGCCGCATAGGGGTCTGCCGCATAGGGATCTGCCGTATAGGGGTCTGCCGCATAGGGATTTGCCGCATAGGGATCTGCCGTATAGGGGGCTGCTGCATAGGGATCTGTAGTGTAGGGTCCCGTAGGAGGTGGATAGCTTTCATCTGCCCATGCCGTTGTGGTCAGAAGTGCAATACAGCAGGTGTATATTAAGTAAAAGCCCTTCATCGATCTATTTCCTGTATTCATAGTGTCAGATCCATATTTACCACAGTATACTAGCGCGATGCAGCTACCACCATTAACTAACGGACGAATCCTTAGTCGCTACAAACGTTTTCTGGCCGATGTAGAGCTGGGTGATGGCTCCCAGGTCACTGCACACTGCCCCAATACCGGGCGGATGACCGGCTGCTGGGCTCCCGGTGCGCCAGTGCAGCTGAGTTTTAGCGATAACCCAAAACGCAAGTTGGCGTGGACCTTAGAGCGTGTGGATATGGGTGCGGGGTGGGTCGGAGTCAATACGGCAAGAACCAATAGCGTGGTGGCTGAAGCCATTACAGAGGGACGCGTATTGGCGCTGTCAGGTTACCAGCGACTGCAGCGAGAGGTCCGTTTTGACGTGCCTGGGCATCCCGCTTCCCGCCTCGATCTACTGCTGAGTGAGGGCGGTGGGCTTGATGCCCTGGTAGAGATCAAGAATGTCACGCTGTTGGATGAGGATAGCCTGCAGTTTCCGGATGCAGTGAGTGAGCGGGCCAGGAAGCATCTCGAAATGCTGATTGGTGCAGTTGAAAGAGGTTTGCGCGGCGTCATCCTTTTTGCAGTAAACCGTCCAGAGGGGCACTACTTCACTCCGGCCTCAGCTATAGATCCAAAGTATGGGAAGCGCCTGAGTGAGGTAGTTGCAGGGGGTGTTGAAGCCTATGCTTTACGCCTCCGTCATACGGCTGATGGGATCGTTGGCGATGGCATGGTACCGGTAGTTTTGTAGTTCTGGGTCATACTCAAAGGCTATTGTGATTTTCTAGAGTGCTCTCTCGGACCGCGATCAAGCAACCACCAGGGAGTGACATTCATCGCGCTTCAAGAAAGCGCTCCTACACAAGATGAACCTTGCGCTAAATCGGTATATTTTTCTGTAGGAGCGGCGCCCTTGCCGCGAAGGATGTTGCACACTCCCTGCCAAATTCCATCGTCTCGAGGGCGGGGCTCCTACAATAGCGGCCAGTCAGAAATTGTCTGTAGATACAAAGAGTCCAACGCGGAGATCCTTTGCGGTGTAGATCTCACGGCCATCCACACTCATGGTTGCATCGGCCACCCCCATCACCAGGCGGCGGGAGATAACCCGCTTTAGATCAATCTGGTAGGTTACCTTCTTCGCTGTTGGCAGGACTTGGCCAGTAAACTTCACCTCGCCAACGCCGAGGGCGCGACCATGGCCCGGATTGCCGATCCAGGCGAGGTAGAAACCGACGGCCTGCCACATGGCATCCAGGCCCAGGCAGCCGGGCATGACCGGGTCGCCGGGAAAGTGGCAGTCAAAAAACCAGAGGTCTGGAGTGATGTCCAGCTCTGCCTGGATCTCTCCCTTGCCATAGATGCCGCCCTCGTCACAGATGCGGGTAACCCGATCCATCATCAGCATATTGGGAGTGGGTAGCTGAGCATTGCCCTCCCCAAACATTTTGCCGTGACCGCACGCAAGCAGCTCCTCTCTGGTAAAGCTCTGTTCTTTTGTCATCAGTTTTGATTCTCTAATTTTGTTCGTTATTCTGTCATGCCGGGGCCGGAGTCAAATTTAGCCAAGCGATTGATTGCAGATGTTGTGCGCTGAGTAAATTTGACTCCGATTCTCGATATTAATATTTATCTACTGTAGTTTCTGTAACTTCTCAAAAAGTCCGTGCCATAAGGGTGCAGTAACACCTTTTCAGGAGGCGCGGTGAACAGATCCCTGTACGCTCACAGCAGCATCCCTGCTGCTGTACCTCCTGAAAAGGTGTCACTGCACCCACCTGAAAGTTATCCATCCGCACTGGGTTATTGAGAAGTTACCAGTTTCTGCTGCAGGAAGGGGAGGATCTGGTCGATATCGATCATTGAATTGTCGCTCTCGCTACGCCCTCTATACTCAGTTTTCCCTTCATCCAGACTGCGTTCACCCACAACTACGCGGTGGGGTATGCCGATCAGCTCCATGTCGGCAAACATAAAGCCCGGACGTACCTCCCGGTCATCCAGCAGCACTTCTATACCGGCGGCGGTCATCTGTTCGTAGAGTTTTTCCACTGCTTCGCGTACCCGTTGGGATTTGCTCATTTTCATCGGCAGCAGTGCGACCTGGAAAGGGGCGATGGCGTTGGGCCATATAATTCCTTTGTCGTCATGATTCTGTTCAATCGCTGCGGCAACCACCCGTGAAACACCGATCCCGTAGCAGCCCATGGTCATCACCTGGGCACGACCCGACGTATCCAACACAGTGGCACTCATCGCTTCACTGTACTTTTTGCCGAGTTGGAAGATGTGCCCCACCTCAATGCCGCGGGCGATGGTCAGTACTCCTTTGCCGTCCGGGCTGGGGTCACCCTCCTGAACACAGCGTAGATCTGCGACCTGAGGTAACGGCAGGTCGCGTTCCCAGTTGATACCGAAGTAGTGCTTGCCATCGATATTGGCTCCGGCACTGAAATTGGCGGTGTTGGCCACGGTGCGATCAATAATGGATGGGATCGGGAGGTTGACAGGGCCGAGAGAACCGGGGCCAGCGCCGACGGTTTCGCGGATCTCACTCTCTGTGGCGAAGCGTAGAGGAGAGGCGACCTGCTCCAGCTTCTCCGCCTTGATCTCGTTGAGATCGTGATCGCCACGCACCAGCAGGGCGATGAACTCCGCCTCCTGCTCCTTGGCAGCAGCGACGATCAGGGTCTTGACTGTACGCTCAATGGGTTGCTCGAACCCCTCGACCAGCTCATTAATGGTCTTGGCGTTGGGGGTATCGACTATACGCATCTCTTCACAGGGCTCTGGCCGTGTATCAGCCAGTGCAATCGCCTCGGCGGTCTCTATGTTGGCGGCGTAATCACTCCCGCTGGAGAAGGCGATAGCATCCTCACCTGAGTCGGCGAGGACATGGAACTCATGGGAGGCGCTGCCACCAATACTGCCCGAGTCGGCCTGTACCGCCCGGAAGTTGAGGCCGCAGTGGTTGAAAATATTGCTGTAGGCTCGATACATCTGGTCATAGGTCTGTTGCAGTGAGGCCTGGTCGGTATGGAAGGAGTAGGCATCCTTCATCAGGAACTCCCGGGCACGCATGACCCCAAAGCGAGGGCGAATCTCGTCGCGAAACTTGGTCTGAATCTGGTAAAAGGTGATGGGCAGCTGTTTGTAACTCTGTAGTTCGCTGCGGGCCAGGTCGGTAATAATCTCCTCGTGGGTCGGGCCATAGCAGAAATCTCGCCCATGACGGTCACTCATGCGCAGTAGCTCCGGCCCATACTTCTGCCAGCGGCCAGACTCCTGCCACAGTTCAGCAGGCTGAATAGAGGGCATCAACACCTCAAGCGCATCGTTATTGTCCATCTCTTTACGGACAATACTCTCTATTTTGTGTAGTACCCGCAGCCCCAGGGGGAGCCAGGTGTAGAGACCGGCGGCCAGTTTTCTGATCAGCCCGGCTCGCAGCATCAGCTGATGGCTGGTGATTTCGGCATCTGCAGGAGTCTCTTTGGTGGTCTGGAGAGGGAAACGGGAGGTACGCATCTATTATCCAATGGTTATTTCAAAACGATCTATTCTAACCAAGAATGGCCGCTAATGCTCATTTGGGAAGCGGTTATCCACGGTTTCACCGATAATTAGATCCATCGGCCAGATGGAATAGCCCATCGATTGGCAAAAGATACCTGAAACCAACTTTAGGGGTCGGAGTCAAAATCGGCTAACCTATTGATATCGTATGATTAGGTCCAGTAAGGTACCAGAGTCGCCTCTGTACGGCAGGGGTCGGAGTCAAACCGTGAGGCAAAGGTAGGTAAAATTGATGTGGTAGGACGGTTTAACTCCCTCTCCCCATTGGGGAGAGGGTTGGGGTGAGGGGGGGCAATAGGTAACCCATTGATTTAATTCACCCTCACCCTGGCCCTCTCCCTCCTAGGGAGAGGGGATGCTTTGCTGGAGTACTTCATGTTGATATTGAGGTACGTGCCTTTAAAAGTAACTCCGACCCCGAGGTAGAGGCGACCCCCCTACCTCGCCCAGCCCCAAGGATGACGGCCCCTGTGGCACAGACTTTTTGAGAAGTTCACTATTCAGCATCGAGGCGTTGATTTTACTGTAGGGGCGCTCTCTTGGGCCGCGAAAAGAGAACCACCATGATGCAAAAAATATAGTGCTTTGAGAAATCGCCCTTTCGTGAGAGCGACCCTCTTACCCGCCAATGAGAGGTGGAGCATCACCGCTGGCCTGCTAAGATGTAAGAATGGCTCGGATACTATTCAACAGAGGTCGAACCGGCAGGCTTCGCCTAGTGCTGCTTGGGCTGCTGTTGTGGAGTGCTTTTGCCTGGTTGGCTGCTGATGGGCTGGTGACAGAGGAGTTGATCAAGTGGGTGACTGACAAGTACGGCAGTACCGCCGGTGACCGTATGCGCGGTTGGCAACGATTGATGGAGGGGAGCCGGAATAAGGATGAGACCGCCAAGCTAAACGAGGTCAATGACTTCTTCAATCGCCTCTCTTATCGCTCAGACCTCAATATATGGGGGCAGAAAGATTACTGGGCGACCCCCGTTGAAGCCTTGGGTAAAGGTAAAGCCGATTGTGAGGATTACTCCATTGCAAAATACTTTACCCTGCGTGAGCTGGGGGTGCCAGATGATAAGTTGCGCATCATGTACGTCAAAGCACTGGAGCTGAATGAGGCGCATATGGTGCTTACCTACTACCCCGATCCAGGCGCTGTTCCACTGGTTCTGGATAACCTTAACCGGCGCATTCTCTCCGCCAGCAAACGTGCAGATCTGGCACCGGTCTACAGCTTTAACGGTGAGGGGTTGTGGTTGGCGAAGAACCTCGGAAAAGGGAAGAGACTGGGCTCTTCCGGGCGTATTAACCGCTGGGAGGATCTGAAAGAGCGGATGGCGAAGGAGATGAAGCCATGATGAAAATCACACGGCACCACCTTACTGGGGCAGTAACTATTCAGCGTAACTCCCTGATCCCCTGGTAGATACATTGAACTAACTGGCTATGCACAATAATCCTGATGCAATATTTTAAGAGAAAAATGCACCCTGTAGGAGCGAATTTATTCGCGATCATGCTCCGAGGCCTGTTCTTCGCGAACAAGTTCGCTCCTACGCTCGGTTTCTGAATTATTGTGCATAACCACTTTGAATTATTGAGTATTTACCGGTAAAGATTCAAAAAAAACGACTCTTTTTCACCTCTCCCTGTGGTTGGAGTGGTAATCTGTTAGAGAGAATATAGGGAAACTGTTATGACCTTATCGAAACAGCTGGTTGTTCTGATAACCGCCTTGTTGCTGATGGTATTTGTCGGCACTTTTCTGATCAGTGTGGACAACACCCGGGACTACCTTGAAAAGCAGCTCTCCTCCCATGCTCAGGATGCCGCCACCTCCCTTGGCCTGTCGATCTCCTCTCATATGGCAGAGGGTGATCTGGCGACTGTACGCTCAATGACAGATGTTATCTTCGATCGAGGCTATTACCGCACTATTCGGATAGAGAATATGGCAGGAAAGCCCCTGGTGGATCGAGTCTTGCCGGTAAAGATTGAGGGTGTGCCTGAGTGGTTTATTGAGCGCATCTCCCTGATCACCCCCGAGGGGGAGTCCTCTCTGATGAGCGGATGGATACAGGCTGGCAGGGTAAAGGTGAGAAGCCATCCCGGCTTTGCCTACAATCAACTATGGCAGACGGTACTGGCTACTTTCTGGTGGTTTACCGGCAGTGTGATCGTGGTTCTAACCGCTGGTATCCTGCTGCTGCGCTGGGTGATGAAACCCCTGGCGCTGGTTGAACAGCAAGCCAATGCCATCTGTAATCGTGAGTTCCAGATCCTTGAGGAGCTACCACGAACCCCCGATCTGCGTCGTATTGTTGAGGCGATGAATCGGATGTCAGCAAAGGTAAAGCAGATGCTTGATGACCTGGAACAGCTGGCCTCGGGGTTGCGGCGGCAGGCGTATCAGCACCCGGTATCGGGTCTCGCCAACAAACGCTACTTTATGGACACCCTGGAAAACCTGATCCGCTCACCGGAAGAGTTCTCATCCGGCGTCCTCTGTCTGATTCAGCTGAAGGACTTCAAAGAGTATAACGACCGCAAGGGCTATCAGGCGGGTGACGCACTTTTGCAAGAGGCGGCGAAGTCACTCCAGTCGGTAGCGGGTGATTCACCCAAACAGCTGTTGGCACACCTTGCCGGTGCCGATTTTGCCCTGCTGGTGGAGGAGTGCCACATAGAAGAGGGCGAGGCGTTGGGGGCTGAATTGGTGGCGGCGCTGACACAGCTCTACGGCACCGGAAAGCTGGATGAGCCTAATGCCGGTCATGTCGGTATGGGCTATTTTGATGGCAGCCAGACACGCTCGGAGCTGATGTCCGAGGCTGATATGGCGCTGCGTATGGCGCAGCTAAAGGGGGCCAACGAGTGGCACCTCAGTACCCC
>JBEVXV010000422.1:0-5659 GCA_040505915.1 Sedimenticola sp. | reverse complement strand
AACTACCACAAATCGACCTCTCTTTCTTCTAATGTCTCCATAAATGTTTGTTTTTATTAATTATTACATCGAATCAAAGGAACTACACCCAAAAAATATAGCGATAGACTCAAGAGCTACGTCAGAGAATACGCCAATACAATTGTGCTACCTCACATCCAGGATCAATTAAAAGAATTCCCTTACGCTGACGAATACACCACTGAGATATCCAATGACGGAGAAAAGATCTGGATCAATTACCCTTCTGTAGTCAAGGAAGGCAGCAACTACATCAAGAGACATATCCTAGTCGAACTGGGAGGTCGAAATGTTATTGATCCAAACGAACGGCACACAGTAGTACCAGATGCTGCAACTATTGTAGACACTGTTGACTTCCCCTCCTCCGAGGTTATCGTACTCTCGCCTGAACGCACGTTTTGGGAGAAGGCAACACTCATCCACGTTGAATGTAACAGAACAAAGCCAAGGAACAACTATAATCGCTTCTCTCGTCACTGGTACGACATGGTGAAAATGTCCCAGCATGACATTGGAAAAGCTGCGATAAACAATCGGAAACTCCTTGAGGACGTCATCAACCACAAACAGGTATTTTTCTACTACTCGCATGCGAATTACGAGGCCTGTCAGAAAGGTGAGCTCAATCTCATCCCTAACGGGGATCTACTGAGCCGGCTGCATTCAGATTACGAAGAGATGCTGGCAGCCAACATGATGTACGGTGAGCCGCCATCGTTTGACGAACTCATGGATGAACTGAATGGTATCGAGCAAAATATCAACGGATGTTAAAAACTCTAAATACACCACCCGTTGCTTGCGAATATTCAAGGAACCTGCTCTGAAGATAAAAAAACAGTAAAAAAAAACAGGACACCCATCATATGTCAGTTGATGGGCGCCCTCCTTCCCACTCCATCATATGCCAGTTGATAGATGCCCTCCTTTCCACTGAAAAAACCCTCGCTGACTGTTTCAAGCTCCGTAATAAAATCGGCATGGATGTAGTACTGGAGGCATTTAAGCTTTACAAGTCACAAAAGAAATTTAACCTTAGCGAGCTACTAAAAGAGGCCAATATTTGTTGGGTCGAAAAAGTGATCCGGCCTACCTGGAAGCTATCCTATGAAGGATCTCAGGCAGATATTGGTCATGCCTCTTGGGACAGAATTGCTCCTATCACACTTTATCATCAGGTGATATAATTAAATATGAATGAAGATTCAGGGATAGAAACCTTATTAGATCTACACGATCAGATTATCGACCAAGACGGTGGATACTGGATCAAGATCGAGGCATGGCGGGTTGAGGCCACCCTGATGGTTCCACATGGTATCCGCTATTCGCTAACACTGCACGAACCATACGGTAGGCGAATCTTAGGTTATGACAATGCACATTTAGCGAAGCCGCCGAAGAAATTCAAGTTTGTAGGACGAATACTGCCTTATGATCACCAGCACCGCCATGCATCAGACAAGGGCGTACCTTACGAGTTCAAGGATGCCTATCAACTCCTTTCGGACTTCTTCACGGAAGTAGATCGCGTGCTGCAAGAGGTAAGAAAACGATGAAGACCATCACGATTGGCATCATGCCACAGGAAAAGATCCGTAATCGGATATTGGCCATTGCCAGTGGGAAATACAAACCAAAGCGGGGTGAACCCAAGATCTGGTTTACCTCAATGAAGTCGCTGGCGGAGGTTTTGAGCGATGAGAATCGTGCGCTTCTCAAAGTAATGGCCGAGATACATCCGGAGTCGATTTCGGCGTTAGCGAGAGCCTGCGGTCGGAAACCGGGAAATCTATCCAGAACCCTCAAAACCATGTCGCGATATGGCATCGTAGAGATGAAGCGGGAGAAAAATTTTGTCCGTCCGATCGCCAAGGCGACTGAGTTTCGTATTATCGCAGCATGAGCATATTTGATGGTCCACTGAGCACCACTCGATACGCTCGGAATTTTGCTCGATCAACATCCAGACAACATGGCGTAACTTCTCGATAACCCGGTGCATATGGATGATTTTTAGGTGGGTGCAGTGACACCTTTTAACTTAACCTCATGGGTCGGAGTAAAAATAGGCTAAGCTATTGATATTGTGTAATTAGGCTCAGGATCGCCTCTGTACGGTAGGCCCCGTGGATGACGTCCCCTGAAAGTTATCTATCTGCACTGGGTTATTGGTAAGCGTCTAGCGAAATACATCTATCCCGCGTCTGCGGGTTCCATCATGATGCTCCCATCGTCAATTACCGAGAAGAGGATGCATTATGAGACCGAGCTTATCGAAGAGAGACGAAGAGAGAGGCCAACCGTCAACGCGGGCTTGAACGTATCCATGCATGGCAGCAGAGTGGACTGAGCCAAAGGGCATTTTGTGAGCAACACCACTTGGGACTCGGTTCTTTCCAGCGGTGGCGTCAGATATCCATGGCGGAAGAGAAACCCAACGCGCCGTCAGCACCCACCTTCCTGTCAGCGTAACCCGGCTTCGTTCCTCGTACCTGACCTTGCAGATCAAAGAGCACCTACGACTCGATATTCCTTCCGATTTTGATCCAGACACGCTAAAGCGAGTTATTCAGATTCTTCAGACATCATGATCGCCCTTGAATCAAACACCCAGGTCTACCTAGCCACCGGAGTGACTGACATGAGGAAATCGATCAATGGACTCATGGTGCTGGTGCAGGATGTTTTGGAGGCGGATCCCTTTTCGAATCACCTGTTCGTTTTCTGCAATCGGTTGAGGGATAAAATCAAGATCCTTTACAGGCACAACAATGGATTTTGGCTCTTCTACCGGCGCCTGGAAAAGCAGCGGTTCTGGTGGCCGGCTACCGGTGAATGCGCCGCGATTGAGATTACCTCCCGTGAATTGGGATGGTTGTTGGAGGGCCTGGACATCACGCGAGTCGACGCCCATAAGGCGGCAAATTATCCCCTGTTTTGATGCCTTTTTGGCTGCTTGATGGGGCCGCTTGATGGACGCCCATATAGTATACTTAAGCACATGAAATATGAAGCTATTTTCCTTTCAAGTAACACCTCTTCGCTTAAGGCTGAGGTGGTTCAATTGAGGGATGTGGTCAAGGAAAATGAGCTGGCCTTAGCAGAAAAATCCCAGCGCATAGAGCAGTTACTCGATTACATCCTGCTGCTGCGTAAACGCCAGTTTGGCGCCAAAGCGAATCACGCCAACAAGGATCAGCTCTCCCTGTTCGACGAGGCGGAGCTGGAACAGTTGCCGGCCGAATTGGATCTACCCGCCGATCAGGATGATGAGCCCAAGGTTCAAGAGAAGGCGGCCGGCGAAAAGAAGAAGCCCGTGCGCCGCCCACTGCCTGCCCATTTCAATCGGGTAGAGAAGGTTATCGATCTCTCTGAGGAAGAGAAGGCCACGATGGGGGATGACTGGACCCTCATCGGCTATGACACCTCAGAGCAGTTGGCCGTCATCCCCCGGCAGCACTACGTCATCGTGTACAAGCGGGCTAAGTACGTCCCCAAGAGCGATGAAGTGGCTGGTGCCGAACAGGGTGTCAAGACGGCTTCCCGTCCCGATCAGATCCTCCCCAAGTCCATCGCCCACAGCTCGGTGATCGCTGACGTGGTCACCCGCAAGTTCGTGGATGGGCTGCCATTTTATCGCCAGCAAGGGATCTACACCAGGGAGGGGATCGACCTGAGTCGCCAGACCATGAGTGGCTGGGTCATTCAACTCCATGAGCGACTCTCGCCCGTGATGGCTGCAATGAAACGGCTCCTGTACCAGGGGCGAGTGATCCATATCGATGAAACCCGCCTGCAGGTACTCAATGAACCCAATAAGGATAATAGCCAGTTGTCGTACATGTGGCTCTATGGGGGAGGTCCGCCCGACAAGCCGGTGATCTGGTACCAATATGCGGACACACGCAGTAGTTGCGTGCCTAAGGTGTTTCTTTCTCAAGAGGACGATGACGCATCCGCTAGCGCCATGTACCTGGTGACCGATGGCTATAGCGGCTATGGCCCCCTGTCCGCAACATCCCTCATTCTGGGCCACGCCGCCTGCTGGGCGCATGTGCGCAGACGCTTTGTCGAGGCGACCCATGGGCGCAAGAATACGGCGGCTGCTCATCAGATGGTGGCGTTGATCCGCAAGCTCTATCAGGTGGAACGCACGATCAGTGACAAGACAGCGGAAGAGAAGAAGAACATCCGTCAGGAGCACGCCAAGCCGATTCTGGACAAGATCAAGGCGTGGCTCGATGAGAAGGCGGCAAAGACCCTACCGAAGAGCCCGCTGGGCACTGCCATCAGCTATGCTCTGAACCTCTGGCCCAAGCTGACCACCTATCTCGAGGACGGCCATATCGCGATCGACAACAACATGGCAGAGAATGCGATACGGCCGTTCGTCGTTGGGCGAAAAGCGTGGCTGTTCAGTGGCTGCCCGAGAGGCGCCACACCAGTGCCACCCTCTATACCCTGGTGGAGACGGCCAAGGCAAATGGGCTTGAGCCCAGGGCCTATCTGAACTACCTGTTCGATAAACTCCCCACCGCCAAATCGGAGCAGGCTATCAATACGCTGCTACCGCAAAATTTAAAAATGGATGATCTGAAAGTGGTGGGGTAATCCGGTAGTTGCCCGGACGCTTACGACCAAGCTGGGTGATCTGGCGGTATATCCCGTAACCACACGGTCCTGCTTCATAGCAATAGGAGACAACTTCTCCATCGGGACTTAGCTTCTTGACCAGCTTTCGTATCGCCTCTGGGGTGTTCGATATCTCTCCATAATAACGTGCTTTTCCCCCCATGCCGTCCGCTACTGCAACCGCTATCGTTTTTTTGTATGTATCCAAGCCTACGTACTTGCTAAACTCTTTCATGACCTATCCTCCTCAATTGTGGCTCTGAGCCACGGGCTGTTTTTCCAACCGCCTCAGCTTAACCCACGCTGCTTGAGGTTGGGCAGGTCAATACATGATGTCTAGTTCATTACAATCTCCAGGCTCTGGCCCTTTACTCGATGTAAAACCTCTTTAATAGTATCAACTTCAGCAGTATGTTACAGATTACCCCTTGCATGAATAAACACCTGTCGACATATACTCGCAGAGGGTTTATTTCTCTTTGGGATCTGTAAAACTCGTCACTCGGTACATAACATGAAAATCGCAACTCATATGCTAGCCTTCATAATCGGCACACTGTCAGGACTCTACCTGATAACACCTACGCCTTCAAAATATGAGCTACCCATTAGCGATAGAAAGAATGTTAAAAATACTACTATCTATATGGATCAGGTTACCGAATCCCTACAACCTTCCATTCGTAGTAACAACCAACAGGGTGCCACCGAAGAACCGACATCTATCCCCTCAGATGATGAATTGACAAAGCTGCGAAAGATAGAAAATCTGATCAAACAAAACCTACTCACCGAAGCGGCAGAGAAGCTCCAAACATTCCAGGGAGATGCCCCATACAATAACTATGCCATGTATTTATCAGCTCAGATCAAACACCAATCAGGTGACGTATCAGGAGCAATAATACAACTTTATGAAATGCTGGAATACCGACCGGAAGGGCCGCTCCATAATAAAGCAAAAATATTACTTTCAGTGCTAATCACCCGTTATCTGGAT
>JBEVXV010000421.1:0-4251 GCA_040505915.1 Sedimenticola sp. | reverse complement strand
AACGAAAGGGTTCCGTCCGCCCCGGCTGGTCTGGCAAGATCTAATGAGTGTTCTAGACGTCGGCAAATCGCCTCCGATTTGGAACAAATCGGTCACATGATCCGTAGATTTGCACGTAGCCTTGTTTGCAGACCTTTGCAAAACAGCAGATACATCTTGGTTAACCTATGTCGCTGACTGTCCCAGTTTATGGACATCCCAGAATTTATGTGTTCTCATGGATAAATAAGTAAAACATAAAAGCCAAAGGCCATTTTGTTATACTACTCGGTAAGTGACCCATTGGAGCCTTCGGTTTCTTCTGTGGTACCTTGTCTGTTGCGCACACATCACAGCCCGTATGTACAGCATGATGTATTCCTTGGCATTGCACCAGTAGTAACGTTGTAAAATGTTCTCCTTCGTCTTTTTGGTGCCCAAATACCCCGATAGGATGCTATCATGCATCTGACGCAGGTCGTCTGACCTCAGATTCATGGGTACCTATGATATATGCTTGGTCCCTAAGTGGAAATATTTGTTTTGAAAAACATTCGGTGGATGTGCGAAAAATTACAAGTTTTATGTTCACAAGTTTAATTGTCCAAACTTGTCCCTATGCTGGTGAATGAATAAATCTCAATATCAGATATTTACAAAAGAAATTGTTTGCTACTTTGGACTTGTATGAATTATTTATCAGCTTGGCATATTGTTAACCCAGTCGGAGAACTCTTCTCACATTTTTAAGCTAAATGCTATTGTTTATTGGGTAAAACATACAGAAGTTTTCATGGGAAAATAAGTCTTGCTTATACCCAAAAATATGAATTACATATGTAGTAGATCTTTGTGTGGGAGAGATGTTAATACTTCGCGTTGTGTTTTTACTGGTGACGTTGATCTACTGTGGACCTTGATCGTATACCAGGTTCTCAGGATACGAGGGATTATTGCCTAGCACTAAGTAGTGAGGTATATGGATATACTACGAACGCCTGTGGTAAGGTTGATCGTTTATAGTGTTTGTAGGTCGGGAATGAGATAAGGATATACTTTGACAATGTAAGGTGTATATAGGACGATGCTTTACATAAAGACAGTGGACAACATGTAACACTAGACGAACGGACGGACGGACGGTATCAACTGTTAGACATTACATGGACGTATACATGACGTTACATGGACGTATACATGACGTTACATGGACTTCGATAACCTGTAGGGTGATCAGACGGTGGCTTAGCCCACTGTGGTGTGTTGTATTCGTATATATGAGAATACTGGGTAGCACCAGTACAGTATGTGGTGACATGTACTATCAATGGACGACACACGGTTTACACCTGTGAAATGTTACTGGGTAGGACCAGATCCATATCCTAAGATCTTACCAACTCGGAGCATACAACCATGTACAAAGTGAGTTTGGCAGCGTAAGTGGATACGGGAAGCAGTGTTTTGATACACCAGATGCAATAAGGGTCCTACCTATGAGTAAATGAATCGGGGCTAGCAGCTCCCAAAATGTGGTGTGAATAGAGAGGTATCGGGGCTTTGAGCACCAGAGAGAAGGTGGAGAAATCGCGAACTTTGAGCTCGAAGAAATCACATCTTACTGACCGCTGCACCGGCTTATATACATGTAGAAAGAACTCACGATCTACTCAGTGGTGCCTACGCATAGGAGAGAAAGTACGTCTGATTGGCGAAGATTTTGGAGAGTGGCCAATCAGAGGAGGGAGTATATAGACCAAGAGCAGGTAGGTAGAAAATGGCGCAATATTCACTTCCGGTTGCAACAAAAATACCACAGAGCCAGAAAATATTAATTACGTTAGAATAAGGTAAGTGTGAATTGAATCAACACCTCCCAGCAGTGGATCTAGGGCCAAGGTATATTATGAACCAGAAATTAACGGATGTAAACATTGCGACATTGAGATAAATAGATCGATTCTACCACACATATATGTATTTGTACTTATAGTAAGAAACTGTGGCAATATGATATTGATGGGTGTATATTGTAATGAAATTGTTTTAAGACAATTATTAGCCAATGCCGCATTACACCTCCATGCAGCGGAAATGGCATATGCTGCAGTAGTACGGTGCCTGGTCTATCGGGACGTGGTACTTTAGCACATGGCCGTCGAGCCGATACTTCCGGGCGGTCTTGCTGCAGATGTTACATCTCCATATCCTTCTCGTAGCGGTTGCTGCAGGCGAGGGCTTCGACACCACGGACTGTACCATAGAGGAGAGCATTCGGTAATTTAAATGGGAGAAGGCCTCTGCTATGTCCGCCTCCTGTCAAAGAAATGAGTGAATTCAGGCATGCATATCATCCCAACGTGTTTGGCATTTATCGTACAGTCTGCGGCTACTGGTGCCATTACTGGCAATTTCCATTATGCGCGTTTGTCTCTTCCTCACAGGAAAATCACGTCGAACTCGCGGATGCAGAACGAGCAAACCGGACCTCAGATGGGCATTCTTCGGCACGGGATTTCGGTTTCGAAGTATATTTTACAACTACACACTTGTTTACCCGCGTTAGAATATCACTCATAACCCTGATGGGCTTTAATAATCATGAAGCATACATTGACATAATTACACTCAGTTTAGCAATTGTATGACAAAGTCACAAACACAAAACTTCAGTATAGCTTAACATGGTTTATTGACGTATTGATCACATTTGCTGATTACAAAAAAAAAACTCATATTAACATCACTAAACCAATTAACGGAATGCACTAATCACAAATTTAACAGGAATGGTATTTTCTATTCAGTTTTAGGCACTAGTTTCTTTCTTGCTCGTGTTACCCAGGCTGGCAAAGTTGATCCTGTATATGGTTTCAGCTGTCTTGGTGGACCAACTTCTCAGTTCCGGCATCATCTAACTGGACAAGAAAATTGACCGCTGACCTCTTCCATTTCACGATGTAAGGGACATAGTATTTCTTCTCCAGCTTTGGTGCTCACCGATCTCGTAATTTCCCTACCCAGGCTCATCACTGAAATGGATTCCACGTACTTCGTAAAGTGGTCCGCCATAACCAATATATACATGTTACCATTAATCGTTTTCGGTAAGGGTCCAATGTAGTCTATTGCCAGTGTGTCCCATGGTGCACTACTATAACGTAGCCCACGACCGAAGCCTGTTGTTGAAAATGGCCGTGATCACTCCGGCGAGGTTTAGTCACAGGTCGCAAAGTTTCTGAAGTCTCAGAAGCCCTTATTCAGTTTCACATTTATTTAATTTCAGCAACCAACATTAATATTTAAACGTCTGATTTCCACACGCACATGCTAACGTGGGCCGCACGCCCAGATTGCCTCTCGCGGCTTTTGATGTTCCAACCCGCCGCTCAGATGGTACAGTGCGCGCTCCTGCCAGCAAAACGGCACTATTTAACCACATTCAGGGCAAACTCGAAAACAAAGTCACGTGTCATAACTTTCCATTGGATTTAGCAATTTCATTGGTGGATTGTCGCTCTGACGTTCAAGGACAGGATAAGGTTATCGCTAGCCTGGATCGCTGGGACCTGATAGACAGCATCCAACAATATTATGTGCATTGTTCGTCAGTTTTGACACGTGAGACTCTAATAGGGTCTGCCCTGAACGACCGATGGTTAGTGAATGGGAAAGCTTATGCCATCTCCCCGTCTTGTACCCCTATAGATAACTTTTAGGAAAAACCAAGTGAAATGTTCAGCAAAGGCATGGAACCAACTATGGAATAAGTTATTTTATTTTTATAGGAAACTATTAAATATATGTTCCTAATTCTCTTGACAGATAGCAGAAGCGGCGCGGAACGAAAGGGTTCCGTCCGCCCCGGCTGGTCTGGCAAGATATAATGAGTGTTCTAGACGTCGGACCAATCGCCTCCGATTTGGAACAAATCGGTCACATGATCCGTAGATTTGCACGTAGCCTTGTTTGCAGACCCTTGCAAAACAGCTGATACATCGCTTCTGCAGTTGCTGGTGCAACTTGGTTAACCTACGTCGCTGACTGACCCAGTTTATGGAAAACCCAGAATGTATGTGTTCTCATGGATAAATAAGTAAAACATAAATGCCAAAGGCCATTTTGTTACACTAGCGATAGTCCGGCAGCCGACAGCTCGACCTTGTTTTGAATACACTAGTTTTTTTTTATTGTTGATTGTGTAAGTATAGACCTTCTAGTCTCAGAATCCGAGTGATGACACTTTGTCATCCTTGAGGCATTTTTGATATA
>JBEVXV010000420.1:1802-3341 GCA_040505915.1 Sedimenticola sp. | reverse complement strand
ATATGTTGTTCAGAATATCATTAGTAATAACATATCAAAACTCCCCATGAATCCGAGTTGAGCTAAATCCAGAATTCAAGATGGCGTCCAAAATGGCGGCCAAAAATGGACAAAACGATAACTTGTGCAAATTTCGCAAAACCAATTCGAATAAAATGTGTCAAAACAAACAAAACATAAAGCACTGACCATTTTAACACCAATTTTGGGTGGTAGTACTATTAAAATGGCATCCAAGATGGCCGCCAAAATATGTGTATAAATATCAAGACTTGGCAAATCCGTGCTAGCCATACAGCAACAGGGCTTAGATCTGAATAAACGCCAATTATTGAAAGCTGATTCTTTCGGAATATGTTTAAAATACTACCAGAAATAATATATCAAAGTTCCTCAAGAATTCCACAGGAAATTAATATAGAATTCAAGATGGCCGCCAAAACATAAAAATCACGAATTACAAACGAATAAGTACATATCTGCTATAGGCAACAAGATTAGGGTTTAGATAGAAAACAACGAGCAAAAGCGGAACGTTTACCATGTTACCTTTAGTAATAACATATCAAAACTCCACATGAATCCGAGTAGAGCTTAATCCAGAATTCAAGATGGCGTCCAGAATGGCGGTAAAAATGAACAAAACTATATCTAGAACAAATTTCGCGATAACCAACTGGAATAAAATGTGTAAAAACAAACAAAATATAAAGCACAGACGTTAACATTAATTTTGAGAGGACGTTCTATTAAAATTACGTCCAAGATGGCCGCCAAAGTATGCGTATATATACGTGTTATATGGTGTAGAGAGGAATAAATGACAGCTGATTCTTTCAGATTATGTTCAACAAAAACCTATGGAAGCACCTCATGAATTCCACTAGAGCATAATCTAGAATTCAAGATAATGATATTCAAATTCAACATAATCTATACCCGTATCATATTAAGCACGTGTCATTTATTGTGTATCATCGAGGGTATCCGAGGAAATCTGTGTGATATTTGTGCATGTTTGTCCGAAGCATTGACTGCAGAGCGACGAACAGTGAAGCGCCAGCTTTCTGCAGCCACATTGCTTCCCGCATCCGCTTTTGCAACCGCAAGATACCATTTTAAGTAGCCTTTCGGGGGCAATGGGATTGTCTGATTCTGTTGGTACTAAGCAGTTTTCCTTCAGCTGCCAACCCCATTCGAGTGGAGAAAGAGAATTCCCCACCCATTGTTGTACCGTGTGATAAGTTCGGTAGGAATGCTGCTTGGCTGCTGCACTTGTGGGAGGAAGGGATTCCAACTTGAATGTACTTGATAGGGATGATCGGCTTATTGCCCGATTATACGCTATATATCTGTAGCGATCAAGCGTCTCTGCCTTATTAGCACCATACAGCTTAAGTAGAAACTGCTCGCCAACAATAGCTACATCTTCCTTCCTGCTTGTGGCACAAGTAAACGTTTCTAACCCAACAATGCCCTTCTGCTTTTCTACAAGCTTGAACGCTTTCCTTTTTCCCTGACCGAACAATGCTGAAACTG
>JBEVXV010000420.1:0-1702 GCA_040505915.1 Sedimenticola sp. | reverse complement strand
GTAGGCTGAGGTGCCAGCTCATACGCTAAGAACTGTTCCATTTCAGATCGACTTTGCATGACGCAAGTGATTCTGTTAAAGAGCACAGTAGGATTCACTACGACTGGCTGACCACGAACTGTGATTGTGTTGATAGCTGAGCTAATTGTCTTCACTCTATCATTTCTTTTCAGCTTTACATCTGTAAATGCTTGATCTGTAACGGCAATAGCTGCTGCTTGGCCTATTTCAAATGCCATGTCACAGTTTACTGATTTGTCGGCAACCAAACCTGTTGCTATGGCAACAAGTGACTCAGACTGACTGTGCGAAAATGGCGAATGTGCTTGCAACCATCGCAGAAATGTATTGTAGTCCTTATGATCACGTGAATGCGAGCTTGCAGATAGATCCCGATGCTGATCAGATGTACTGGCATGGACACCTGTGAATGTTTCAAGACTATCACATATGGGTACACAGCGGGGTAATGCATGAACCCACTTCGTTAATGAGCTCGCAGTAATGCCACGACCATGAGTCATCCCCCCTGACGATTTCAGCAAGCGCATCAGCTCTTGTTCGATTGTCTGGTCTGTGAATGTGCCACCCCAGAAGCGATCATTACGGCGAATTGTGAAGTATCCGCTTTCAGTGAATTGCTGATAGTCTGCTTCTGACATAATGGATTCGAGTTGTGTCATTTGGTGGAGGTAGAGTCTGGCAGATTTCGCATAGGCAATGTGACCAGCGGCATGAAACAGAGGTATCATTCTCCGGATGCAATACAAATGGAGATTCCAGTCGCCTGTACGTTCAGCTCTGATGAATAATCTCAAAAGCGAAACCTGCTCTAAGTAGTTGATCCAAAGCTTCCCAGTGCGACTGTCATTTGCAGCCAGTTTCGTCAACTGACCAAGTACCTCACTGAGTTCCGTCAGACAGACATCATCTTCGATCATTCCCTCACTCTTCAAAAGCGACATCTGAAGTTGACATAATGTCTCAAAGTCAACAGTATCTGACGATTCCTTTGTCTCAAGCAAAATGGAAGTTATTGCTGTCGATGTTAACAGGTGCGCACGGAGAGCTCTAGCATACGCATGTCCCGTTAACATGTGAATCACAGTTCCTGACGCGTACACAGTCTCCCATAATGTTTCCAACCCACTGCCAGCCATTATGAAGCCAATTGATCCCATGTACGACATCAGTAGGTGAAAACCACCCAATCGTGTGATTACATTTGACAGAGCAGGCGTCGCAGCCACAATCTCTGTAGCTTTCATGTAAAGCGGTTGGTCAAATGTTACGATGCATGTATTATGTCCATGCTTGTGACATTTAAGTGTGCAAAACATAAAGCTGTAAATATTGTGCTCAGGTTTGTTGGATCAAGATTAATAAATGGAAGAATCTCGATTCGACTCTGCTCGTACGTGTCACCTGTTACTGCCACCTGCATAAACCCACTCCATGACGGGCAAGGGGTCAGCTGTTTAGAAAAGCTGGCCAACCACAGGCGATCCATATTCAATGCAACCTCCAAACACGGTGGGTCAGGTTTTGTGGCCTCAATGGGCCCTATTTTCACAGACTGTAGGCCCGGTACAGTTGGTTTCTTGTACGTTTTTACGGGGATATCACCAAACTTTCCAATTAGTTGGGAACTTGGTATACTGACAGACCGGCTCAGCTTATCTTCCGCCCCTTTTCCTTGTGG
>JBEVXV010000419.1:0-3330 GCA_040505915.1 Sedimenticola sp. | reverse complement strand
TGGCCCAGATGACGGGGGATGGCAGAGGGTAGCGGGAAAGGTGGAACGGTCTGTGGCTGAGGCCACAAAAGAGAAGTATCTGTTGCCAGCCGAAAAACTTGTGTGGGATCTTGGCCATGTTAGGTCCATGACCACGGAAGTCTTCGTGGCCATAACCAGAGGACAATATGAGCTGGCAGTCCAGCGTCAGTTCTCTAAATGGATCCGCGACTTTCAGGTGGAATGTAAAATATTCCTCTCTGTTAAAGAGATTTTGGAATATTTCCGAAATCCATACGGATCAGACGCGGTTCATATCCCGCGACCCAAACAGATCGCAACGTCTCGCTTGGTATCCGAGGGACACCTGGTGCAGGATGTGCGGTTACGTACCGCCAACCTGCCTAAAATGGTCAGTGATTCGGCCATTGTGGTGGAAGACATTCCCCCACATGAGTACGTGGACGCATCCTCTAAGAGTGAGCATGTAGGTGCCCCCAACCCCACTCGCTCTCATGGTAGACCCCATGCACTTGGACTAAGGTCCCCCGCACGTCGGCAGTCAACCATGGAAAGTTACCAACCACAAGAGTTGGATAGACCCCATGCACTTGGACTAAGGTCCCCCGCATGTCGGCAGTCAACCATGGAAAGTTACCAACCACAAGAGTTGGATAGGCCCCGTTCACGAAGGTCCCCTTCACCTGAACGATGGCAGTCTAACCAGCCCAGAATATACCGTGGTCGTTCCCCTTTGACTGGTCTTGGGAGGTCCCAGGGTTCCCCTCCACATTTACAACCCCACGAAACCTACTCAGTTAGGGATAGACGTCCGAGGTCCCGCTCCCCGCGTTGGCAACCTCGGGGTAAATCTCAAGGTTATCATAGGCCCCACTCTATGCGTAGGCAGCCTGGGACACACTATGAGGAGCCCATAGAACCTCTCCGGCCCCATGTTGATTATCCTGAAAGGCACGTTGGACCGACCCGGTCCACTACCAGCGATAATCAATGCAAAGTAACTGCCCCAGTTAACGAGATGGCCACACAAACCCAGCCTGACTGTGTGTCGGTGGCCATCCAAACAGATACGGCGCCCTGTCGCTGTCTTGACATATTGAGGGATCACTTCAATACACAATTGGTAAGCACCTCTATACAGTCTGCTGGTGACCTTCCAGAGCCTTTAAGTGCTTCTCCCCAGTGTGAGTGGGCACCAACGGCCAATCTCAAAGTATGTACCACAGCTGATAAGCGTGTTGTGGAAGAGGTTGCCTTCAGGGAGACCTCCGTAAAAGCAAGAGTGCCCTCGAAAAGGAGGGCAACTTCACCTATCTCCATATCGACCATCCGCGAAAGTGATGGTGATGTGAAGAGAAAGAAACACAATAAGAGGAAATGCCCGGTGGATGACTGCACCTATGTCACCCACATGATGAAACGTCATGTGCAGAATGTCCACATCCCAGGGCTCTTCCATGATGCAGAGTCACCCCAGATGCTAGAGAACCCCAAGTTCCACAACCGTAGGTTGTTAGGATTAAGGACTCTGGCCAAATTTGTGATCGGGGAGGAGGGTACAGTGCAGAGTTTGGTGAACTTTGTGAACCACAATCTCCTCCTTGATCCGTTACTGACAGTGACGGCTAGCACCCATGACGCTATGGATCGGCTTTGTGATGTTGCGGGTTGGGAAAGGCCCGGGTCTTATACCTTGGGTAGCCTAAATTCACCCGCATGCCTGATTCATTGGCGTGTTATGGGTTTTTTAATGAGCCGTATCACCGGTTCGGAGCCTGATATAATGTTCCGTCGCTTCAGTCCTGTGTGGAGGTCCGGAGAGAACAGTGGGCGGTACCAAGCCCGTCCGAATCTGCCGCGGCGTCGTAAGACATACAATAGGTTGTACCGTGATCAACCTCCATCAGGCAGGTCTGGTTCGGAAAAGGAACAGGTGCAAGTCCCTTCAGCCACTGTATCAAGCTCTGTAAATGATAGAGTTGAGTCAAGGCCTCCCACACCCAAACACGCTGATAGTGCTCCCCTTGAAAGTGAGCCTCAGGCTCCATCCGCATTGTTTGCGTTAGCTGACGATGAGTTGCTGGACTACGAAGATGACATGGTTATCAGTCCAGCAAGATCTAGAGCATCTATCGGCCCAAGTGAGGAGGAAAATCTCCTGATTGAGACCAGCGATATAGAGATGTTGGACTTAAGCCCGGTCCCATCCAGGGTGAATAAGGCAGATATTCCAGTGGTCCATACTGGAACACCGTCGGACCAAAGTCACACTTTGGTCCCCAATAGTAGAGAATTGTCCCCGACAATTCCATCCCCGATAATTCCACCCGTAGCGGGGCCGTCGACACCTCGGCCACGTCTTACTTTGACCTCTTCTGGCGGTGTAGCTGTCACCAGTCCCGGTGGTAGCCCCATGCCAGCCTCCAAACTAAGGTCGTACGCGTTGGTGCTCGCTTCGGCGCAATCGCCATCCATTGGAGTGGTCCGTCCTCAAAAGAGTCCACCGAAAGTGAATCCAGGGCGGGCCAATGATGAAGCTGTAGTGTTCGACAGCCACTTTCATTTAGACCGTCTTGCCAAGAGGTTGGGGCATAATATGTCTGATATTGAGACGATAGTCAATATGAAGACTGAAGTCTTGCCTCAAACGGTAGCTACGCTGTCTGGTGGGGTCTTCGTGTTCTGTGATCCTGACACCTGGTCGAGGATCCCCCTTGTTTGCGAGCCTGGGTGGACCATCGCTGTTGGAGTACATCCAAAAAATGTCCCTAGCTTATATGACAGGGATATTACATACCTGAAGCAGTTACTCCAACGGCCCAATGTGTCCGCTCTGGGTGAGATCGGGCTCGACTACAGTATGAACCCATCGACATGGGAGGCCCAAAGAGAATTCCTTGGCACGGCACTTACCTGGATTACACCAGGGCAGGTGTTGGTCCTGCACGTTCGTGGTGACGAGTCAGACTATACAGCCACTGAGGCTTATAATCACTGTCTGGAAATCGTCCAAAAATACTGTGTACCGGACCAACGCATTCATTTGCACTGCTTTTCGGGAAACTCAAAGTGCCTGAACTCTTGGAAGGGAACCTTCCCCAATTGCTTTTTCAGCTTTGCTGGAAAAGTACGCAGGTTCAACAATGCCCAGAGAGAGGCTCTGAGGAGGGTTCCGATAGATAGGCTTCTCGTTGAGACAGATTCCCCCTACTTACCGGTGCTAGCAGGGTTACGAACGTCTACGCCGGCGTATACTGGTGATGTAGCCAATGCAGTGGCCAGCATCCGTAGGGAACCGTTCCGCATTATCGCGGAGGCAACCACCAATAA
>JBEVXV010000418.1:0-3355 GCA_040505915.1 Sedimenticola sp. | reverse complement strand
CTATATTACTTCACCGATTGCTTTAATATTTCAGCACATCATTCATATGGACATATTCAACAGCGCCATGCCAGCGGGGGCATACGTGTTAGACTAGACGGTATTCTCTCAAATGCGTCTGGATAAAAAGTAAGAGGCATTTTTTAGTAAAAGTTGGGAACATGCTTTTTTAACATAATTCAAGTATGCTGAATCCAAAAAACCATGTTCCCACGCTGAACTCTTAGTGTAAGACCTCCTAAATTGCAAAACAAAATGGCCGCCATAATGTGCATTTATTTGCGTTAAATCATTAAATGCATCTGATATATATTCCATGTGTCTTATTTTCAGAGTCCATAGGCAAGTGCAATGTCATTCCAGACTTTCTGCTCTTAATACGCAGATGTATGATCAAATGGCGGCTATGTTTCAAGATGGCCGCCACGGATTATTCTAAATCAATAGGATTATTTCCCTAGCTGTTAGAATCAAACCATATGGCGCAGATTATTAAGATAAATTCCGCCATTCAATACTGGATATATATTGTTGATATATATACTTGTTTTAATTTCATTCTCTATTCAAAATGGCCGACATTTTACTGGTAATTATAGAAAACGTTGATTTCTGAAATATCGAACGCAAACTATTGGTGATTGGGCATGTATCTGCATTTTGCATTTATAAACATATATACATTGGCATGACTTTCGATTGGTATATTAACTGAATAACTGACACGCTGGGCAATACAAATGATTCAGTGTACTTAGTTTCAAGTGTTCACATGTACATGTATATAGCATTATTAGTACAGATAACACAATATTGTCTTCACAATCCACTTACACGTATGCGTCATTATCTGGCCGGTCGACATTAAAATTGTGTATGTGATCTATTACCACTATCAATATCCGTCGAATGGATTCAGCTTGTTGACATTAGCAAGGAAATAACTGAATGACAGTGATGAAAATTACTACTACATGTATAACACAAGCCACTCAAAACAAATCATAAATTATAGTGTGGATAAGATGAAAAGCTATACACTAACTCGTTTTTTCCTGACAACAACCGGTTCCACCACATGACGATACATGTAGTTCATTAAGTTTAATACTAATATTAGCATTGTTGTAATTACTTAATACATGTGTATAGAGTAACAATGTTCATTTAAACTATCAAATTGAGTATTTCCATTCACTATCAATTTCATATAACATGAAATAATGCGTCTGATGTGATCATCATGTAATGGAACCAATGGAATAAACACGCCAGTGTTACTGATACGAGGTACCATCCATTGCAACACAGTGCTGCCTTACAGATTCATACATGGGGTCGTGTCATCACCACGACTCTTACACCTGCACGAAATTGTGCAGCGCAGTCCAGACTTGCGACATTTACAGCGCAAAGTTCCACACATCTTGTTACATGAACAAGCTATAACATCCAAACATGCAGCTGGAATTGGATTCCGCGACATCAATATTGGCACCAGGTTGCCGTCAGCGCACTTCCAGCCCATACTGTCTGGAGCTGGAAGCTCAGGCGCAGCACAACATGCTTGCCTCCATATCATTGTCTGATAATTCACTCGCATGACGTGAAAGCGTAGTGCATCACTAGTTGGTGGTAGAGCCTCTGGTTTCGCTGATTTTGAAAACAAGTAGTACCTTGCTGTGTCAATTGAATCAGTGTGGCTCACATTATATATTCGACACATAAATGTCTCAACCAACGCAGCTGTTTCATTCGTAAGCTCACCCACACCCAAATCAACCAGTAACTCGTGATTGTCTTTGAATACTTTCCATGATGACCGTTTTGTGTGACCTGACACGTATGATGTCGTGTCGCACCCGGTCAACGCATGGAATGGGAGCAACGATGATGATGCATGCTGTGGGAGACTGTGGTACACTCTATCAATGGGTATGTACTTTCTCTTCTTCGATGTACCTGCCATCATGAACAGATGCTTACACTGTACATGTGGAAAGTGTGAAACCAATAGCAGTAGTACATCAGTGTCCCTCGCGTTAACAACAACTGTATCAAATCGAGTGTGTACAGCATGAAGAATTAACCTTGTGTCAGCTTCTTCATGTGTTGCCATCAGAGCCGACAAATCAGTCGATTCATGTGATGCCCGCGCTTCTCGTTCATTTACAAATCCGCCGGCGACAACTATAACCTTGTCGACTGGAGGATTGGCAAGCAATTCTTCAGACAAGAATCGAGCGAGATCAGCTTTATTTGCCGGCAGCGCCATGAAATTGTCCCAGCTCTTGGGCAATGGGACCTCACGATTCTCCACAACACGTCTGATTGGTTGAGCAGATTTAGTACGTCGTGCTCTGGTGCTTGACTTAATAGACATTTCACGATATCTGTCGAATACGATGTCTATTCTGTTGTAGCTGGACCCAGTCTGGATAACTGATTTAACAAAGATGTCTGCTAGATCACCAAAATTCGTTGCGGTGGAAGGTTTTCCAATTGCGACAACAAGAGCTTGCCCATCGATTATGATACACGATGAGTCTTCATGAAGCTCGATCGCTTCGGGGCAGTCAATGTTTTCGGTTAGTATGTCTGCTAGAATACTCTTGTTCCCAGTGCGGTGTGTGCCGTTCAATTCGGCCAGTGATAGTGGCACGGGCATCAGTTCATGCTCCAGTATAGTGGGCATATCGACTGGACGACCAGCTTCGTAAGCAGTGATCAGCCGTTGAAGTACACTCCTGTCGGCTTTCATGACATGCTTTTGGTCCTTCGATCTGGTGTCCTTAACATCATACAGTGTAGCAAATGTCGGAGCATTGCTTTTTGTTATTGCATCGTAGAGCGATATATGTGGTATTTCATCTGACTCAGCAACAGCCAGTCTCTCCTGCACAAACACCTGCAGCTGCATTTGGCCGACACACTTGGCATTTAGTAATGCATCTTGTATCGCAACAGTGGCAATATCCTTTGTTGCAATGTTTTGCAGGGTTGTCGTTCCAGGTGTGAATACACCGAATCGCTCGAACGTACTGAGCAATGCATTCTCGTCAGCATTATCTCGAACTTGGCGAGATCTGGTACTCTCATTGTGAATTAGTTTTTCACCTGAGTTGATGTTGTACATAGCATATGTGTCTTCTGCTATGTGAGACCTCATATTATAAGAGAGAGTCCATCTGCATAAGGCCGATGCTGTCTTTGTGATGCCTACAATCCCACCACCCTTCTTGCCGACACCATTCAACCACTCCTGAGCTTGATCAGGATCGACCTGGTTGAACACCCGTGCTGAACGTTTGACAAAAAAGTTGCCATTTTCAAAGTCTGAATGGACAGCAGCGGG
>JBEVXV010000417.1:43452-49153 GCA_040505915.1 Sedimenticola sp. | reverse complement strand
AGAGGTTACACGATACATTGTTGGGTGCAGTGAAATAGATTGATTTTATGGGTTGAAATTCCTATCCTTTAGCCTCAGTGGCTATTTGGATAGGTTGAGCTGATTGCATCCAATGCAAAGTTTGTCGTCTTGAGAGCTGTTAATCCATAACGCAATAATTATTGTGAATATTCAATAAGAAAAAGGGAGATAGGGAATGTTTAAAAAAATGCTGGTCATGTCTTGCGCTATTCTGGTTGCTTCAGGCTGTTCGATTACTCAGAATGTTGAGCCTGCGCAGTTAGAAAAGCAAACGCGTCTTTGTATCATTGAAAATAAAGATGTAAGAGAGGGCTTTGTAAGGGAATTTCAGGCGGTCTTGAGCAGTAAAGGGATCAAGCATACGTTGGTTGATGAACGGTCAGTTAATAAAGGGTGCGTTTGGACAGCAACTTATGTGGCAAACTGGACTTGGGATCTGGCATTATATATGTCATACGCAGAGATAAAGGTATTCCATAAGGGGCGTCTTGATGGGAAGGCGGTTTATGACTCCAGGTGGGGTGCAGGTAATATGAATAAGTTTATCGATGCAGAGCCAAAAATAAGGGAATTGGTGAATGAACTAATGCAGGTTAAAGAAGCATCCCTATTTTATAGATATTTTGGATAGCGAGGGCCATTTCTCTTGTGTTTGATGGGCACTGCTTGTCGCAATAATAGGATGCAGGTCATGCATTATGGCTGCAAGTGGTGCCTTTAAAATTAAAACGAGGATGCCCATTAAATGACCGGTTTAAACGATGGGTGTCCTGTTGTTTTCGTTGGCATACCGAGCCTCATTCAAAAGCCATATCAGTGAAAAGACTCTGGGAGATATATGGGCAGCAACCAATAAGTCCTGGATATTGGGAAGCAGTCATTTCAAGGAGCTGATAGCTGTGTAATTAAGCTGTCATGTTAGTTCGTCGAGTAAGGGCGGCGACCTGAAGTCGGCAGCTTATAAAGAAAAAGTAATATATCAATCGAGTCTGACCCGAATGGCACTTACTTAAGAGCTATTTTTCAGATATTACAACCACTTACCGTTTCTGTTGGCAGTAGTGTTATCTGGATCTCACCTGATGTATATATCCGAATGCATTCATCTCAATAGAGAATCGTTAATCGTAAGGCTATATCGAGCACTCGCGTAACTTACTGTATTTGTAAACTAATCCGCTTAAGTAAGTACCATTCGAGTCTGACCCCATCGATCTATGAGGAGCTGTATATGCCAATTCCTACGTACGAGCAGTGGGCAAAAGGCTGTCTTGATAACAATACCCCAATAATACCATATGATCTGAATGACCAAATTGGTCAGCTTATACGAATTTACCATAGGTCAGGTTGGTTTGGTGCATATTGTACGCTGGGGAGCATTCAAAAACTTATCGTTAATGGTTTTCGCCGTAGAGGCCCTTATGAGCAGAAATTTCCAGATTATGTAAGCAATTTAGCTAACGCAGTGATGGAGGAAATTCATAATACTGCAATTTTCCTGGGGCAAAATGAATATGCCACTATCGGTGGTAATAGAAACACTCTTAAATATATTTATTCAACCGGTTTTTTTTGCTGCCTTGGTTTGGTGCTGGTAAATCTAACCAGTAATATTGTTACTCTGGCACATGTTGCGCCATTAACCGGTGCTGAGATGAGCGTTAACCGAATGGTTGATGACTTTGTTAATGCTGGCGGCAATATTAATAGTTCTAGTACCGAATTAATTATATTTGGTGGTCGTGAGAGCGAAGAGCTAACAGACAAATTAAAACAAATAAACTTGGCATTGCCTAATGGTATTAACTCTCGAAGAATAACATTAGCCGAACTTGGCGTAGATAATGGATGGGGATTTTATTTTGATAGAATTAATGGTTCATATGGAGCCATAAGAGGCTACCCGTTAACCTATACCGCTAACTTTCAAGGATGTGAGTTCTTATCGATTGTGTCAACACAACGTCGACGTAATAATACATACAATGACTCTTTAAGAGATAATTCAGAATTGTTGTTAGCGACTAGAGAGATTTAACAAAACGGACAAGTCGCGGCTCGCAAGCTCGCACGACTTGTCCTTATTCGTTATATGTTAAATGATGGGTGTCCCAACTTTCTTGCGTAGTTTCGATGAACTCATGCTAAAACTGTTGCTTCACCATTCGCGCACTATCGAGGAGCAAGCGCGTACTGGCGTTCAGCGTCGATTCAAAGAGGCTCTACTCAGCCTTGAGACCGATACTCCCAATATCGGGCTGCTGATTGAGTGTATCGATAAGATTGTATTTTCGGGTGATAAGGCGGCGGTGTCCGTAGTGCAACGTGAGGATCGATCAAGAGACAAGGCTGAAGCGGTTGATGGTCATGAACTGGGTTCTCTTGCTATTGCCTCACCGCTAAAGAAAACAGACCCACCTGTACTCAGATTACCTGACCCTTCATGCGCACAGTGCTTAACAAGTACAGGCCTTGTTGCGGCAGAAGTCCAGTCAATTCATGGCATTATTGAGAGTGAGCAGATATGATTTGATGTGATCAGCGGTTGTTCTGATAATCCAAAGAGATGTCATCGTATCGCGTGGCCATCCGTTTTATGCTGTGGCGGCCAAGGGGGCAGGTAGTTTGAACAATAGGGATGAAGCCGGGATCCGGGTTCGGAGCGTGAATTTCTCATTCGGCAGTGGTCGTGCGAGCAAGCAGGTGCTGTTTGATTGTGATCTGGACCTGTTACCTGCCCAGGTCATTATCCTGACCGGCCCGTCCGGCTCGGGCAAGACGACTCTGTTGACGCTCATCGGCGCCCTGCGCTCTCTGCAGGAGGGCAGTATTGAAGTCTTCGGGAGGCAACTCCGCGGCCTGGGTGCTTCGGGACAGACCCAGATCCGTAAACAGATCGGCTTCATTTTTCAGGATCACAACCTGTTTGATGCCCTGACCGCCGGACAGACTCTGCGCCTGGCTATGCGCCTGTTTCCACACCGCCACAATCGTCGGACCTATCGCGAGAAACCATTGCAGATGCTCGATGCACTGCAGCTGGCCGGTTGTGAACACAGTTGTCCCGCGACGCTTTCAACCGGCCAGAAGCAACGCGTCGCCATTGCCAGGGCGTTGATCAATCACCCCGGCCTGATCTTGGCCGACGAGCCCACAGCATCGCTCGATCGCGAGGCGGGCCTGGTGGTGATGGAGTTGCTCAAGCAACGGGCGATAGACGAGGGGGCCAGTGTTATGATCATCAGCCATGATCAGCGCCTGTTTCCTTTTGCTGATCGCGTGGTTCGCATGGAGGATGGTCGGCTGGTGGAAGATCCGACAGGGTCGGCTTCGAATACCCCCCAGCACGGGTCGTAATAACGAGTGGCGGAGTAATGAACATGCAGGATACAGCGTATAAGCAAGCGATGAGTCTGAAGATCGGCCAGGGTTTGCTGTTGGCTTTGATCATGATTGTTCCGGGATGGCTGCACGCGCAACAAACGGGACTCGTTCTTGAAGACGTGGTGCAGCAGGTGTTGCGGGAAAACCCCCAGCTGCAGATTGGCAGGCAGCAGGTGCTGCACGCCGAAGCGCTGCACGACCAGGCGGATGGCCAGTTCGACTGGGGTGTCTATGCCAACGCAGGCCTGGAGCGGCGCTACGTCCCCGTGGCCAGGGGTGACCTGCTGACGAGCCGCAGCGAACTGAACAGCTACTGGACGACCCAGATTGGGGTGCGCAAGCAATTCCAGAACGGTGTGAGCATAGGGCCCGGTGTCGTGTTTTACTCGGGCAGTGATGGTGCAACCGAAGCCGCAGACCAGGCGGTATCCCGGCCGATGGTCAACCTGAATATTCCATTGATGCGTGGCGCTGGGAAACAGGTGGTGATGGAGGACAGCAATGCCGCTGCAGGTCTGGTGGAGGCGGCCAGGGCCGACGGACAGCATGCTGCTGCACAGGTTCTGACATCCGCAGTGATTGCATACTGGAAAGCCCTGGCTGCCGCGGAGCGGCTCAGCGTACTGGAGCGTGCCGAGATCCCGGCAGCAGACTTCGTCGCCTCGCTGCAGCAGTTGGTCGAGCAGGGTGAATCTCCACCCGCGCTCCATGACCAGGCTCGTGCCGACCTGATGTTGCGCCGCCTTGAGATTGGCCAGGCGTCGAGCGAACTGCACAGCGCACGCCGGCAACTCGCGGCAGCATTGGGTAGTGCCGGGTTTGAACCGCAAGTGGCCGGGCAGCTGCCGCAGCCGGGTGCTTTGCGGGAACCAGCGCCTGTCGACGATGCCTTGCTGACACGCATGGCCCTTGAAAGGCGCCCCGATTTGGTAGCCATGAAACAACGTTTGCAGGCTCAGGATATCAGGCTGTTGGCTGCGCGCGATCAACTGCGCCCCAAGGTGGATCTCAGCGTAGATTTCGAGCACGTGATGCTGCACTACGAGCAAAGCCTGGGAAAGCGTGCTGCCAAAGGTGGAGTCGCACAGAAGCAGGCAAACCTGGAGGAGTTGCGCCTGCAGTTGCAGCAACGTGAACGACAGGTTCACGCCGAGGTGGGGGATGCCCTGGCGCTGTTGCGTGGTGCGCGGCGTGATAGCGAGCAGGCGATAGCCTCGGTTGCACTCTACCGTACATTGGTCGAGGAGGCCCGGCGCAAGGTTCGTCTCGGCGAGGCGGTCAACAGCGAATACACACTGATGCAGGATCGTCTGGCCCGGTCCCACGCGAAGGAGATCGCGGTGCGCCTGCAATACGTGACCGCAGTGGCGAGCCTGCGCCTGGCCACGGGCACCACGGGCATCGAGCAGGCCGACCGGCCTGCCCTGATCACGCAGCGGTTCCGCGCCTGGAATAATGTTGATGAGCAGCGATAGGGTGTCAGCAGTTACAGCGGTGGGCCAATGACAGCCCCCCACGCTGTGATCAGTGGCGGCTCCAGCGGCATCGGCCTCGCCCTGGCTCGACGCCTGTGCAGCGAGGGCTGGAGCCTCTCCCTGCTCGCCCGCAACCGTGAACGCCTGGAACGGGCGCGGGATGAACTCGAGGAGCTACGCTCTGAGCTGGCACAACAGATCCTGCTTTTCCCCGCGGATGTTTCCGACCCAGAGCAGACAGTAGCGGCGGCGCACGCGGCACAGGCACAACTTGGCGCACCGCGCCTGCTCATTTGCTGTGCCGGGATTGCCGTGCCCGGTTACTTCAGTTCCCTACCTGCGGAAGTCCATCGACAGACCATGGAGGTCGACTATTTCGGCACCCTGCACCTGGTACGCGCACTGTTGCCCGGCATGCAGGCAGCTGGTGAGGGGCGAATAGTGCTGATCTCCTCTGGAGCCGGGCTGGTCGGGGTATTTGGTTACTCCGCCTACAGCCCGGCCAAATTCGCGGTTCGCGGCCTGGGCGAAGTCCTGCGCGCCGAATTGAGGCCGCATGGCATTGGTGTCTCGGTGGTCTATCCGCCGGACACCGATACCCCACAACTGCACGAGGAGAACAAGGTCAAGCCGGCCGAAACCTTCGCCATCTCCGGTAATGCCAAGGTATGGTCTGCGGAAGAGGTGGCAAGTTGCATTCTGAACGGTGTCAGACGAGGGCAGTTCAGCATTACGCCGGGTTGGGAGCTGACCCTGCTGGCCCGCCTTAACTGCCTCATTCAGCCATTGCTGCACCGTGTCTTCGATTGGCAGACGGA
>JBEVXV010000417.1:41704-43352 GCA_040505915.1 Sedimenticola sp. | reverse complement strand
CCGTCGGTCTCGTAGTCGACTGCCAGCGTCGTCCGAAAGGCCTGCTCTGAGTAGTCTACTATCAGCTCGAACAGCTCTTGAGAGATGCGCGAAATGCCCACCAGTTCGCCGGTCGGCTCGGTGCCCAGCGAAGCGCGGTCCTTCGACATGGAGACCAGGTAGCCACTCCGTGTCTCCACGTACACTTCGTCTCCGGCGCCAGTGGGCCCGGAGAGCAGAATGGCATCCTCGGGGCCTTCGACAAGCGCGTGCAGAGCTTGGGGCTCATAGATGAGATCCGACTCGAGCAGCAGAAACGGCCGCTGCAGCGCCTTGCGAGCGAGGTACAGGGAGTACAGGCTCCCGGAATCCGCGAAGCGTTCGTTGTGGACGGTTTGGATGGCTCCCGGATAGTGCCCGGCCAGGGCATCGTAATACTCGCTGCGGTATCCGGTCACGATGACGACGCTGCTCACCCCAACGGCTTGGAGCCGCAGGATCGACTCCTCGACGATGGGAAGCTCACCGAGTCTAAGAAACCCCTTGGGGTGATCGGCAGCTGCTCCTTCCAGCCGGGTCCCCATCCCGGCGGCGAGTATCACCGCCGTGTCGATCATGGGGCTCGCAGGCATTCGGACAACACCCGCTTCACATGATCCAACTCCCCGTCGATGTCGCCCATATGAGCGATCCGAAAGACCTGTTCCTGGAGATTGCCCTGCCCGGCATAGATGACAATGCCTTGGCTTTTGAGTCGATCGTGGAGCTGCTCGTAGCTCAGGTACGACGGGAGCTTCCAGGCTCTCAGAACGGCTGAGCAGGCCCCATTAGGCAAGAGCGGCTCGACCCCGGCCGCGTGCATCGTGTCGGCGATCACTCCGGCGCGCCTCGAGTAGCTCCGCCGACGTTCGAGCCAGCCTCCTTCGTCCTCGAGCTCCGCGAGGGTCTCGCTTAGCGCAAAAGCCACCTGCACCGCCTGAGTGAAGGGAGAGAAGCCGTCGCCGTGCTGGGCCCGGTGGTAACGGTGAAGGTCGAGATAGACGCTGGTGGCGGCGGAGTCGGCACGCCAGCAGTCGGCGCGCGCGAGCACGAAGGAGAGACCCGGTGCGCCGTGTAGACACTTGTTGGCCGTGGCCGCGAGTGCCGCCAGGTTCCAGGCTTCCGGCTCTATGTTCTCCGCCCCGAAACTGCTGACGGCGTCGACTAGCAGGCTGAGGCCGCGCGTCTTGCAGAGCCTGCCGAGAGTATCGAGATCGTTGAGCCGGCCGGTGGTTGTTTCATGCTGGACGGTGGCGACATGGGTGATCTGCGGATGCGCGTTCAGCAGTGCTTCAACCTGCCGAATGTCGATGGGCGATAGCCAGTCACCCTGCGTAGTCCAATGGGCCTTGCCCTGGGCCGCGAGCATCGCCACCATGCGCTCGCCGTAGACTCCGTTGGAGACCACCAGGGTCGCGCCATCGACTGGGGCGAAGGCATGCAGCATGCCCTCGACGGCCGCGCTGCCCGAGCCGGTGATGGTAACCGCCTCGAAGCCCTCCGCCATCTGTGGATAGACCCGTGCCAGGCGTTGATTGATCTCTCGCGTCAGCGTGGCGAATTCCGCTTCGCGGTGGCACCAGTCCCCGCGTGTCAGCGCTGAGCGCACGCGTTCGGATAGTGTCACAGG
>JBEVXV010000417.1:34454-41604 GCA_040505915.1 Sedimenticola sp. | reverse complement strand
TGCGACGGTGCATCTTTCGTCTCAACCCACAGCCGAACTGTCGTCTTCCAGGAAGTTACGCAGGCGTTGCGCGACTTCTACCGGAGCCAGGTCGGGTCGTGGGAGTTCGTCCGGGATGCCCGGGGTGGTTGGCACATGCACGAAGCTGAGGGCAGGGGTGCGCTGATTCAGCTCCGTGCGCAGCCCATCGCCCGTCGTCACGCTGCACACCCTGGGGTAGCCGGCCGCGGCAGCCAGCGCTGTGAAGTTGACCGTTGGCGAGACCGTCGCCTGTCCCCCCGTCGACTCGTGCATGCCGTTATCGAGGACGATGTGGACTAATTTGGGGGGGCGCTCGTGTCCCAGCGTGCAAAATGCACCCAGCCGCATGAGTGCAGCGCCGTCGCCGTCGAGCACAATGATGCGGCGTTCGGGCCGCGCTAGCGCGAGACCCAGTCCGAGACTCGCAACGCACCCCATCGATCCGACCATGTAGAACTGGTTGGGACGATCGCCACAGGCATAGAGTTCGCGCCCCGTGTAGCCTGTCGTCGCCAGTACCACGTCATCTGGAGCCAGGGTGTCCTGCAGGGCGCGAAGAATTTCCTGGCGTGTGGAGCAGGCCGCGTTGTTCTCTGCAGGCGTCACGACCGGCATCTCGCGGGTCTCCTGCCTGTGGAGGCCCGTTGCTGCGACGCTACCTTTATGCATCACCAGTGCATAGGGGCGGCCGGTCTGCTCCATGTGTTCCACGGCGCGGGCCAGTGCCGGCTCGACTTCGCCCGGCTCGCTCGGAAAGGCCTCCCAGGGGATCTCCATCAGATCGAGCAGCTGCGTCGTCACCCTGCCCATCAAGGCATGTTGGGGCTCATCGGGAGCGCCGCCGGGCTCGCCGCGCAGAGTGGGGATCAGCAGCACCGGGATGCGAAACGTGTAGGTGAGCGAGGTCAAGGGGCTTACCGCGTTTCCCAGTCCCGAGTTCTGCAGGATGACCACGCTACGCTGGCCACCGAGGTGTGCTCCCGCAGCGACCGCCACCGCGTCGCCTTCGTTCGCCGCCCCCACGTAACGCAGCTCCTCGGACCCGATGACGTAGTTTATGAGAGGTTTCAGATAAGAGCAGGGCACGCCGGAGTAGAGGCGGAAGCCATGGCCCAACGCAGCAGTGACAAATGTGCTGGCCTCGATCATTGAAAGCGCCCTCCCGCCACCAGATCCTCCAGGCTGTCGATGTCGAGCCAATGCCCTGTAGTGTAGGTGACGCAAACGTCCTCACCAGCAGCCACCAGCGATGCCAGCAGATGGTACATCTTGCCCTGCCTCATGCCGGGCTGCTCTGCCAGCCAGGCCACGGCGGCCCTGAAGCGGCCCACGGCCGCACGCGACACCCTGAGAATGCCCGTCCACTCACCGTGAATCAACTCCTCCGGGAGGTCCTCGTCGGCGTCGACGAGAAGTGTGCGCTGGTAGAAGTTGTTGCGGCTGTGCGCAGCACTACAGCTTACGTAGTCGGCGGCACGCCCGAGGTTCACCGACTGTCGCCAGTCGGCATCGACGGCGATCGTGAAATCCTCCTCGCGTTCACCAAGGGCCTCGAGGATATAGCGCTTGAAGATTACGTCGCCGAAAGAGACGAAGAGGTCCCGGTCGGCTTCGACTGGCCCGGCCTCAAGCGCCTGAGCCAGGGACAGCAGCTCCCCAGTGTCAGCGTAGTCGGGGTTGGTGACATAGTCGAGCCCAACCAGATCGATGGCCTCGGCCTGGTAGCCGCGCACCACGGTGATGTCCCTGATGCCCACGGCGTTGTAGGTCGAGACGATGTGCGCCAGCAGCGGGCGACCCCGAATCTCGACCATGGTTTTAGGCTTGCTCTTGGTCAGCTCACCCAGTGCCGCACCTCTGCTCGCAGCCAGCACTATGGCACGGGGAGAGGCTTCCTTCCTGGGCAGGTAGCGCTCCTCGGCCTGCTTGAGCTCGGACGCTCCCTGCAGACGGAAAATCTCGTCGATTGTCGCGATGCGATCCTCGACGGCCATCAGGTTCTGCTCACTGGCCAGGGTGCGCGCGCACTCCTGATAGGCGACGATGGCGGAGCGCAACATCTGATTTGCCCAAATGGCCATCGAGAAGCCGGCCTCGCGAAACACCTCGGTGGGTGTTGCGTAGTACTTGGTTGGTACGATCAGAACCGGCGAGCGGTCTGCCCACTCTTTTTTGAAGGCCAGGACCTCGCTCGGGTCTCGCCGCGCGCTGTGAATCAGGATGCCGTCCGAGCCTGCCTCGTGATACGCCTCGGCGCGCTTCAGTGCTTCGTCCAGGCCCCAGCCGGCGATGAAGGCCTCGACCCGAGTGATGAGGCAGAAGTCGTCATCCTTCTGCGCATCCTTGCCGGCCTTGATGCGACCGCAGAATTCGTCGATGTCGGCGAGCTGTTGCTTGGTGCCATCGATAAAGCTGTTGGTCTTCGGAAACAGCTTGTCCTCGATGCACACGGCGGCGATGTCGCGTTGCCCGAGTTTCTTCACCAGGCGTCGAACATTGTTGAAGTTGCCGTATCCGGTGTCCCCGTCCAGCAGGATCGGAAGCGTGGTGGCGTCAGCCATGAACTCGAGCATCTCGAGTGTCTGCGTCCAGCTCGCCTCGTTGCTGTCGCGCACCCCGAACTGCGCCGACAGGCACAAGCCGCCAACCCAGAGCGCCTTGAAACCGGCTTCCTCAGCGATCTTGGCAGAGATGCCGTTGTGTGCGTCGAGCAGCAACTCGAGCTCGGGAGAGTTCAGCAGCTCGCGAAACCGGGTGGTGGGCCTCATGAGTTCGACTCTTCCACGGGCGACTCCGGCTGCTGGAATGGAAATTGAAAACGCTGTCGAATCGATTTTTAAAGATCGTCAAAAAGCGACTCCATTTGTTGGAATGGTAACCGAAGACACTGTCGAATTCCACCTTCAGAATAGGATCCAATATCTCAGGATCGATGGCAGATCGAGTGGGCACAAGCTCATCCCCCGTTCTGTTCCGCGAGCAATCGGGTGAGTTCCCTGGCGGTAGGTTCTCCGGCATGTTTGAAGTTATATAGGGCAGTCTCTATGAACTCGTCGAGTGCCGCCGGACGGTGTTCCTTTAACACCTTTTCAACCAAGCTGGGGATGTCCGCCAACTGATCCTCGTTGATCAAGTGGCCCACTGTATGCCTCGCCTCGAGATCCCACATCGGATGTTCGATGTCCGTAGCCTCGGTACCCATTCCGCTGAACGGGAAATCCAGCATGATGACCGGCTTTCGATAGAAGAACGTAAAGTCGAAAACCACGCCGGATAAATCGCTCAGCATGATGTCGGCTTTGGCAAAGCTTTCGAGGCCCTGGGGTTGGCGATCTATTGAAAAACGCGGATCATCGGCATGTGTTCTTTCGATCTCCCTGATGAGTTTCGGATAGGAAACATAGGTTTGCGGATGGGGGCGAAGAATCACCTCGTAGCCCGCGCTCATCAGCCGTTCAAGCAGATCCGGTCCTGCACGATGAAGCAGCGAATGCTCCTGCCATGTCGGGGCAATCAGAACTACCGGGCCTGGTGTGCTCTTGGAAACCGCTGCCGTTCCGTCTATCTCTTTTGCCATGAAGTCGAAATAGGTAAGGCCTGTCCGGTAGAGCCTTTTCGGAGGGAGCTTTCTCTTCCGCTCGAGTGCCCGGATGCTGTTTATCTGGTGCTCTCCGGAGCAGAAGACCGAATCGAAATAATCGAATGCGAACTTTCGGTACGTGTGCGCATCTGTCGGCGCGTGGAAAATGTAGGCGTAATGCTTCACATCCTTCGACCGGCGCAGCGCCATGATGTCGATTTGTGGCGTGGTCATGACGACCAACGGTGCTTTGATGCGGTTGATATAGGCAAATGACCGCTCCACCGGACCGATATACTCCGCCGTCAAGTATTCTGATCGGTAGGCCAGGCCGGGGTCTCCCTTGTCTGCAGTGAGATAGATCGTGTGGCACTTTCTCTTGGCAAGCGCACTTATCACCGGTTCGAAGACGGACCAGTACTGAGCACCCTCTGAGTAGAAGACAACGTTGTCTCTTTCGAATGTGCTGATTGCCGCACTGTTTTGCCCTTTAAGGAGCATAATCAGCCTCTGCTTGGCACTCCCCAGCGCAAACCAGATGGCGGACAGCAGTCCAAAAAGGAGATACAAAATAGCGCTTCCAGCCATCGGGTCGATGTACGCGAACGCAGGTGTAGGCAAAGCACTGAAGCCGATTATGAGAGCGATGACGGGCGAAGGTTTCATGGCTGCGTAAAACCTCGCTATTGATCCTTGCGGGTAGTGGAGCGCTTCACGAGCGTCCATTTGGTCAGGTCGTAATAGTCGCCGTCTATCTGGTAAATGCGGTCATATTTGTAGGTGCGGTTGTGGTACATGTCGGCCGTTCTCCAATTCAGGGTGCGGTAATGCTTCAGTACAGGTTTTCGAGATTCGTATTTATCGAGCAATGGGGACTCCCCCAAGGCGATATCGCGGACATCCCCATTGCTCATCAGAGCACCGCTTTGTGCAAACTGCCTGGTGGCGTTGTAATCCTTGACCATGAGCAGTGCGCCGATACGATTGGCTTCCTTCTCTGTCAGCTCCAGTGCGGGAAGCAACTCCTTGCCGCTGAAGGCAACACTGTTTTCGAGCGAATAGTTGTTGCCGTGATCCGAGACGACAATGATCCGTGTATTGTCGTAGATGCCGGTCTGCCGCAGCCATTTAAAATAGCGCGCAAGCGCCCCGAAACTCCAACGCGCACTGTAATAGGCATTCAGTCCGCCGTAGCTCGTATCGGCCGTTGGATCCGGAATGCCGCTCTTCATAAGTTTCCCATTTTTGGTTACGGCATAGGGGCGGTGTGTAATGGCTGAATAAATGACTTTGAACGTATTGTGCCCCCCCTCGGCAGTGGAAAGCCTAGGTAGCAGGTCCAGTACGGCGTAATGATTGCGGGCGTGCAGGTAGGCGGAAGGGGCCGGGTTGAACCACTTTCCATTGCGGTAGATCAACGGCTTGACGGCCAGGGGAACCGATCGAAACAGCGCTACAGCGGTAAGCATGTTGATCTGTTGCGCCGAGTGGCCTGAGTCTTCATTCCGGCCGTTCTGCGTTTCCCAGTGATTTCCCATCTCCATGGCGGTGACCGTAGGAGCCTTGGCAGCAATGCTGGCTAATCCGTCATAGGTTCCAACACGATAGGCAACCGGCTCGATGAATGCCGGAGCATATTGCCTCTGCAGGAGTGCTGCTATCGTTTTTTCGTAGACGCGATTCGATTTTAGAGCGAGCGTATCTCCCTCCAGGGCGTTCATTCTGTTCGGCGTATAGTCCCAGCCACCCACGATAACCGGCATGGCGCTGCTCGTGTAATACGACGAGGTAATCGTGTTGGGATAGTAGACAAAACCGGCGAATTCTTCTTTGAGGTGGCTCTGTTCTTCGAATATGTGCCGAATGTATGAGGTGTTGAACCCATCAAGGACAATGATGACGACGTTCTTGCCGGTTCTTGAAAGATTAAACACCTCTTTTTTAACGCTGGAAAGTGACATTTCCTCGGAGGCCGACGGCATCTTCGTACTTTGCCCGCCAAGCAGGTGGTATAGGCCTTCGCCAGCTGCTGCGACATTGATGATGAGGAGGAATGCCAACAGGATTGGGCCCCTTGGTCTCTTGACAAAAAGGGTCACCAGAAACAATAGGACCAAGCACTCCGCCAGATATACCCCAAGACTATGGTCAAAGGGTGCGGGACTATCCAGAACAAACCCCTCCAGCGAACCGAAGCTGATTGGCAGAACATACGCATACACAAAGAAGCAACATGCAAGCAGAGGTGAAATAGCAAAGGCTATGTCTCGAAACTTCCGGAAGAAAACCACCGGCAGTGAGAAAAGCACCAGGGTACAGATGAACAACGGGATGTTGTGCATCAGTAATGTGTTCGGGGAAAAAGCAAATTCCCCGGGAGAAGAGGCGTACACCGCAAGGGGAATCCAGAGGAAAGTGGATGATCCGATGTAGCCCACTGCAAGGAATATCGGCAGCATCTGCCCCGAATGCTGCCGCCGGTTTTTTTCAATCGTGTTGCGGCCCCTGACCGCGATGGCGAAGAACACTGTGGGGACCGTACAGGCGAGCACAAGTGCTGCTTTCGCAATATCAGTTGCGGGCCATGACAACAGAGTAGAGCCGAGAAGGTAGGTCAGAACCAGAAGCAGGCCTGCAGTGCCGGCCAGCAGGGCAGCTCGTATCGTACGAGACCGGCATCGACCAACTGTCAGAACGCCATTGCCTGAAAAGAGCGCAAACAACAGGGTAAGCGATGCGATAGCAATGTAGAAGGAGGTTGCCGGAGAATGCAGTGTCTGTTGGTAGTGGTGCGCCGCCAGGAACAGGTAGCATACGGCGCCGAACCCCATTGTGGCGACTGTTGCTGTGCTCAGCCTCTCCCTTATTTGCGTAACAGTGCTTGTGATCCAAACCAAGGCGGATCTGTCACATGCAAAAATGGCTGGGATGACTTGCTTCGCAAGCGCAAAACTGTTGTTGACGATCCAGTAAAGGGTGAGCGCTGCCGGCGCTTCGTATAGCACAATCAGAAAGGCCACTGCCAAAAACCAGAGTTGCTTACGCTCGGAACTCTGGCCGGTGCGGGTGTAGATCGAAGAGGAGAGCAGATTCAGTAGGGTCATGACTATCGGCAGCACATTTACCGATAGATTGCCTGCCGTGTAGAGCGCATCGGGAAGCCCGAGATCGCTTAAGAACAAAAAGGGAGTACCGCGAAAACCCGTAAAAGCGGTCAGCATCTCGTAAGCGGCCACAAAGAACAGGACTTCTATCAGCAGGCCGACGAACAAAATCGCCTTATGTCTGAAGGAGTATCCGTAACGGCGTTGGATAGCCTTTGTGTAATAGTATCTCTCGCGGCCGTGGTAACACGCCTTGATCTCATCTATTTCCGCGAGCATCCCGTGAAACTTGCTTTTCTGACCGGATTTCATCCGATCGACGACATGATAAACGGGCCAGAGAATCGTATTGACGACGACACCGAGGATAATCACGGAGAGCCCATAGCTGCCACTGATCTCATAGCCCGCAATGAAAATGGACTCTAGAACATCAACCATTTAA
>JBEVXV010000417.1:15429-34354 GCA_040505915.1 Sedimenticola sp. | reverse complement strand
GACGACACCGAGGATAATCACGGAGAGCCCATAGCTGCCACTGATCTCATAGCCCGCAATGAAAATGGACTCTAGAACATCAACCATTTAACCTAGAATCCGCAGTTGGACGGGGTGAAGTGTGCGTTTGCGGTCGACTCCATGGATGGAGAAGTTAGGGCGACGCAGGAAGCCAAAGCCGAGGTGTAGGGCAAGGCACAACGATGCGTAATAGTTATTTATGTCCATGGATGGACGGTATGCAGAAAATGCAGGAGCAATTTTCTGTCTATTGCAAGGAGTTGTAAGGCTTACCGCTCCATGCTCACGCCCCTCACCTACATCCCTGTAGGTGACGCAGCCATGCGCCACCGCAAGCGTGCAATTCACTCCGTAGCGTGACTCACCCAGCAGGTGAAAGTGTAAATTGATGTCAACGGTTTTCATATTAATAACTTAGCCTCAGAATGGAGCGGTCAACTGCGGTTTCTAGGTTTAAGTGAAAACCTCGGTAGGGTCTACGTTTAGGAAGATCGTACTTGACCTTGAAAAGAGAGGGTAATCTGGATTCCCCCCTGAAATAGCAGAATTGGCCGGTGTTCTGTACGAGTCCGTTAGACCTCCGCGTGTCTATCGTTTACCGATTTCTCGTTCAATTCACCACTATATGGGCTAGTCTACCGGATAGTTGACCTCTGACAATCTTCAATAGCTGGAAAATCTGTAATAATGACACTTCTGTTAATCCGGCTTCGGTTTCGAGTCTAAGAAGCCAGAGATTGGCGTTTCGTCTGGGAACGGGGCCGCCCGGCTTTCGGGGCGAGCCTGCAGTACTGATACCAAGGCACTATGAAAATGATAAAGATTGGCATCGTCGGGATCGGGAATTGTTGCAGTTCCCTGGTTCAAGGTATTTACTACTGTCGTGATCTGGGTGAGGACGCCGTGGGCGTGATTCATCAGGATATCGGTGGTTATCGGCCCGAGCACATTCAGGTGGTGGCGGCTTGGGATATAGATAAACGTAAGGTAGGGGTGGACCTTTCTCAGGCCATTTGGCAAGCGCCGAATTGCACGGCCAGTTTCTACCCCCGAGTCCCGGAAAGCGGTGTCACAGTGGAGATGGGCGCAATTCTGGACGGGATAGCGGACGGAATGCGTGAGAGTCCAGAGTCGCGCGCGTTCGTCCCGGCCAATCTTCCGCAGCCGGATGTCGATGCGGTGGTGGCGACGCTACGGCAGCGTGAAGTGGAGGTGTTGATCAACTTCCTTCCGGTTGGATCTGAGCAGGCTGCCAAGTTTTATGCCGAGTGTGCCTTACAGGCTGGCGTCGCGCTGGTCAACGCGATACCGGTATTCATTGCCAGTGATCCTGAGTGGGCAGATCGTTTTCGTGCCCGTGGGGTTCCTATTGTTGGCGACGACTTCAAGGCTCAGTTGGGCGCTACGATCACTCACCGGGTGCTTAGCGAACTGTTTCGGCAGCGCGGCGTTCGACTGAATCGGACATATCAGCTGAACGTTGGCGGCAACACCGATTTCCTCAATATGCAGGATAAGCAGCGATTGGATTCCAAGCGCGAATCCAAGACCGAAGCCGTACAAGCTACACTGTCAGAGCGTTTGTCTGATGAACAAATCCGCATCGGCCCCAGTGACTACGTACCTTGGTTGAATGACAACAAAGTGGCCTATATCCGAATGGAGGGGGCCCTTCTGGGAGGGGTACCGATGAATCTGGAACTACGGCTGTCGGTTGAGGATTCACCCAACGCTGCCGCCATCGCCCTGGACGCAATACGTTGCGCGCGATTGGCCTTGGATCGAGGTATCGCCGGTCCCTTGCTCGGCCCGGCGGCGGCCATGTGCAAACACCCCCCGGTGCAGATGCCGGAAGAAGAGGCGCTGCGCATCATGCAAGCCTTTTTTGAAGGTGGCGACCCGGGCTGACGCGCTCTTCAGTTCTGGATGCGTTCGTGCAGCGGATCACCGTTTTTCAGATCCCTGCCATACAGATCGACGTAAAGCACCGAGGGGATGGTGGCGCGATCATCCTTGAGTTGGACATAGGCGCAGCTGAGATAGGCCTGTCGGCCCGAGATCAGGCCTTCCAGTCGCACTACCCCGAATGCATCTTGGTAGAGATGGCCCTGGTGTTCTTTGCTGGAGACGATATTCACCTGATAGCCTGCCTGTTGATGAGGTTTCCATTGCACACCGTAGGCGAGTAGGCGTTCCTGCCAATTCAGATGGGAACGACGGCCGCTGCTTTCGTAGTTCCGCCAGTAGGCTTCTATCGGACGCTCCGGGTCGAGCCTGCCCTGGGCCGTGAGTCGGGCCGCGTAAACCACGGTATTGGCGTTGAGGGAACGCTGTACATAGAACACCATCTCCGCTTCGGCTTTGCCTGGGCTGGGGTAGTCCGCTCCGGGCTGACCCGGCGGGGCACAACCCGCTGCGGCCACGGCCGGAAGCAGCGCGACCAGCACCATTAGCTGCAACAGCAACCATGCCGAGCGGGATTCAGAGCGTGGCATGGCGGTGATCCAGATGATCCCGGATCTCTGGATAATAGGCGGCCGAGTAAGCGAAGCACAGAATGCTGGTGGCATACTCGGTGGTGACGAACAGCAACTTGCTCAGATGACGATCCTCCAGTAGCTTCAGTAAATCGCTAACGTAAAACAACAGCAGCGCCGAGGCCACCGTCAGGATCAGCAACAACAGTAAGGCCTTATTGCGGCCATGCAGGTAGGTCCGGGAGCCCTGGGAAACGATACCCAGGCGTCGCAGTTCCCGCCACATCAGACCGTCGAAGGTGAAGGCGGCCACCTGGGTGGCGAAGAAGGCCACTGAAAACCACTCATGGGAAGGCCCGTCCATCTCCGAGGTGATCAGCGCCAGCAGGGCGAGAAAAGAGCCCGAGATAAGCCCAAAAGCATACGCCAAGGAGTTGTACAACACCGCACGTTTGGTATGAGATCGGCCTTGGATGCGCACGGTGTTCATGTGAAACACGAAGTACCAGCTAATAAATATCAGCACCGAGGTGAGCGTTATGCCAATCGTGAACAAATAACTGCTGGGAGGGAAGGCTGCGGTGCGGCTAATGGAGGGAACGCCACGCTCGAAGAACTCCGGGTGGTAGATGTAGAACAGGTAGCGACTCATCAGCGTCACACTCACCCCAAGCAGGAACACCCCCGGTGCGGCCAGGGCCAGTTGTCTGGGCGGTGAATAGATCCGTTTGTGTAACATTCAAGTTGTGCTCGCGTCCGATGGAAATGCGACCGTCATTTTATCCCAAAACCGGTTCCAGATAATCACTTACGGTTAAGTTCCTGAAGGCGTGTTTCCAGAAATTCCAGTATGCGACGGGCCCGCCGGTCCCAGGTCAGGGGCGAGGCATCTGCGGCGGCCTGGCGTCCCAATGCCGTCAGTGTGGGTCGATCCTCCAACAGGTTTTTTAGGGCGGTGTGGGCAAGTTCCAGGTCATCCGGGGACACCAATACGGCGTTTCGACCGTGTTCCAGCACCTCCACCACATCCGGCGTGGCGGGGGCGAATATGGCCCTGCCCGCAGCGAGGTAGAGGAACACCTTCATTGGCAACACGGTGTTCCCCACCTTTTCCAGTGGGCCGGCCGTAGGGGGAATGAACAGCACGTCTGCGGCATACAGGTAGGGGACCGTTTCAGCGAATTTTTGCCAGGGAACCATGTGCACATTGGCCAGATCTTCAGCCTCGCGTTCCACTTCGCCGTGGCCGCTCGAACCCACCATGAGGAACTCCGTGTCGGGACACCGCCGGGCCAGCGCCAGCATCAGGCCCAGGCCCTTTTCCGGGGTGACGTGCCCGGCGTAGGTGACGATGCGTCGGTTCAGGGGAAGTCCCAGCTGCTCCCGGGCGGTGGCCTGGTCGAGTACTGGTTCCATGCGCCGCGGATCGTAGCCATTGTGCGCCACCAGCAGGCGATTCGGCGACAGTCCGATCTGCAGGTAGGCGTCAGCGGCAAGTTGAGAGTGAGTGATCAGGCCCAGCAAGCGTTTTCGCCTGGTCATCCAGCGCAGCAGGGGCCGCAGGGCCGGTACCTGCCGCGGCCAGGGGCGATAGGTCTCATAGACCACCGGAGTGTGGGTGAAGGCGAGCGCGCTAAGGGCCGTGGGCAGGTTGCGGGTATACAGCAGATCGGCATCCCTGCGGGACTGGATAAACAAGGCGGCCAGGGCGTGACCGAATTTTTCCGGTGTGCGGGGGCCCGGGAAGGTGCTGTGTACCGTGGTGACCGAAAAATTAGGTTCCGTTTCGTAATAGCGGGCGAGCGCCGGACCGGTTGCGGCGGGGCGCCCCCAAGGGGCGGGTAGCAACAGCTCAACCTGTGCTCCGGCGCGTGACAGGGCGGAGATCGTCATGGCGATCTGCTCTGTATCGGTATCCCGGAGCGGAAACAGTTGGTCGTTACTGCACAGGATTTTCATGCCCGTGGAGACACGGGTGGAGGGCATAGGCTGATTCATTGCCGTTTAGCCATCGGCTCAACGTCGTGCCGCCGCCGATACCAGGGTCGCAGCTGTTTGTAGGCGGTGAGGAAGTTCGCATATTGCTGATCCATGATCCGGTGGGATTGGGGGGCTGGCTCGAACACCCGGTCGGTCGGACACATGGCCGCTGCGGCAGCCAGTGAGGGATACCAGCCGATAGCCACTGCGGCGGTCATGGCCACACCCCTGGCCCCCGCTTGGTTCGGATGAATGGTTCGTTCTAGTGGCCGCCCCAGGGTGTCGGCCAGGATCTGGCTCCAGAGATCGCTGGAGGCCCCGCCACCCACCAGTTTCACAGTACCCTGCAGGGGCCGCGCCAGCTGCGCCAGCCGATCAAAGGCCCAGCGGATGTTGCAGGCCACGCCCTCCAGGACGGCACGGGTCAACTCGGCACGACCGTGGGACAGTGACAGGTTCAGATAGCCGCCGCGCAGCCGGGTGTCGTCCGCGGGCACCCGCTCTCCCATCAGCCAGGGCAGAAACAACAGGCCCTTGGAACCGACGGGAGCCCTGCTGGCCAGGTCGTCGAAGGACGGCCGGTCGGGAGTGGAGCGGTGGCTCAGGCCCAGCTGTTCACAGGCCCATTCGACGCAGCCACCCGCAGTCTCCTGGGCCGCCAGCAGCAGGTAACTGCCGGGTTCGATACCACACAGAGTGGCGATGCCGCTGGCCGGGTCGATGCGGCGCCGGAGTGCAGGCACTCCCGACCAGCTACTGGTGCCCAGGTACAGATGGGCCTGACCTGGATCCACGGCGCCGCTGCCGAGGGCGGTGGCGTAGACGTCGCTGGCCCCGGCGACGACGGGTAGGTCTGCCGGTAGTCCCAGTTCGGTGGCGGGGCCGTCCTTCAGCGCCCCCAGTATCTCGGTGCCCGACACCAATTCCGGCAACAACGCCCGGTCCAGGCCGGTATGCCGAAGCAGTTGAGGAGACCAGTCCCAGCGCCCGGGTCGATTGTCCATCAGCCAGGTCAGGTGGGCGCAGTCGTAGGTGGTGGCGACCCGCCCGCACAGCCGCAGCAGCAGGTAGTCCTTGATGTCCAGGAAATGTTGGGTGCTGGACTGGAGTTCGGGGTATTGTTCCCGGAACCACAGCATCTTGGTCAGGGCATCCTTGCCGGACAGGTTGGGGGCACCGTTGGTGTAGTAGAGCCAGCGCAGCAATTGCCGGGCGCCATAGCCTTTGAAGCTGGGAAAGCCGCCCATCAGTTGCTGGGCTTGAGGCGTAGAGCGGGTATCCAACCAGATCAACCCGTTGTGCAAAGCTTCACCGTGCTCGTCGACCGGGATACAGCCGCAGGTCTGGGCTGTCACCCCTAGCGCGGCGATACGTTGGCCGGGGACGCCACTATGCTGGAGCAGGTCCTGCACGGCATCTGCCACTCCTTGCCACAACATCGTGGGTTGCTGTTCCGCCCACCCATCTTGCGGCAGGAGCAGGGGCAGCCTCGCGCGACCTGTGCCGTGTAAGGCCCCTGCGCGGTCGAATAGCCCTGCCTTGACCGAGCTGGTACCGACGTCGATGCCCAGGATCAGATCCTGCTTGATGGCCTTCATCGGTCTTGCCCGGTTATCTCACCGATGGGACTGCCGGCTCGTTTCATGTCCGCCAGCACGTCTTTTGTCTCCACCGCCAAGCGGGCGGCACTGAGGCCCCGATAGTGGTTCAGGCACTCTTGGAAAGCACCATGGAATTCCTGAATCTCTTTCTCTTTGGTCAGCAACGGCGGCAAGATTTTTATGCATTTGTGCAGCGTACTTTGCGTGTAGGCGAGAATCCGATGGTGTTTCACCAATCGAATCATGATCAGCTTCATGTAGTGGTTGTATTCGGCCTGTTCGATGAGCTTGTGCATTAACGATGTGGGGCCGTCGTAATACAGGCACAGCAGCAGTCCACGGCCCTGGATGCGCACTTCCGGATTCTCGGCAAAGGCTTCCCGCAGCATGGTCTCCAGTTGCGGTACCTTCCGGCCCAGGTCGAGTTTCTCCAGCTCCTCGAGTACCGTGAGGGCGATAGCCATGGCGACGTTGTTTTCCTTGAAGGTGCCGGAAAACAGGCTGTGGTGGGCCTCCTTGCGGAATGCGGCCTGGTACACATCGTCCCGGTACAGCACCGCCCCAACCGGAACCACGCCGGCGCTGAGGGCTTTAGACAAGACCATGATGTCCGGTCTTACCGGGTGGGTGCGATAGGCGAACACGGGTCCGGTGCGATACAGCCCGGTCTGGATCTCGTCGACGATGAACAGTACGCCGTGCTGGCGGCACAACGCCTGGATGCGCAACAGGTAGTCGCCGCTCAATACCGTGCCGCTCTTGCCCAGCACCGGTTCCACGATGACCCCCGCCAGTTCCCGATGATGTCGGGCGAAGGCCTTTTCCAGTTGCTTTAGATTGTTGGGTTCCACCTCCAGCTGTTCCTGTCCCAGCGTACAGCGGCGGCGCAGCGCCGGGGTGCCCAGCACCCCCAAGGATCCGAGAGTCAGGCCATGGAAGGAGTCGCGCAAGTGTACGAAGCGTCGCCGCCCGGTGGCACACATGGCCAGTTTCAATGCAGCCTCCACGGACTCGGTGCCGGAGTTGGTGAAAAACACCTTGTCGAACTGCCCATCGCCAAGCCCCAGCAGGCGTTCCGCCAGCGCCGTGGCCAGCACCGGGATGCCTAATTGGGACATGGAGGCCAATCGCAGTTCCGACAACTGACGCAGGGTGTCCCGGATTGCGGGATGGTTGCGTCCCAACGTCTGGGTACCGAAACCGGAGGCAAAGTCCAGGTAGCGACGGCCGTGCTGGTCGATAAGGTAGCTGCCGCGGGCATCCACGAAACGAATGTCGCTGAGTCCCATCATCCCCCAGTAACCAGACATCACCGGGTTGAGGTGAGTGCGGTAGGCCTCCCGTAGGTGACTCCCCGTCAGATAAGGTTCCAGAGTCTCGGCAAGGTTCATGGGGCGGCCGTATCCGCAGGCGCATCTTTCCCCAATCGGGCCACCGCGGCGAACAGCCGGCGCAGTCGGTTGGCGGAGGTGAGGCTACCAGTGACGATGGCCAGCAGCAGATATCCGTTGATGATGGCCAGGGCCTGGGACGACCACAGGCTCATAGCCAGCAGGGTGATCAGCAGCAGATAGATGCGGTTGGTACGATTGAACAGGCCGGCCTTGTCCTGTTTGAGGTGGTAGATGCGGCCGAGCACACCCACATAGCTGGAGAACACCGCCACGATCACCGCCAGTAGGGCCGGCAGCCAGTTGCCGTAAGCGGCGCCGATGCCGACGAAGATGACAATATCCGAGAGTCTGTCCAGCACGTGGTCGGTAAGAAATCCCAACTCGCTGGTCTTGTTCTGTTGCCGTGCAACATAGCCGTCGATCCCGTCGAAGAACATGGACAGCAGCAGGGCCAGCATAGCCACGGGCAGCAGCTCCAAGGCAATTGTTGCGCCGGTAAGCAGGGCAAATGCGAAGCTGAAGAGGGAAAGGGTGTTGGGATTAAAACCCATGAAGGGCTTCACCATAAGCCGGAAGAGCCGTAGATGTACGTAGTCTTCGTAGTCGTCCAACATGGAGGGGCTTGAATCTCTGTGGTGACGGAGTTCTTGACCGAGGATGATGCCAAAGATCACAGCGGATGACCAGTAGTCAATCAGGTGGACGCAATTGGCACGCCCCGAACAGCGTCATCGCCATCGTCGTTTTCGTTGCGTCCGAATCGGGGGGCGATCTCCCGGCGGGCACGTTCGAGGTCTTCCGGAAAGTCTATCTCGATGACCGGCAGGTCGCTGATGTCGCACAGGTGCAAGGCGTTATGGGGAGCGATAGTGTCCAACGCCGCCTCAAAATATTCGTTTTCCCCGCCAGCGGCGATCAATGCCTCCAGGGCGGTTAAAAAAGATTCGGCAATCGCCCCGCGGAATCGCCCTACACCGATGAATTCTCCTAAGCATGCGAGAGGGTGAAGTCTCTTACCGATACGCCGGATCTGCCCGTCCGACACCACTACCTTGACCTCCTCCTCGCCGCAGGTTTTGGTCTCCACCGCTAAGGTGCCGTCCTGCTCGGCCGCCAACAGCCGGCGCGTCAAGCGCGGCTCGAACAGAACATCGCCATTCAGGTACAGGAAATCCCTCCCGGAAAGCTCCCCTCGGGCGAGCCAAAGGGAATAGGCGGTGTTGGTCTCCGCGTAGCGTGGGTTGTCCAGCAGGCGCACCTGCAGACCCCGATGATGGCGGGTCAGGTGGGTCTCGACCTGTTCCCTGAGGTAGCCCACGACCAGCAGGACCTCGCGGACGCCGCACACCTCGAGAGCGTGCAGTTGATGGTCCAGCAGGGTCTTGCCCGCCACCTCAAGCAGACACTTGGGAGTGTCAAGGGTATACGGGTTGAGCCGCCGGGAGGCGCCGGCGGCCAGAATCACGGCAAGGGGTGGTGCAGCCAGATGGTTTGTGTCGTCGTCATAATAAGGCCCTGTCATGATAATCAATTCTGCCCTGAAGGTAACTATTCAGCTGAAAAAACAGAAAAAGTGCTTGACACGATTTTTCTGTGGATTTTCACTGCTGTCTCGTTAACAAGTAAATTTTGGTAAGCATTCGGACATCATGATGTCGGATGACGCCTGAACTGGTCGTCCATGACAGAGCCTGTTGAATAGTTACCCCTGAGGAATATAGCTTATGATGTTACCTGTTTCCACATCTGCGGCCTGAGGTGAAACCATGCTGTTAGACCCACTACTGACGGCGCTGAGCTGGTTGCTGGGAATAATCGTACCACGCGACCGGCAATTGGTGGTGATCGGCGGGCGCCAGTTCGGCGGCAACACTCGGCCGCTGTTGGAGCAGTCCGCCCGCTATGGTCTGCGTGGGGTTTGGCTCACCGGACGACCGGAGATCCTCGCACTGGGCCGAGAAAACGTTTTCTCTATCCGCAGCCTGAGAGGGCTGTGGCTGGGGGCGCGTGCCGGAGCGGTGTTGTTGACCCACTCTTTGGGGGACTTCTCTCCCCTCTATTTCGGTTCCCGCCGGGTGCGTCTGTACAACCTGTGGCACGGCATGCCCATCAAACGTATCGCCCGGGCGGATCCGCGTTTCCCCAAGCGCAGCTACGCTCGATCCTTCGGTCGGGAGATGGGCCGTTATCGCGCCATGTTCGCCACTTCGCCCGCCATGGTACGGCTGTTCGAGGAGAGCTTCGCCCTGCCTGCGGAGCGAATTCGCATCACCGGACAGCCACGCACCGATGCTCTGCTGAGCGGTGCGACACCGGATCTGACCGGGCGTTACGACCCGCCGCTGCCGGCGCACCGGCGGCGCATCCTCTATTGCCCCACCTGGCGCGATGAGGAGCCGGTTCAGTTGTTCCCCTTCGTCGATCGCGACTTGGAGGCGGTGCAGCGTTTTCTGCAAGAGCGCGAGGCCCTCCTGTTCGTGCGAACCCATCCCAACGATCCGGGCCGACTGGACGGGCGCCAGGGACGCATTCTGCCCATGCAGGCGGACGTGGTGGCGGAGGTCACCGACACCCTGCGGAGCTTCGACGTCCTGGTGACCGATTACTCCAGCGTCTACTACGACTATCTGCTGTTAGATCGCCCAGTGATCTTTCTGCCCTATGACCTGGAGCGTTACACGCGCAGCCCGGGGTTCTTTCTGCCCTTCGAGGAGATTGTCGCCGGAGCGAGGCCGGATACCCAGGCAGGGTTTCTCTCGGCTCTTGGGCGTGCCCTGGACCAGCCGGAGGCGGAATCGGCGGAGCGTCATCGGGTTCGGCAACTGGTTTACACGCATGTGGATGCAGGAGCGACTGAGCGGGTGCTGACCTTTCTGCAGGCGGATCTCAGAAGCTGAGGCCTATGCGTCCGGAAACCTGGCGTGCGAGGCTGAGCAGCTCTTCGTGACGCAGTGCGGCCAGCGTCGCGGTGTACAGGAGGGTGAGCCCCAGCACGGCCAACAGGCGGTTACCCAGGCCCTGGATCTGCGCCGGATCCCAGAGCACCAGTATGACCATGCAAGTCAGGGCAAAGGCGAGATGCGGTTTCCACACGTGGCGGGGACGTAGCTGGATGCCCTCCAGGTAGCGCAGTTCCAGCAGCTGTAGCAGAGAGATCATGGAGGCAGCCAGGGCGGTGGCGATGGCCGCTCCGAGGAGGCCGTGGGCGGGGATCAGCCATAGATTGAGCAGGGTGTTGAGTCCGGCCACGAGCAGGCTGTTAAACAGCGTCCAGGAGGGATGCCCGGTAAAGATGAGAGTGTTGCCGGCCAGACCGAAGGCGCAACTGAGAAACGGTGGAATCAGCAGTGCGACCATAAACAGCGAGTCGGCGGTGTAGCCGCTGTCCACCAGGTAGAGCAGATCCCCACGCAGCACCAGCACGGCTATGATCGCCGGGACGACCAGGGACGTGGTCCAGCGGCTCACTCGCCCCAGGGTCTCCTCAAGGGCTGCCTGATTGCCGGCGGCATGGTGGCGTGCGGCAACGGGGGCCAGGGCCTGACTGAAGATCAGTTTGATCTCTCGCAGGTTGCTTGCGATCAGGGCGGCCGTGGCATAGAAGGCGATCTCGAAATTGCCGTGCCCAAGGGCGGCGAGCATGAATACGTCCAGATGGCTGAGATAACGGAACGCCGTGGCGTTGATGCTCTGGGGGACGGCGAAGGCCAGCAGTTCCCGCTGCGGGCGGGCATGCAGGATGGCGTGAAGAATCCTGCCCAACTCGAAGTGTTGTGCCAGGGCGCGCACCGCCAGCATAGAGACGACGATCTGGGTCGCCACTATAGCCCACAACAGCCCGCTCAGGCCTGTATTTGCTAGCCAGGCCAACAGGGTGAAGCCCAACAGGGTGAGTGGTCGCGCCACTCCGGTGATAAGGGCGTCGTGGTGCATCACCATGCGGGCCTTGGTGGCGGCGATGGCCAGTCGAGGCAAAGCGGTAAGTGGGATGGACCAGGCCAGGATATGCAGAGCCGTTTCCAACTCCGGTCGGTCGGGGTACACCAGGGATACCAGCAAGCCACCGCTGGCGTAAAGAGTCGGAACCAGTAACAGGCTGATGCCCATGCTAAAGGCGAAGGCGTTGCCCAGTACGCGGTAAAGGTGTTGGTGAGAGCGGGTGTCTGGTGTATCCGGGGTGTCTCTCCGGGGGGCGCCGTCTGCGTAACGACTGGCGAGCACCGTGGTGGCATCGGCGAAGCCAGCAACTGCGGCGTTGGTGGCCACCTCGGCGATGAACACCGCCAGGAAATAGAGGCCGACTGTCGCGGGGCCGAACAACCAGGTGATAACGACGAAGTACAGGGGATTGATGAGTTTGGCGGTTAGGCCCAGGGTGTTTACCAGGGCGCCGCGAACCAGCCTTTCCTCGTAGTCGGCAGCGGTCACGGCTGCGTACCGGTCCAGCTTGCGATGACGTTGTCGTAGTGCTTCTCCAATCCCCTGACGCATTCCCGAATGTTGTACTCGCGTTCCATCTTTAGGCGCCCGGCGGCCCCCATACGGCGACGTAGCTCGGGATCCTGAAGGAGCTCTTGCAGTCGGGTCGCCAGGGCCTGCGGATTGCGTTCGGCTACCAGAAATCCGGTAGTCCCGTGATCAACGATCTCCGGCAGTCCGCCGTGACGTGTGGCCAGCACCGGCAGACCACAGGCGCCGGCCTCTTTGGCGGAGATGACTCCGGATTCACGGTCGAGGTTACTCGCCACTACGCTGGGGGCCAGCAGCAACGAGGCCTCCTGCAGTCTGGTCTGGACCTGGTCGGGGCTGAGGATACCGGTGAACTCCACCCGATCCCCCAGGCCGAGTTCCATGACCAGCCGTTCGCAGGCCGGGCGCAATGGGCCGTCACCGACCAACACCAGTTTGAAGATTATGCCGCGCTCCCGCACCAGCTTTGCCGCGTGCAAGGCGTATTGGTGGCCCTTTTTTTCCACGAAACGGCCCACCATCAGCACTCGAGGCGGCCCCTGAGGGGGCTTTGGGGTGGGTGAAAACCTTGTTAGATCCACCCCCAGGCGATGTACCCGCACCTTCTCTTCCGGACAGCCGCAACCGACGATCAGGTCACGCAGTTCCGAAGAGGCGGCGAGGAACAGGCTCGCGTAACGGAACAGCGCCCGGTAGCCCAGCAGGTAGTGCCACCACTCCGGGGCGTACTTGGAATGACCCATGAGCAGGGTGACGTCCCGGCCATGGAGGGTCACCACCAAAGGAAGCCCTTGGCGACGGGCCAGTTGCATCCCCTGGATCCCGTTGTGTCCGAAATGGGCGTGGACCAAGTCGAAGCCCCCCTCCCGCAGCGCCCGTTCATGGCCCCAGGATCGGCCGGTCAGACTGTATACCAGGGACGCCAGGGGGTGGCGTCGATCCGGGATGCGCTCAACGGAGATGACTCGGTGGCCGGGAAAGCGGTCGGCATTGCGCCATTGACGAGTAAACACAGTGGTTTCGTAGCGTTCGTGATGGCGTAGCTCATCGTGGATGAAGGTCTCCGAATAGGGGAGGAAGATGTTCCTCACGAGTGCGACCCGGCGCTTGACTGTCAAGAAGGCTGTTCCTTTCTTCGATGTTGGGGTGGATCGGCACGTTGACCGCAATCCATGAATTTTGCCACATCCCGGCCGGAATCGAACGTGGATCTCCGTAGTTCGATCATCCTAGAATCCGCAGTTGGACAGGGTAAAGTGTGCGTTTGCGGTGGTGCAGGGCAAGGCACAACGATGCGTAATAGTTATTCTATTGCAAAGAGTTGTAACGCCGCCATGCGCCACCGCAAGCGTGCAATTTACCTTGTAGCGTGGCTCACCCGGCAGGTGAAAGTGCAAATTGATACCAATGACCTTCATATCAACAACTAAGCATCAGAATGGAGCGGTCAACTGCGGAATCTAGGATCATTGTAAACCTGATTTGTGGCTGGGAACATAGAGGGCTTACAGGTGCGATAGGACGGTCGTCGTGCGGCCCGCCGAGTCGGCCGTGGGGTGGCTCCGTTAGGGACGGTGCGGGGTTGTTTCAATCTCAGCGGGGAGTTCAAGATCGTGCCCCCACTTATCAACGGGATGGAGGCGAAACTAGCGGCGGGAAAGGCTCTGTAGTTCATCTCCCGCAAGCAGGCCGCCAGCCTCCCGCTGCATGGCGTCTATGGACTGAAATACCACGTTCTGGTATTTTACTTGCCCTATTATTAACAACCCTTAGGATTGCGGTCCATTCAAATGGTTCCTCATGATTGGAAAGGATGGGGCATCGCATTTACTGCTCTGGAGATCGTCTGATCCTGGAGCTGGTTGGATCGGTTGCCGGTTCTTTACGAGACCCATGTAGAGGCGTAGAGTGCTGGCATCGCATTGACTGGGGGTACGTTTCGTCCCTCGTGTCCGATCGCTCCGCGATCACCCTGTGTGATGGCGAAGCAGGCCAGCCCGCTTTGATGTTGGTGGACAAGATTAAATAACCGTTGGCTGTGGAGGTTTGATGGACGGGGATAAGAACGTACGTCAGCCGCTGGCCATCGTTGGAATCGGTTGTCGGTATCCCGGCGGCGGCAGCGGTTCCCGGGCCTTCTGGGAGATGCTTTGCGATGGCCGCGACGGCGTCAGGGACATCCCGGCAGATCGTTGGGACGTCGCCCGGTTCAGCGATCCGTCGGGGTCCACACCCGGCACCATGCGGATACGCCAAGGGGCCTTCATCGATCAGCCCCTCAATCAGTTCGACGCCGCATTTTTTGGCCTCTCCCCTCGCGAGGCGGCTTATTTCGATCCCCAACTGCGCCTGTTGATGGAAGTGGTCTGGGAGGCCTTCGAGGACGCTGGCATTCCCCCGGATTCCCGCGAGGGCAGCGACACTGGCGTCTACATCGGTGGCTTTACTGTGGACTACTGGGTCAGTCTACTGAACGCCACGGGTCGAGAATCGGTGTCCCAGCACACCGCCTTGGGTGGCGCCCTGGTGATGCTCTCCAACCGCCTTTCCCACCTATTCGACCTGCGCGGTCCCAGCCTGACCATAGACACCGCCTGCTCCTCCTCCCTGGTGGCCTTGAACTATGCCTGCCGGGATCTGTGGGCCGGCCGCACCTCCCTGGCCATCGTCGGCGGAACCAATGTGATGCTGCGCCCGGAAGCGGCTATCGTAATGTCCCGAGGTGGCTTTCTCTCAACTGACGCGCGTAGCAAGGCCTTTGATGTCTCTGCCGATGGTTATGGCCGGGGAGAGGGCTCTGGAGCCATTCTGATAAAGCCCCTGGAGCAGGCGCTTGCAGACGGCGATCCCATATACGCGCAGATTGTCGCGACCGGGGTCAACCAGGACGGCCACACCCAGGGAATCGCCCAACCCAACGGCGAGGCTCAGCGCACACTGATCTGCAATGTACTGGACGAGGTGGGTAGCAGTGGCGATGAGGTCGTGCTTTTGGAGGCCCACGGCACCGGCACCACCATCGGCGATCCCACCGAGGTCAACGCCTTGGCAGAGGCTTTGGGGGCTGAGCAGGGGGGGCGCCCCCGCTACATCGGGTCGGTGAAGGCGAACATATCCCACCAAGAGGCTGGGGCCGGAATTGCCGGGGTTATCAAGACGGCACTTTGCCTGCGCCACGGCGTTGTGCCACCTCAGCCCCATGTGCGAACACCGAACCCGGCGATCCCTTTCGACCGCTATGGTTTCCGCATCGCCCATGCTTTGGAGCCCTTGCCGGATGTGCCAGGCGGCGTGCGCCGAGCCTGCGTGAATTCCTTCGGTTACGGTGGCACCAACGCCCACGCCTTATTGCAGGAATCGCCTTGCCTGGATACGGTGGCTGCTGCCAACAGCGCGGACGCACGGGAGCCGCAGTTGCTCTGCCTGTCGGCACGTTCCAACAAGGCCCTCGATGCTTTGGCTGAGGCCTATGCCAGCGAGTTGCGAGGCGACATCCCCCCGACGCTGGCCGACCTCTGTCACTCAGCGGGTCTGCGCCGACAGCAACATCGCCACCGACTCGCGGTAGTGGGCAACACCCCGGTGGCTATGGCAGAGGCTTTGGAGACGGTGGCCCGCGGCGCCGAAGTCGGTCAGCCGGTGACGCGAGGCGAGGCCAGGGAAGACGTCGGATTGGTCTGGGTATTCACCGGCATGGGCCCTCAATGGTGGGCCATGGGTAGGGAGCTGTATCAGGCCGAACCGGTCTTCCGCGAAGCCCTGGAGCAGGCCGCATCGGCCTTCCAGCGCTGTGCCGGTTGGTCCATCCTGGAAGAGTTGCTGCGGGGCGAGGAGGATTCCCGCATGGCCTGCAACGAAGTGGCCCAACCGGCTAATTTCGTTCTCCAGGCGGCCCTGGCGGCGCTGCTGCGACACTGGGGGCTGGCGCCGTCGGCCATCGTCGGACACAGTATCGGTGAAGTGGGGGCGGCCCTGGCCAGCGGTGCGCTGGACCTGGATCAAGCGGCCAAGGTGGCCTATCACCGCAGCCGCCTGCAGCAAACCATGGCCGGAAAGGGGCGCCTGCTGGCTCTGGGGGTTGGCGAGGCCGAGGCCCGGGAGATCGCGGCACTGTACCCGGGGCAGGTCTCGTTGGCTGCGGTGAACAGCCCGGACTCCTGTGCCTTGTCCGGTAGTGAGGAGGTGCTGCGGGACATCGCCTCAACGTCGGAACAGGAGGGGATCTTCGCCCGCCTGGTGTTCGGTGAAGTCGCGTATCACAGCCACCAGATGGAGCCGCTTCACGACGAACTGCTGGCGGCCCTCGACGGCCTGGCCCCCAGCGTTCCTCAGGTGCCCCTGTATTCGACAGTTACAGGCGAACCGGTGCAGGAGGCGCAGCACAACGCCGGCTATTGGTGGCGTAATGTCCGCCAACCGGTACTCTTCGACGCCGCCATGGAGGCATTGCTGGCGGCCGGGCATCGGACCTTCGTGGAGATCGGCCCGCACCCGATCCTGGCCGGGGCGATTCGCGAATGTGCCGCAGCCCAGGACGCACAGGTCGAAGTAGTCCCTTCCCTCACGCGTAAGGTTCCGGAGCGAGCGGCCTTGCTGCAAACACTGGCCACCCTCTATGTACAAGGGGCCGCGCCGGACTGGGCAGCCCTTTACCCGGACGGTCATCACGTCTCGTTGCCCACCTACCCCTGGCAGCGTGAAAGGTATTGGGGCGAGGCACCTCTAACACAAAGTGAGCGCATCGCTCCACTGGTCCACCCCTTCCTCGGTGTGGCACAGGCGTCGCCCCTGCCTGCCTGGCAGGCCACCATTCCCAATCAGGCTTTCGCCGCTGTTCGGGATCACCGGATCCAGGGCATGGCGGTGTTTCCGGGGGCAGCCTATGTCGAGGCCTTCGTCGCCGCAGGAGAAGAGTTGACTCCCGGTGCCCGTTTCAGCCTGGCGGATATCGATTTCACCGCAATGCTGGAACTTCCCCCGGGAGAGAGCGTCCTCCTGCGCACTTCAACAGGCAACGACCGCACACTGACGGTACACGCCTCCGGCATCGGCCAGAACGCTGAATGGGTGCAACATGCCAGCGCCCGGCTGGTGACTGTCCCCTACCGCAACCAAGCCCCGGACGGGGATCTGGCCGGTTTGGCGGCGCGTTGTCCCAACCACCTCGCCAGGGAGGCGATCTATGCCGATCTGTCCCATCGCGGTCTGGAATACGGGCCGGCCTTCGCACCCATCCAGGCCCTGGGATTGGGGGACGGTGAACTGATCGCCGAACTGGAGCTGCCAGAGACCGCCGTACAGGACGATTTCCTCTTGCACCCGGTGCTCGTCGATGGCTGCCTGCAGGCCCTGGTTGCCTTCAGTGAAGCCAATGCCGCAGCGGTGCCGGTCTCCATCGGCCGGGTGATTCTATTTGATCGCCTGCCTCGCCGGGTGGTCTGCCACGGTCGGGTTACCGACAGGCATGCCGATGGGTTGACGGCGGAACTGACAATCATGAACTCAGAGGGCCGGGTACTGACCCGCCTGCACGATGTACGCGCTCAGGCCTTGGGCTGGATGAGCCCGCATCAGGAGCGGGTAAGGTCCCTGCTCCACCAATGGCACTGGCAACCACTGGATGAGCGTCAACCGGGGGTTGAACCGCCACTGCGGCTGTGGAAGGCCCCTGCCAAGCCGGCAGATCCTACGGGGATGGAGACCTGCTTGGAGCTGCTGGACGAGATCAAAGAGTGTGTCGCCAGTGACGAGGCGCGGCTCGCGGTGCTTACCTGTGCTGCGCAAAGGGTGGTGGAGAGCGATGTCGTCGATCCTGCGGCCCGGGCCCTATGGGGTGCGGCCCGGGTGGCACGCAACGAATTCCCGGATCTGGATCTAATCCTGTTGGATTGTGACGAATACGACAGCATCACTCCCCGGCTGCCGGAATTGGAGCCTGGCGGCGAATATGCCCTGCGCGGCGCGCAGCTTTACCGACACTGCTTGCAAGCAGTGTCCACTCTCTCCCCCTTCCTGGGTGTCGCGGAGCCGGGTGCGGGTTTTGCGCTGCAGCTCGGCCAACCGGGCCTCTTCTCCTCCCTGCACTACCGGCGAGTACGCCGGCGAGCCCCTGGGCCCGGTGAGATAGAGGTGGGGATCCGCTACGTCGGGCTCAACTTCAAGGATGTGCTGAAGGCCATGGGACGCCTCAGCCACTCGGCCCTGAAGGGGACCTTTTTTGGTCACACCTTGGGCATGGACTCTACCGGCGTCGTGGAACGAGTGGGTGCAGATGTCGAGGGTCTTGCTCCCGGCGATTTGGTGATCTGCTGCGCTGCCCAGGGGACCTTCCGCTCCTTCGTCACGCTGAACCTGGCGAATTCGCCAGTGGTCAAGTGGCCTGACATCGGCTCTCGGGCCGAGGTAGCCGGGCTGGCGGTCCCCTTCGTGACCGCTGAGCGAGCCTTGCTGGACATGGCCAGACTGGAGCCTGGTGAGACGGTACTGCTTCACTCGGTCGCTGGCGGTGTGGGGCACGCCGCAGTCCAGGTGGCCCGGCATCGGGGTGCCCGCGTGATCGCAACGGCCGGTTCCCCCGAGAAACGGGCGAGGGCGTTAGAACTGGGAGCCGACCTGGTGTTTGATTCGCGCTCCCTGGATTTTCTCGACCAGATCCGTGCCGCCACCGACGGTCGGGGAGTGGACGTCGCCCTGAATTTCCTCAGCGGCGATGCTCAGGAGGCCACCCTGGCGGCCCTGGCCCCCTACGGCCGGTTGGTTGAGATCGGCAAGGGCGACATCAGCGCCAACCGCGGTCTGTCGCAGGCTGCCTTCCAGGAGAACCTCTCCTTCATCTCCGTGGATATCGATCGTCTGCTCGCACAACGCACCCAGGTCTTTGTCGATATCCTGCGGCGGACCCGTGAGGCCTTCGAGGAGGGCGCCTATCACCCCATTCCCAGCCTGGTCCTGCCAGCCACCGAGACGGAGGACGCTTTCCGCC
>JBEVXV010000417.1:13921-15329 GCA_040505915.1 Sedimenticola sp. | reverse complement strand
CGGCGGACCCGTGAGGCCTTCGAGGAGGGCGCCTATCACCCCATTCCCAGCCTGGTCCTGCCAGCCACCGAGACGGAGGACGCTTTCCGCCGCATGTGGGAGTCCACTCATCTGGGTAGGATCGCCGTGGACCTCACCGAACGCGGCTGCCAGGGGCTGCGTCTGGCCGGAGAGCGCTTCGACGTCCGCGGGATGCTCGACCCGCAGGCCGCCTATCTGGTGACCGGCGGTTTTGGTGGTTTCGGTTTGCGTACCGCCGCCTGGCTGGCAGACCACGGGGCCCGTCACCTAGTGCTGGCGGGCCGACGCGGCGCTGCCAGCGATGAGGCCCGGCAGGCAACGCAGGCGTTGCGCGCGCGCGGCGTGGACGTGCTGGAAGCCGTTGCCGATGTCAGCCGCGAGCAGGACGTTCGTCGACTGCTGGATACCGGGGACCAGGGCCGCCCCCCTTTGCGGGGCATTCTGCACTGCGCCGGGGTGCTGGCGGACGCCAAGATCGATGCCCAAACCCACGAGACCTTCGCCCGGGTGTTCGATGCCAAGGCACGCTCGGCCTTGCACCTGCACCGGATCACTCTGGAGCTGGAGCTGGAGTTGGACCTGTTCGTGCTATTCTCCTCAGTGAGCGCCGTGGTGGGCAATACCGGGCAGGCCAACTACGCGGCGGCCAACGCCTTCCTGGATGGTCTGGCGGTACAGCGGCGCGGCGCCGGACTGCCGGCTCTAAGCGTGGCATGGGGGGCAATCGCCGAGACCGGCATGCTGGCCCAGGATCCGGATGTTTCCCGCCACCTCGCCTCGCTGGGGGTGCAGGCCCTGGAAACTGATACGGCCCTGGCAGCCCTGGAGGCCTGCCTGCAGTCCGGTGCCGCAGAGGCGGGGGTGTTTAGCCTGGATTGGACCCACTGGGGGCGCCTCAACGGCAATCTGCCGGAGGCCTCACCCTATGCCGAACTGGTAGGCCGGGGGGAGAGCGACAGCACCTTTGGGGATGTCGTCCGGGACTTCGCAGGCATGGATCCGGGGCAGGGCCAGCAGCTACTGGCTGATATCCTCGCCGAAGAGGCGGCCCGGGTCCTACGTTTGGCCCCGGAGCAGGTGGATGCGTCCGCTAGTTTCGACTCGCTGGGAATGGACTCTCTGATGGCGGTCGAATTCACTCTGGCCGCGCAGGAACGACTGAGAGTCAATGTGCGGGGCGGTGATTTGGTCAAAGGCTCTGGATCCACGCGACTGGCGGCCATTTTGTGGCCTCGCATCATCGCTGCCGGCGCCGGCGATGCCGCCGAGGAGATGGTGGACGTGGCCTCCTTGTCCGAGGAACAGGTGGACGCCATGCTGGAGCAGATGCAGAGTGATGAGCAATCCTCTTCGGCGGGAGCATAGCGATGAGTGAGACCACCGAGCC
>JBEVXV010000417.1:0-13821 GCA_040505915.1 Sedimenticola sp. | reverse complement strand
GAGGAACAGGTGGACGCCATGCTGGAGCAGATGCAGAGTGATGAGCAATCCTCTTCGGCGGGAGCATAGCGATGAGTGAGACCACCGAGCCTTCTCTGGAGGAGAAGCGTCGGCAGCTGGCGGCCCTGCTGCGGGTGCGCAGACAGCAGGATGCCCAGGCCGCTTCCGTCCCGCCGCCAACCGTTGTACCACCGGTGCCGTTGGCGGTTCCTGAATCCTTCCGCCAGCAGCGGGAACGGTTCCAGGGGTTGGGTATAACGTTGCCGTTTTTTCGACACCTGGACGGTTATTCGAGCCCCAGTTGCAGCATGGAGGGCCAGCCAGCCGTCAACTTTTCCTGTTACAATTATCTGGGCTTGGCGGACGATCCTCGTGTATGCGCTGCAGCCCGGGCCGCCATTGACACCTATGGGACCTCGGTCTCCGCCAGTCGCATCGCCTCTGGAGAGAGGCCCTTCCACCGTGCCCTGGAGCGGGACCTGGCCGCACTCACCGGTGCCGAGGACGCCCTGGTCTTCGTCAGCGGTTTCGGTACCAACGAGACAGTGATCTCACACCTGTTGGGTCCGGGCGACCTGATCGTACACGATGACCTGATCCATAGCAGCGTGCTACAGGGCGCACTGGCCTCCGGGGCGCGGCGCATGGACTTCCGGCATAATGACCTGGATGACCTGGAGCAGTTGCTGAGTAGAAACCGGCGCCAGTACCACCAGTGCCTGATCGTGGTGGAGGGCCTGTACAGCATGGACGGAGACATACCGGATCTGTCGCGGTTGGTGGCGATCAAGGATCGCCACCACGCGGCCCTGATGGTGGACGAGGCCCATTCGGTCGGCGTGCTGGGGGAGACGGGCCGTGGCCTGGCCGAATTCTGCGGGGTCGACGCTGGCGCTGTAGAACTGTGGATGGGTACCCTGAGCAAGAGCCTGGCGAGCTGCGGCGGCTACATAGCCGGCGCCGCGTCCCTGATCGAGTACCTGCGCTATTCGGTTCCCGGTTTCGTGTACAGCGTTGGTATCACGCCAGCCAACGCCGCTGCGGCCAACGCTGCGCTGGAGATTATGCGGCGGGAACCGGATCGGGTGACCCGCCTGCACCTGAATGCGGACAGCTTCCTTGCCAAGGCGCACGCGCTCGGACTGGAGACCGGCCTGGAACAGGCCTACGCCGTCGTGCCGGTCATGGTGGGTGACGAGGAACTCGCCGTTCGCCTCTCCGCAGCCCTGCTGGAACAGGGCGTTGATGTGCAAGCCGCGATCTTCCCCGCCGTGCCCGAGGGTCAGGCCCGCCTGCGTTTTTTCATTACCAGCGAGCACAGCGCGCAGCAGATCGACGAGGCGCTCACGAAGGCCGCCCATACTCTCGCCGAATTACGTTTGCAACAGGGAGGATAGATGGAATCGTGCATACCCCCAGGGTGTCGGAGCCGGCAACCATGATCGACCAACTCCTGCTCCGGCGCACCGACAACACACTGGTGCAATTGTTCCGCTACACCCTGGTGGGTGGCTTGGCGTTCGTGGTGGATTTCTCGACGCTGTACCTGCTGACGGAATACGCAGGTCTGCACTACCTGATATCCGCCACCGTGGGATTTCTGATCGGCCTGGTGGTCAACTACCTGATCAGTGTGCAGTGGATCTTCCACCAGCGGCGTTTCGCGAAGCGTTCGGTGGAATTCACCATCTATGGCTGGATCGGGGTCATCGGTATCGGGCTTAACCTCGCGATCATGTGGCTGCTTACCGAACAGATGCAACTGCACTACCTCGGCTCCAAGGCCGTGTCTGCCGTGGTGGTGTTTCTGTGGAATTTCTTCGCCCGCAAGCGGGCCCTGTTCGCATGAGCGGTTCCGGCCCAGAGAAGATCGCCCTGATCGTCGGTGCAGGTCCAGCCGGACTGACGGCCGCCTATGAACTGCTCAAGCGGACCGATATCCGGCCGGTGGTGGTGGAAATGTCGCAAGCCATCGGCGGTATCTCCCAGACCGTAAACTACAAGGGCAACCGCATGGACATCGGAGGCCATCGGTTTTTCTCCAAGTCCGACCGGGTGATGGAGTGGTGGCGGACGATTCTGCCGATCCAGGGTTCGGGGGATACCGTGAGTTCGTCCCTGGAGGTCAGCTATCAGGGTCAGCGGCGTTCGGTTGAAGGTCGGGAAACGGAATCCGGCCCTGACCCGGAACACGAGGACCTTCTGATGCTGGTCCGTCGGCGACTGTCACGGATTTTCTACGGCCGGCGTTTCTACGATTATCCCATCGCCCTGAATCTGCGCACGGTGATGAACCTGGGATTGCTGCGGATGCTGCGAATCGGTTTCAGCTACCTGCGCGCCCGACTGTTTCCCATTCGTGATGAGCGCACGCTGGAGGAGTTTCTGGTCAATCGCTTTGGCCGCGAGCTGTATCTCACCTTCTTCAAAGACTACACGGAAAAGGTCTGGGGTGTGCCCTGCGAGGAGATTCCGGCGGAGTGGGGTGCCCAGCGTATCAAGGGCCTGTCCATCGCCAAGGCCCTCGGCCACGCGGCCCGTTCGCTGGTTCGCCGCGACCAGTCGCTGGATCAGAAAGGCACCGAGACCTCCCTCATCGAGCGTTTTCTGTATCCCAAGTTCGGGCCCGGCCAGCTGTGGGAGGAGGTCGCCCGGCAGGTTCAGGAATTGGGGGGAGATATTCGCATGGGCTGGCAGGCGGTCGGTCTGGAAGTGGACGGCGATCGGGTGGCCAGCCTGACCGTGCGTGACCCGGAAAGTGGCGCTACCGAGCGGCTCAGCGGCGACTATCTCTTTTCCACAATGCCGGTCAAGGAGCTGATAGCTGCACTGGGTGAGGCGGCCCCGCCGCCCGTCCACGAGGTGGCGGCCGGGCTGGTATACCGTGACTTCATCACCGTGGGGCTGCTGTTGAAGCGTCTCAAGGTGAGCAACGACACGGCCCTGGAGACGGTCAACGGGCTGATCCCCGACAACTGGATCTATGTCCAGGAACCGGACGCCAGACTGGGGCGACTGCAGATCTTCAACAACTGGAGTCCCTACATGGTGCGCGACCCGAACACCGTGTGGATGGGACTGGAGTATTTCTGCAACGAGGGTGACGACCTGTGGTCGCAGGCGGATTCGGACTTTATCCGTTTTGCCATCGACGAGCTGGAGCGGATCGGCATCATCGATGCCGCAGACGTCCTGGACCACACCCTGGTGCGCATGCCCAAGACCTATCCCGCCTACTTTGGCAGCTACGATCGTTTCGACGAGGTGCGCCGCTACACCGATACGCTGGCCAATCTCTACCTGTTGGGGCGCAACGGCATGCACCGCTACAACAACGCCGACCATTCCATGCTGACCGCCATGGTGGCGGTGGACAACATCGTCGCCGGTCGCGTCGACAAGGCCAACATATGGGATGTGAACACCGAGTCCGAGTATCACGAGGAACGTGAGCGCGAGCCGACGGAGGAAGGTCAGTGACCAAACGCGGTATCCACCTCGGATATTGGGGCGCCATACCTGTGTGGTTGGCGGCGATGTTCATGCGCCCTTTGCACGAAGATGGTGCCGAGCACATCCATGTGGCCTGGTTACAGGCAACTCTGGAGCTGGATCCCATGCGGGATTTCTTCCAGCATCACACCCCGCTGTTGTGGGATCTGCTGCGGGTGTATTACCTGCTGGGGGGCGAGGGTCTCGGGGTGGTGTACTACGGCCGGACACTGGTGGTGCTGGCTGGCATACTGACGGTCGCGGGATTCTGGCAACTGGGGCGGCAACTGCGCCGTGGCCCGCGTACCTATCCGCCGGGCATGCTCGCTGTGGCTTTCTTCATTTTTGCCACCGTCACCCTGGATAAGCTGCTCCTGATCCGGGCCGAGACGGTGGGTATCCCCCTGGTGGTGTGGAGCCTGGTGCTGTGGGCCCGACCGTTACAGTACCGGCTGGGTTGGGATCTGATCAGCGGGATGCTGGTGGGGCTTGCTGCCTTCGCCAGCCCGCGCTTCGTGTTGATGGGCGGAATGTTCCTGATTCTCAATTCCGACCCGGCGAAGCTGTTGGTGACCGACCTGCGCCGCTATATCGTACTGACCGTCGGTGCCTTGTTCGCGGTGGTCGCGTACCTGTTCGCCAAGGGTATGTCCGTGGCGGATTTTCGCTTCATCCTTGAGTTCAGTGCCCTTTTGCAGCACCAGGGAGAAGGCGACGTCAGTTTCAGCAGGAATTACCTGTTCGTGCTCGGTGTCGCCGGGTTCGTGTTCTGGCGTCTCTACCAGGCCGGGGGGGGCGGTCATGGCAGGGCCTGGCTGCTGGACCTAGCGCTCCTGCTGGTGGTCATGCTGGCGAACCTGGTGGTGGCGGGGGATCATCCGTTCCACCATGCCTTTGCACCGATGGCATTGCTCATTCCGCTGCTGCTGATACGGGCCGAGGAAAGGGTGGATAACCAGGGCCCATTGCGAGATCTCTACTATGGCGTCGTACTGGTTATCTGGGTGTATACTATCAGCATGCGCGAACACTCGCTCGCCCGCAGCTACAACCTGCTGACGGACGTCGAGTTGAAGCGGGAGGTGTTGGAGGTGGTTCCCCCGGGAGCGTCCATTCTCGCATTTCCTCACTATCATCCAATTGCCATGGCGGATGCTTCTTACTATGCGCGTCCGTTAGGGGTCGGTCGACTGTGCGAGGTGGTGGCCGCCAGCCCGCCCGACTGGGGGCTGCCCCCCTGCGATTACCTGGCCGACATCAAGTCCCGCCAGCCCCTGCTGGTGACCCGGCGTCTCAAAGGGCTGATCGGCCCCACTACCACCAAGCAACAGCTCCAGGCCCACATGGAGGAGTACTATGTCAAGACGCCCTGCTACTACGTTCGAGCGGACAAGGATCCGGATGGCTCCATAACCGCGGCCCTCATGGAACACCGACGCTGCACCTCCACTTCGAGTAATCGCTGATGAACACCTGTACAAGACTGCCAACCCTGATTCTGATCCTGCTGACCCTGGCGCAGGGCGTTGCGGTTGCGGGCGAGGTGGGCGCCATCTGCCGCCTGGTTCCGGACGGGGAGATCCTAGACCTGGCCGGCACACACGGTGGTCGTTTGGGCGAGCTGTTGGTACGACCGGATCAGAAGGTGGAGGCCGGCGAGGTGCTGGCGCGTTTTTCCAGTCACGCCGCCCTGCAGGCCGAGTTGGATCTGGCCACCCTGGAAGTGCAGGAGGCGGAGCAGAGTCACAAACTGCGCCTGAAACTGCAGGCGCTGGCACTGCAAGGGGCAAAGGCCGATCGGCAACGGACCCAGCGCAGCCTGGAAAATTACCGCGCACTGGGTGCTGGCAGCCGTTCCAAAAAGGAGCTGTTAAAACGACGCAACCTCGCGGAAGATGCTGGTCGCGCGGTGTCCCGGGAGGAGCTTCGCTCGAGCCAGCTGGAACAGCAACTGACGCATGAACTGCAGGAGGCCCAGGCCCGCCTGGCACTGGCCCAGGCGCGCTTCCGCGATTCCTACCTGAGCGCCCCTGTGAGCGGCACCATACTGGACATCCCCAAGCAAACAGGCGAACTGCTAGATGGCGGAGCGGTGATTCGCATGGCAAATCTGCAGCGCATGTATGCGCTGTGCGAGGTCTACGAGGGCGACCTGCTGAAGATCACCCCGGGGATGAAGACCGACATCAGCGGTAGTGCCCTGACCGAGGGCATCAGCGGCAGCGTGGAACGCATCGGCCGCGAGGTGAATACGACAACGCGCCTGGCAAGGGTCTGGGTGCTGCTGAACCAGCCGAATCCCGCCTCCCAGCTTATCGGCATGGAGGTGAACGCGGTGATCCACTTGTAGCCGCCTCGACATGCCGACAGTCACGCCATCCACATGGGTCTCACCGCTGGTTCTGTTGCAGTTGTCGTTGCGCAATATGGTGGCACATAAGGCCCGAAACTTGGCCGCAGGGGCGGGGATCTGCTTCGCTATCTTCCTGATCATCCTGCAGTGGGGGCTGCTGCTGGCAGCCAAGAAGGAGTCCACGCTGCTCTACGAGTACTTTGACTTCGACCTCGCACTGGTGTCCGACGGCTATCAGTTCATGTACTCCGCCAAGGGCTTTGACCGCATCCGCTTGGTCCAGGCCATGGCGCTGCCAGCGGTAGCGGATACCTTCAGCCTCAGTATCGGTAAGGCCAGCTGGGTGGATCCAGACACCAACTTGCGTTCGGCCACCATGGTGGTAGGGGTTGATCCTAAGGCAGAATTCATCAGCGACCCGCTGATCCGCGATCAGCTGCCCAGGCTGCGCAGCAACCGCGACCTCCTGGTGGATCGGCTCTCCCAGCCAGACCTGGGACTTCTGGAACCGGGTCGACGGGCTCGCCTCAACCGCCAAGAGGTGGAGATCGCCGGTTTCTTCGAACTGGGCTTCTTTTTCTATGCCGAGGGCACCGTATTGGTGAAAAACGAGGTGTTTCCCCGCTACACCGGCCGCGATGCCCGTGACATCACCGTAGGTCTGATTCGCCTGCAGTCCGGCACCGATCCACACGAGGCACAACGTCGGTTGACGGCCCTGCTGCCTGCCGAAGTGGTAGTGATGACCCGGGATCAGCTGATCGATCAGGAGCAGGCCTACTTCGTCGACATCAAGCCCCTGGGGATCATGTTCCAGTCCGGGGTGCTGGTGGCCTTCCTCACAGGACTGGTTGTGCTGTTCCAGGTGACCTCCACGGATGTCGGCACCCGCTTGAAGGAATACGCCACTCTCAAGGCCATGGGCTTTGGCGGGGCGGCGGTGTACGGAACGGCGCTGGGGCAGATTCTGTTGCTGTCGCTGGCTGCCTTCCTGCCGGCCGTGGCTATCAGTGCCTGGTTGTTTCACCTCGTACGCGGGCTGACCCACCTGCCGCTGGAACTCAGTCCCCAGCTGTTGGGCCTGGTCCTGGCTCTGACCCTGGGTATGAACCTGCTGGCGGGGGTAGTGACCCTGAGCCGGCTCTCCCGGGCCCACCCGGCGGATCTGTTCTGATGGGGCTCGGCCTGTTGATCCTGTGGCGAGCGAAACTGCGCCTGCTGTTTTCCACCGCCGGTATTGCGGTTGCGGTGGTGATTATTTTTCTCGAACAGGGCTTCTTCTTCGGCGTTCTCGATTCCCAGTCCCGCATCGCCCACCTGATCCGTGGTGACTTGGTGGTGCTCCACCACACCCGTACCCATCTGAACAAGTGGAACACTCTGGAGCGCATCAATGTGTCCCAGTCCGGCGCCCTGCCTGCCGTGGCTGCGGTGATTCCTGTGTACAAGATGGCCATGGAATTGCGTAACCCGGACAGTGGCCGGCTGAAACGGATAGTGACCTATGCCTTTCCCCCGGACTCCATGCCCCTGGATCTGGGTCTGAGCTCCAAGGCGGCCCGCGCCCTGCGGCTGTCGGGTACGCTGATGTTCGACCGTCGTTCGCGGGACATCTACGGCGACATCCGCACCGGGCAGGATCTGGAACTGAACGGCCGTAACTACCGGGTAGGGGGATTCGTGGATCTGGGGCCCAATGTGATCAACGACGGCGCGGTGGTGATGAGCGAGGGCAATCTGTTGTCGCTACGGCCCAGCCGTAAACCGGCGATGGCGGTGCTGCGACTCCAGCCGGGGGCGGACCTGGAGGCTGTGCGTGACGCCATCACCCATCGGCTGCCGGATCTCATGGTGATGATCCCGGCGGAATTGGCGGCCCGCGAGGTACGTTTCACCGCCACCACGGCACCGGTGGGAATCATCTTTGGCATCGGCATGTTGGCGGGTTTTGCCATCGGCATCATCGTTTGCTACCAGGTGCTGTTTAATGAGATCAACGACCTGCTGCCCCAGTACGCTACCTTGCGGGCAATGGGTTTCTCCAGCGCCCAACTGGGTCGGATAGTCCTGAGCCAGGCCTTGCTGCTTTCTCTGGCAGGGTTCTGCGTGGCCCTGCCCTTCGTCTGGTATCTGTACGATGGCATCGCCGCAAGAACGGCGCTGGTGATGGAGTTGACTGCCGGTCGGGTTCTGACGGTGTTGGGACTTACGCTGGGTATGTGCCTGCTGGCCGGGCTGGCAGCCATGCGGCGACTGTGGCGGTTGGACCCAGCGGAACTGTATTGAGATGAGGGAGAGGCGATAGATCGTGCACGGGTATTTCGCGGGCGAATCGGCGCCAAAGAGCGTTCAGGTGAGGGCGGCTGAGCTTCAGGCGGCTCGAGCCGGGGGTCACTGATTCCCATGGTTACCCCCTTGGTGGATCCACTTGGCCTCGACGGTCGTCCGCTGTTGCTGGCACTGGCGCTGTTCGGACTCGCTGCCCTGTGTATCGGCGCGGCATTTCTGCTGCCAGCCACTCGGGAGCGGGCCCGGTCACTGTGGCCGATCTTTCGTAACGAGTTCCTGCTGGTCGGGGCTTTTGTCCTACCGGTCTACCTCGGAGGCTGGGTGCTGGTGGCGGTGTTGACGGTGGCGGGGCTGCGGGGTCAGTACGAGTTACTGATCCTTCTCAGGCCCGGGGTCGGGCGCTGGGGATTGCGCGTAACGCTGCTGGCCGGTGCCCTACCCATTCTGGGTGCCGCACTGACGGGCCCCACGGGCCTGTTGGTCGGAGGGCTGGCAGGCGTTGCGCTGCTGTTTATGGCGCGACTAGTGTTGAACCTGCACCCGGGCGTGCCGCTGCTGAGCCTGTTGATGCCAGCGGCGCTGGTGGCGTTGATGCCATTGCTAAGGGCCGAACCCCATGGCGGGTTGTGGCTGTTGGCTCTATACGCTCTGGTGGAGTGTAACGACGCCTTCGCACTGCTGTTCGGTAAACTATTCGGCCGTATCCATCCCTTTCCCAGGTTGAGCCCCGGCAAGACCCTCGAGGGACTGGTGCTTGGAGTGGCCATCGCGGGATTGCTGGGGTGGCTGCTGATTGACTGGTGGTTCCAAATGGCCCCGGATTCAGCGGCAGTACTTGTTGCTGGGGTGCTGGCCGCAGGCTTGGCGGGGGACCTTGGACTGTCTGCACTGAAACGACACCGGGGGAAGAAGGACTTTCCGGCCCTGTCCCGGATGCACGGGGGCATCCTGGACATGTACGACTCCCTGCTGTTCGCGGTTCCGGCCTTCTACCTGCTTCGCACCCTGGTCTCTTCCTGAAAGCAAACTCAGATTCGGCTTCAGGCGCGCTTCAGGATCTCTCTCCGGGCGTGGTTGAAGGTGCTGACGATGGATACCAGGATGGCGGCGCACGCAAAGCCCAGGCCGTAGTCGAGAATCTCCTGGATGTGCTGGGGGAAAAGAAAGGCCAGCAGGAAAAGGATAGGAATTTCAACCCATAAAATCAACCAATTTCGCTACGCTCGGCAATCTATCGAGTCACGATTTATGTGGAGCTCCACATAAATAATGGTTCGCCAGAACAGAAAAAGCAGCGATATCAATTGCAAACAGAGAAGAGAGTTCTGTCAGGCGGTCAACAACCCACTGCTTTCGGTGCTCGTAGTTCTTGCCGGTTAGCGAGTCTTCGCCGCAGAGGAAGGCGCGACGTACACAGCGGCTTATACAGTGATAGTAGGGTGTGATTTCGAGGCTGATGAGGGCTTTTCTTGGCTTTGGCATGTCGCTCCCTGACTTACCTGGGTTCTTTGTATGTTCTCGTTACATTAACATGTTATGGGTAGATGTCAAATGATGGGTGTCCTCTCCAGCCTTTGAAACCTAGTCTTTCAGCTTGATTTTTGCATAATAGACCACTACACTGGTCTACAGGTGTTATGGAGAAAACTAATGCTAGAAGAAGTTGGGTCATACGATGCTAAAACAAAGCTGCCGGAGATTCTGCGGCGAGTTGAGGCAGGGCAATCATTTACAATCACCAATCGCGGCAAGCCTGTGGCGGACCTTATTCCCAGCAGGGCGAATGACCGCTTAAAAGCTAAATCTGCTATCCATAATATTCTTGAAGCTCAAAAGCACAAAGTTTCAGATTCTGATTTCAACAGTCTGAAGGACGCGGGTCGAAAGTGAGTGCATTTGTCCTGGATAACTCAGTAGCTATGCGTTGGCTTTTGGCCAGTGAAAAACAGGCTGACCAGAAGTACGCTGAGCACGTATTAGGTACTCTTGAAGAGAGTGACGCCTTAACCCCAAATTTATGGCATCTTGAGGCCACTAATGTTCTTGTGAGCGCAGAGAAACGAGGGGATGTTAGCCTTGGTGAGATTGAGCGGTTTATTTCGCAACTAGAGAATCTACCCATCCATGTTGATCCGCTCACTGCTCATCAAGCGTTTAATCGAACACTGGCGCTATCACGCGCATACAGCATCAGCAGCTATGATGCCTCCTATCTGGAATTGGCTATGCGAGAGGGACTACCCCTTGCGACCCTGGATAAGAAATTAATCAAAGCAGCAAAAAAAGCTGATATTGGAATTTATTTGGAGAAGTAGAGGAAAGATCGCATGTCCACTTTGTGGTGTTTTCTGCCTTAAGTCGCTTCATACCCTAAAGCGTACCTGCTCGTATGACGGTCAGGACGTAGCCTGGGTTGAGCTTGCGAAACCCAGGATCACTATTCACCCAATCCGCCACCGGCAAGACCCTCTCCATCAGCCCAATCCAATGGATACTCTTTTCGACTTACAAAACGATGAAAGCTTGAATAGGGCCACTCCGCGACGTGCTGAGCATGGCCATGTTTAACGGGGTTATAGTGAATGTAATCAACATGCATCTCAACATCAAGTGGATCGGGCAGGGTATGCTCCCAGAGCAGCAACAGGACAGCCATCACTAAATCGTGTTTGTGTAAGTGATGGGTGTCTTGTCTTTTCTTTTGGCCGCAGGCTTGGCGGGGGACCTTGGACTGTCTGCACTGAAACGACACCGGGGGAAGAAGGACTTTCCGGCGCTGTCCCGGATGCACGGGGGCATCCTGGACATGTACGACTCCCTGCTGTTCGCGGTTCCGGCCTTCTACCTGCTTCGCACCCTGGTCTCTTCCTGAAAGCAAACTCAGATTCGGCTTCAGGCGCGCTTCAGGATCTCTCGCCGGGCGTGGTTGAAGGTGCTGACGATGGATACCAGGATGGCGGCGCACGCAAAGCCCAGACCGTAGCTGAGAATCTCCTGGATGTATTGGGGGAAAAGGAAGGCCAGCAGGTAGGCCACTGAGAACACCCACACCTCGGTTGCCGGTCCCACAGCGGGGTTGTAGGCCTTGCCGGATACCTTCAGTGCTCCCAGGAACAACAGAGAGTCGTAGGCACGTAGCGCTACCAGGATCACGTAGAACATTCCCTGTAAATCGAATCGATAGATCACCGCCAGATAGAAGCCGAGCACCACCAATCCGTCCAGGGCGTGGTCCAGGAATTCTCCGAACAGACTGCTTTGCTCAGTGTGACGGGCATGGTAGCCGTCCAGCGTGTCGCACAGGTGGTAGAGGATATAGAACGGAGGGGGCAACAGCAGTGCCCAGTGGGCATCGATAAGCACCACTGACAAACTGCCGAGCAGTCCGAGCAGGGTGCCGAGCAAAGTGATGGCGTTTGGTGTCAGGGATGGTGGCAATACCGCCCCGATACGGCGGTACAGGGGATACAGCAGCAGATCAAAGAGGTCCTTGTTGTAACGACGGCGACCGTCGGTGTCGTTTTGGTTCATCCCTTCGCTTCCCGGTTCTGATCCAAGTGCACGGCGGCGGGAGCAGGGTTCCGCGGGTTTTGCAACCACTGTTCTGCCAGGGCCATCATGTTTGGACTGTCAATGTCGATCCAAAAGGCCCCCTGGATGTCCACAGTACTAACCAGACCTTGGTCGGCCAGGGTCTGGATTGCGTCACTGAGGTTGTGCCGGCCGGCCCGGGCGCTGACCTGCAGGGCGTCGAACAGACCGGCACTGCAATGGAAGACCCCGGTGTCATAGCAGTCGAAGTCTGATAATTGCTTACCGATTGCCTTGATCCGACCCTCGCGGGTTCGTACCCGGGTGACATCGTCCAGGTCCACCCAAGAATTGTCCAGGTCTCGGTCCACCGCCAACATTACCTGATCTCGGGCGAGCGAGTGAGCCGTTAGTGTTCGAACCAGGCGTGGCTCAATGAGGTGGTCGGCCATCATCAGCACGAAGGGAGGTTCCAGGTGTGCCCGGGCAGCCAACACCGAGCTACCGTTGCCCAATTGCCAGTGCGGATTGTGGATGGTGGTGATCGCCACTCCCAGTTGTTCTCTGAGCTGGACCAGGAATTCCTCCAGGCGTTGGTGCTGATAACCTACGGTGACGTAAAATTCACATAGACCGGCGTTCACGCCCTGCTCGATCACCCTTTGTATCAGCGGCACGCCCCGGATACGTATCAGGGGTTTGAGGTCCGCCTGTGCGCTCAGTCGGGTTCCCTGGCCAGCGGCGATGATAAGCCCCCTGGTGGTGGGGGATGTCTGCATACCGCTCTTCTTCATGGTGATCACCATCTGAATGTGTCATTTCTAAAAGTAACGTGGTTACAGAGCCTGCGCATAAATTAAATTGCCAGCGCCTAATGAGCCAATAAAAATACCCCACTATTGCGGGTCACTACCCTTACTGTGTAGAGGACTTTCACCTCCAATTTGGTGCCAGCTTTCGCTTGGCGCACTGGGTGTCCCAGCTTTCTCCCTGTGGAGTAATTTGAAGCTAGGTGTAGGAGTGAACTTGTTCACGAAGAACACGTTTCGGAGTCCATCGCGAACATGTTCGCTCCTACAAATGCAACAATATCTCCATTGTGACGGCTTTCAGGGTTATTATGCACAGCCATTAAAATAAAGGCTTTTCTCCGCGTTCTCTGTGCCTCCTCTGTGTTCTCTGCGTCCCATTTTTTTGGTTTTCAGAAAGCATGAGATACCATTTCATGTCTGCCTGCTATCGGGGCTTGTGAGCTATCAGAATTTTTGCTTCGGTCTCAAGTTGAGCAACCAGCCTGTCGGCTTGCTCCTTTTGCCGATTTTTAGCGGCATTCTCCAGCTCGATGATCATGGCATGTATTCGCGGCACGCCACAGACGGCACTGGAACCGCATAGACGGTGAGCGGTCTCCCGCAGGCTATCCCACTCTTGCGCCTGTATGTGGCGGATGATCTGCTGCAGCATTTGAGGCAGCTCTTCGATAAAGCAGTTAAACATCTCATCGGCGAGCTTCTTACGTCCACCGACGATCTTCATCGCTGCATCAAAGTCCCTGGAGGGTAATCTGTTCGAGTATCCGCCACCATCACTGACCAGTTTAAGGTGAGGTTTTTTCTCTACCGGCTGCGTTGTCCGGAAAGTGCTGTCAACGTGCAGCAGTTCACATATCGCACCCCATAACTCAATATCGTCGATAGGCTTTGTCAGGTAGTGGTCGACGCCGATATCAAGTAGCTGCTCTCTGTTTTTTGATACCACATCAGCGGTAAGGGCGATGATCGGAACGTGCCGCTTTCCATCCTCCCACGCTCTGATCTCCCGGGTGGCCTCTTTGCCATCCATGATCGGCATATGAATATCCATAAAGACCAGGTCGCATGGATGCGTCTTGATATACTCCAACGTTTTCAGGCCATTGCTCATCTCCACCACCTCGGCACCGCTTGAGTGAAGGATCGTTGAGATCAACTGAAGGTTGATTGGATTGTCATCGGCAACAAGAAAACGGTAGTTGTTGAATGACGGAGGGGAGGGTGGGTTTGCCACCAGTAGATCATCCGGAATAGTGTCTGAGAAGACAGCACTGATCATGCGCTCAAAATTACCACTGGTCTGTGGTTTGGGAAAGCAGGGTATACCCCAGCGTATTTTTGATT
>JBEVXV010000416.1:0-3539 GCA_040505915.1 Sedimenticola sp. | reverse complement strand
TTCGCTCCTACACCTGAGTTCCAGACAGACTACCGTGCTGAATAGTTACCCCTTGGGCAATTCTTACCCCTCACTCTCCTTCAGCTTTTTCAACACATGGGACACCGCCGTAAAACCAAACATCGCGGTCACTGGGGTGACAGAGCCGTAGCCCCCGCAATTGAGCCCATGGGATGCCCCACCATGGGGCTTGTCATGACAAACACCTCCCTCTCCATCAGGAAACACTGCCTGCTCATCTGAGTAGACGCAGGGTATATCAAAACGTCTTTTGAGATTTTTTGGGAAGTTGTGATCTTTACGTAGCTGTTTGCGGGTCTTTGCCAGCAGAGGGTCGTGTTGTGTGCGACTGAGATCGACAAGGCGGATCTTCAACGGATCCATCTGCCCTCCGGCCCCACCCACCGTCACCAGCCTGATGCCACCCCGCCTGCAGTGGGCAATCAGCGCCGTCTTGGTTTTAAAAACGTCGATACAGTCGATCACATAGCTGTGCTGCAATGTAATCAGGCGTTCAAGATTACCGGCCTCGACAAACTCTTCGATAGTGTTGATTTTACAGTGGGGATTAATCCCCCGAATACGCTCCGCCATCGCCTCCACTTTGGCCTTGCCGACAGTGCTTTCGAGAGCGTGAATCTGCCGATTGATATTTGATTCCGCCAGATGATCCAGATCGATCATCGTGATCTCACCGATGCCGCTTCGTGCCAGCGCCTCCACCGCCCAGGAACCGACACCGCCAATACCTACCACGCAGACATGGGCCTGGCGAAATGACTCCAGCCCTCGAATGCCGTAGAGACGGGCAATACCACCAAAGCGGCGTTCGTAGTCGATCTCTTGATTTTCAGTCATAACCTGTTGGGGAGCAATAAAATCAGAGGATGAGTGTTAAAGTGACGCCGCCGCCCTGGCCGCCTGATCGTAGAGCCCGGAGAGGGATCGCAGCACTTTCGCAAAATCACCTATCTCTTTATTCCCGACCCCCAGTACACCCAGTGAATCCACCAGGCAGGCATCCCTTATCTCCTTGTAACTCAAACAAAACTTTTCACCCTCCTTGGTGGTGGTGAAGAAGTTCTCCTTACCCTGCTTGCGGTTCTTCACCAGGTGCAGCTTTGTCAGCTTGCGCAGAGAATAGGTGGCGGTATGGGTATCCTCGATATTCAGGTTAAAACAGATATCAGCCACCTTTTTAGGCCGCCCACGATGATTGACGTTATGCAGTATGAGGATATCCGTCGGATTCAGATCTGGAATGCCGCTGGCATTCATACAGCGCATCATCCAGCGCTGAAAGGCGTTATTGGCGATGATCAATCCATACTCCAACTCACTCAGCTCGACGCTTTTTTTCGATACCAGGTGGGAGGATGAAACGATGGGTTGCTTATTTTTTTCGGACATTACAGTGGCTCACGTATGGATGAGCTTCGACCCTCAGAGTTAAAATACCGCAATGGTGCTACAGACAGGTTGAGCAGACCAAGCTCAGCCGTACCTGCACTTTAGCTATTACCACACTCAGCATAGGGTCAAAGCAGAGTGCATAGTTTACCAGGAAAGATGCCTGTGTATGAGCATACTCAGTGCTGAATAATTACATATTAATAACAACTCTTCTCCAATCCTCTGACAGCGGCCATCAACTCCGTTGTCAGTACCGAGAATACCGTCAGGTCCGGCTTGGCTATAAAATCCGTTTCCGCTATCAGCTCCTGGGCACGAACCTTTACCCTGTTCAGTTCATCGATTCCCTGCAGTTCACTGCTACTTACATCCTTGAATCTACTTAACACCACCTCAGCCAAACCTCTCTGACAGGCATACAGCTGCTCATTGAGACTCGAAACGGCGCGTAGATGCCACGGGGTTTCCGGTGAAATATCTCTGGCTGCATGCCTGATACTGTCCAATGAAAATAGATCCCCCACCCCGAAGTACGCCTGTGCGGCACACTCCATGCTCACACCCCTCACCTTGGCGATAAAAGCGATATCACCGGAAGAGACAAGAACAGGCAGGGAGGCGACACGCTCGGCCACTTCAACAGGTATGGATTTATCTATGAGGCGGGCTGCCTCTTTCAGGAATGACTCATGAATATCGCCCGGCACCATCTCCTCAAAGTTGGAGTTGATGTACTGCGCTCCGGTAGTCAGTGTTTCAGATAACTCATTGATACTGATACCACCTGGAGATACATCAAGCACCCACTCCACGGCTACGTGTGAAAACCGGCTGACAAGCCTCCGCAGTTCATTTTGTCTGGCACAGCCTGCAGTAACACTCAAATCATCGATCTCGCCCCACAACTGATCAAGATCAAAAGATTTTCTGACAACAATAAATGCAGCGACAACTTCATCTGCAGTGCGCGCTGTGCGTTCCGTCAGATAGGCGACAAAAGTAGCGCCCAGTCGATTGGCAATGGAGTTAACAACGGAGGTAGAGATAATCTCCCGTCTTAAAGGGTGGCGTAATATCTCCTTGGCGTAATCGGTTTGCAGTCTCTCTGGGAAATACCCTATCAGATACTCCTCCAATCCAGCTTCGTCTGGAAGATCACTCGCCATCACTTCATCAAACAACCAGTTTTTACCATGGCACATCATTACTGAGATTTCCGGCCGTGTAAGACCTGCGCCAATTTTTCTCCGCTCTGAGAGGATATCGTCGGTTGGAAGATACTCAATCTGTCGATTCAACCGACCCGATTTCTCAAGACGTCTCACGAGCCTCACATATCGATCAAAGCCCTCTATACCAAAGCTCTCGGCGAAACTGATAGCCTGAGATTGAAGGTAGTTATCTCTTAATATATCCGCAGTTATCTCAGGCTCCATCTCTTCCAGTAAGCGGTTACGTTGTTCAATGGTCAAGCGATCGCAGGAGATAAGGCTACCCAGGAGAATCTTTATATTGACTTCATGATCTGAGCAGTCGACCCCACCGGAGTTATCAATAAAATCAGCATTACATCTTCCGCTATAAAGACTGTACTCGATTCTTCCTAATTGAGTAATTCCGAGATTGGCACCCTCACCTATCACTTTGCATCGAAGCTCGGAGGCAACCACTCGAACTGAATCATTTGTGCAATCACCGACCATGTGATCAGATTCAGAGGAGGCTCTGACATAAGTACCTATTCCACCAAACCACATGAGGTCAACTTCGGCTTTCAATATATTAGAAATCAACTCATTAGGTGATACCTTATTAGCCACTACACCAAATAGCACTTTCATCTGTGGAGATACCGGTATGCTCTTGGCACTCCGATTGAAGATCCCTCCCCCTGATGAGATCAGCTCACTGTTATAGCTATCCCAGCCTTTGGTCTTGTAAAACAACCGCTCTCTTTCGCCAAAAGAGGTATCTGGATCCGGAGTTGGATCGATGAAGATGTGCTTATGGTTAAATGCGGCAAGCAGGCATATCTTCCTGGAGAGCAGCATCCCATTACCAAATACATCACCTGACATATCACCGATACCGACAACGGTAAAACTTCGCACGTCAATATTGTGATC
>JBEVXV010000415.1:0-4864 GCA_040505915.1 Sedimenticola sp. | reverse complement strand
TCTATCGGATTTAAGGGGTGGTTGACCTTAACTTTATTCGTTAACAGACTGTTTTTGTTAAACTTGTATTGCTACAGGTAGCGGCATTGGGTGCTGATCCCTTTGCTATTATCGGTGACTCCGTAATAGCCATAATGACCCCGCAATTTCGCACCCGTCAGGCGCAGAATCTCGGGCGTGGTCAGCGTTCGGTTCTTCTTTAGCCACGCCTTGTAGCTCTTCAGCTTGGCGGTCAGCCGTTTGCTGATGGTCTTCCGTTTCATCCGAAAACTTTTGCCGTTGCGTGCTAGCCCGCAGTAGTGGGTAAAACCCAGGAAATCGAAGGTCTTTGCCTTGATCCCTTTGGCTTTCGCCCGCCGCCGTGCGTAAGGCCCAAACTCGATGATCTGTCTCTTTTCCGGTGCGATTTCCAGCCCGAACTGATTCAGACGCGCTTCCATCTCGACACGAAAGCGCTTGGCGTCCGTTTCTCGTTGAAAGCAGACGACAAAGTCATCCGCATAGCGAACCAATCTCGCCATTCCGTCACAGCTTTTCTGGAATCTCCGGGTAAACCACAGGTCGAGTGTGTAGTGAAGATAGATGTTCGCAAGCAATGGACTGGCGACACCTCCTTGCGGGGTGCCTCGTTCACTGGCTCGATAGGCTCCATCTTCCTGGATGCCCGCCTTGAGGAAGCGTCGTATGTAACGCAGCACGCGCTTGTCTGCAACGCGGTGGGCCAGAAACTCCATCAGTTGGTCTTGATCCACGTTGTCGAAGAAACCTCGAATATCGGCTTCTACGATGTGGTGGGTCAGCCCACTTTCGGCGGTTCGGCTCAACGCCCGTAGTGCGTCATGACAGCCTCGTCCCGGTCGAAATCCATACGAGTCCTCTATGAAGTCTTGCTCATAGATCGCCTGCAGAATCTTGACCAAACCCGCTTGGACGAGCTTGTCTTCCAGTGCCGGTATCCCCAGCGGCCTCTTCTTGTCGCTCCCCGGTTTGACTATGTAGACCCTTTCTACCGGTTGCGGGATATACGCCATCCGGTGGAGTCTGCCAACCAAGTCGCGCAGGTTCCCTTCCAGCCCTTCCGCGTATTGCTCTTTGGTCACTCCGTCTATGCCAGAGGCGGCGTTTGTCCTTAGCCCCTCGAAGCATCCCAGCAGCAGTTCTTCGGTCATCAGATGAAATAGACTGGTGAACCGACAGTTCTCCTCTGCCCTGGCTTTCTCTGCACTGCGTTGCAGTTTCGTTTCTACACGTTCTTCGTTTCTGAGCACAATGTGTATCTCTCTTTAACGCAGTTTTCAGTGTGGCGGCCTTTCCTCCAGCAGTATTACCCGCCTTCTTCGGTCGTATTCCGCCATCCGACTCCCTATCGGGCATTTGCCTTTCTCACTTTATTATCGCTTGTCCAGCATACTCTCTCTCCTTGAAAGGCCTGATAGGGTCTCCCGGGTTACCGCCTATTCCCAATGTCCAACATGCCATGCTCTCGGACCCCGGCGAGATAGGTAGTACAGACCATCTAGTACTACGCTATGGGGACTTCCACCGGGTCAAGGGCGTCGTCTCTCACATGGTAACTTTCGAGGCTCAATCACTTCAACTTGCGCTTACGGCCTATTGTCTCAATCCCCTTGTGCTTGACCTTTCGGATTACTCCCGCCGGCCCAAGGTTCTCTTTCCGGTGGCTGGCCTGCCTTGCCGTTCGGTGGCTGGCCTGCCTTGCCGTTGCGGGCTTCTCTCCCGCAGGAATACGCGACCTTGCCTGGACGCACTGACCCCGTTCTCATTTGTAGCTTAAAAACAATATTGCATGGAATTTTACTAAAATTATTGCCATACTTACCGATAGAGGCTATATTCCCTATCAGAGGAAATGGCAATGAAACGTTTGGATCAGTTGAAAAAGCACCTGCGCCCTGGCCGTGTATACCGGCGCGCGGACCTGGCCCAATGGTCGAAAAGTGTTGACCGGCATGTACGTGAACTTGTTGATGAGGGTGTGCTGCAGAAACTTAAAAACGGTCTGTATTACTACCCTAAGACTTCCGTATTTGGTCGGGTACCGGCAGATGAGCGGGAGCTGGTGCGCAGATTCCTGAAAGAGGATGACTTTCTGCTCACCTCACCGAACGCCTACAACACTCTGGGCCTGGGCACCACACAGCTCTATAACAGCCGTGTCGTCTACAACCACAAGCGCCATGGGCACTTCACGCTGGGCGGCATCCCCTTCGAATTCCGCCGGAAACCCCGCTTCCCCCGGAAACTTTCGGAAGAGTTCCTGCTCGTGGATCTTCTGAATAACCTGCCTACGCTCGCGGAAGACGTGGAAGGGCTTCGCACACGTGCATACGCAAAAGCGAAGGAGCTGAACGCCCGTAAGCTTCGAATGGCCGCCCGCGACTATGGCAAGGTCGCCACCCGCAAATTCTTCGATCAGGTGTTGGCTGATGTCGCCTGATCCCTACCTGCATGAACGATCTGACTTTTCTGATCTAATCCGGGTCGTTGCTGGCGAACACAACCTATTGCCGGTGCTGGTGGAAAAAGACTACTGGATTATGCACTGCCTGTATGGCATGGGCAGACAAGGATTCAGCTTTGAACTGAAAGGTGGCACCTCGCTATCCAAGGGCTTCGACATCATCCAGCGATTCTCGGAAGACATCGATATCCACATCGATCCGGCATGCGCCCCTTTTGAGGTCTTCTCTGCGCCGAATCAAACCAAGAAATCCCGGCATATCAAATCCAGAAAGCAGTTCTATGACTGGCTCGCGGATATCATTCAAATCGCAGACATCATCAACATCATTCGCGATCATGCCTTCGATGATGTGAAATACCGGAGTGGCGGCATCCGTTTGCATTACGAAAGCGCCTTCGGTAATCCGGCCGGTCTTAAGGAAGGTATCCTGCTGGAAGTCGGGTTCGATGACACCCTGCCGAACATGTCCCGGACAATTTCTTCATGGGCCTTTGACAGGGCCTCGGAAACTGACATTACCTTCGCAGATAACCGAGCGATCGACGTTCCCTGCTATCACCCCGGTTATACCTTTGTGGAAAAGCTGCAAACCGTCTCCACCAAATTCCGCCAGCAACAGAACAATGGAGAAATGCCCCCAAACTTCCTCCGTCACTATTATGACATTGGCCAACTCATGGAGCATCCTGATGTGACCACATTCATAGGCACCCCGGAGTACCAGGCACGGAAGGAGCACCGCTTCAGAAATGACGACAACCTGATCATCGCCGAAAACGAAGCATTTCTTTTATCGGATCCAGTAATCAGGAAGCAGTACACCCTCGCCTACCAGGCAACGAATTCACTTTACTTCGGCGAGCAAATTCCTTTCGATACCATTCTGGAAAAAATCCAGAAGCATATAGGCGATTTATAGGTTGGCAGCATGAAGTTTTTACATATGACTGGGGCACGAAGATACCCTGGAAAATCAAGATTAAGAGTGAGCTGATAGAGCATCCGCAAGAATCAACGTGGAACGTGCCAAAATACTGGCATTAAATCTCTCGGCTACACTGGTTTGGGTTGCGCAAGCGATTGCTGAAAGGGTAGACAAGAAACGAGTACGTAATTACCAAATCAATTTTGCTAACGCTTTATCCGTATTAAAAAATGAATTGGTGAGCTATATCAATCAACAGTCACCATGGGGGGGCTAATCAGGCTGCTCTCAGAAATTGTCGGATCTGTTGAGCCCGTTATTCCAGGGCGTTCATATCCTCGGATTTTTCGCAAACAAGTAGGTTCGTTTTTTACGGTAACTATAAGAGAACACAATGATTATTTCTTAAGTTAATGGCATTGACTCCGACCTCTGGTAAAGAAAGTCAAAAAACAGGTATAGCTAAATAATCACCTCAACTTTAGCATACTCGCCTTCGGTAGCTGGAAAAACTGTAACGCCCCCTCCTCCCCATCGAGCCGGATAGACTCGTCTGAATGTTCCTTTTTGAACAGCTGAGCCCACTCAGCCGCCCGTTCAAGATTCTCTTGGTAATGGACCCCACGGCTGCTTTCTGACTCGGGCTTGGGTAGAGCATCTCTGCTCTGGAGCGCATCGGCCAGTGAAAGTACGGACTCATCACCCTGCCACTGTTTGTGCTGCCATGCGCCACTATTATGCTCAAAGCGGTACTGCTCCAGAAACAGGTGGCCGTGATGAGCGACAAAATCTACCGCATCGAGAATATACGCCACTTCCAGATTATCGAAGGTGTAGTGGAAGCCAAGCCGGCACCAGCCCGGTTTAATACCGCAGTGCCCCTCAGCGATCACCGCCCTGAATTCACTCGCCTGCTCCTCATCGATACCAAGAAGTTGATGACCATAAGGCCCGGCGCAGGAGCAACCGGCCCGGGTCTGTAGGCCAAACAGATCGTTAAGTAGGGTGGTAACAAAACGTGGATGAAGATAGCGGCCACTTCTGCCACGAATGTTGAAGGAGATGATACCAATACGCCGTTGCGGGTCAGGATTGCCCAGAATTTCGATCTGTGGATGGCGCTCCCAACGCTGCATCGCCTGGCGGGTCATCGCCAACTCTCTGACTTCAATCAGATCAATACCTACCGCCTCTTTCACCTCAAAGGCAAGGGCCGCTTTGATGGTCTGTAATATAGCCGGAGTACCCGCACTCTCCCGCGCTTCGATGCTCTCGACAAAATCGTGACCCTCCGGCCCCACATAATCCACCGTACCGCCACCGGCAATGCTGGGAGGCAGTTCACTGTGATAGCAACGACTATTAAAGACCAACACACCACTACTGCCGGGGCCACCCAAAAACTTGTGGGGAGAGATAAAGACGGCATCCAGCGAGGCATCTCCCCTCTCATC
>JBEVXV010000414.1:0-3372 GCA_040505915.1 Sedimenticola sp. | reverse complement strand
CAAATGACATCTGTTCCAAGCTCAATTTTAAAATCAGAAGTAACCTCTTTAGATAATTTTCGCTACGAGATTCTCGGTGCTATCGATATGCTCATCTCAGGCATCTAACGCCATGCTCAGGGGCAGCAAAAAAAATAACTAGAAATAACTAGGGTCAGATAAAAATTAAATGAGGGAATAGCCTTGGGTAATGATCGATTCAAGGTTGAGGTGGGCAAATTGACTGGCAGAAGATTAAAACCTAATAAAGTAGGTAGGCCGGTAAGCTGGCGTAAGAATAAAGAGGAAGTTTGATTTAACGTGTATCTGACCCCAGTTATTAGTTTATGGGCTTTGTTAGGTGTTTTTTGGCAAAAATAGACCATGGGGGTATTGAGCCTGCTCTCTCTTGCCTCCATCGACTATATTTAACTACATCACTATTTAGAAAAATTGATCCATCCCTTAATTTGGTCGTCCCTTTTAGATTGGTGTTATAAGTTTCAGTTCGTCGACTTCCTGTCGTTGAATTTACTTTACTTCCAACGTAGTTCCAGTCTGGATTCTTGGTCTGATGTCCATTAATATCAGCAAACATTATGTGAACAAAGTGGATGTCACCTGAATCCAGGAAGTTATAGCAAGCGATAACGTGCCAACCACTATGGCCATTGTGGCTTTCGCCCCCTTTGCCAACGTTGATAGTTGTTTTCACCTCCAATCCTACTTCTTTTCCGTTATCGCATTCTTTGCAAATTAAGTCAGGGTATTTCTGGTCATGGTTATGCTTATATGGTGAGCACTCATCCATTGAATTGCTAAATATATTTGATACCAAACCTGAAAAATTATTACCCTGTATGAGGGATTGAAGGTTTTGCCCTACTTCAAGAGTCATATTGTGATTGATTCTGTGGATAATTGACTGGGTTAAGTTTGCGGCCGCTTCAATATGACTAACATTCAACCCTATGGGCAATGGAGCCTGTGGACGAAAATATTTCGGGTTGAGTTTTGGTGCACTGACACCAGAAGCACCGTCATAAGCTGCTACAACGAGGGCTCGAACGGGAATTGACAAGGCTTTAGCTAGTGATTCAAGAACTTGGACTGTAAAATTCTCTTTCCCTGTTTCGACCCCAGACAGGTACTGATAACTGACACCTGCTTTAGAAGCTAAGACTTCTTGGGAAATTCTCTGCTGCTGACGGAGGGTTCTGACGCAAGCGCCGATGATTTTTTGTATGCTATCCATGAGCACCAGTTTACTCACAGACTAGTTGACAGTCTTTCAACTATAGGCGAAGATTTGGCCATGACTGAATTTGAACTGCATCATCAAAGCTGCTTCGACTGGCTGAAGGAGCAACAACCTAATTCCATCGAAGCGGTTTGCACTGACCCCCCCTTTGGAATTGTTGAATTTCTTCCTCATCAAATGGAGAAGATGCGAAAAGGTAAGGGGGGTGTCTGGCGACTTCCACCAACTATCGGGGGAAGTAAGCGAGCGCCTTTACCCAGATTTACTACTTTGAATGATAAAGAGTTAGCACATGTTTACCATTACTTTAAAGAGTTTGGTGAATGTCTCTTTCCCGTGCTTACTCCTGGAGCTCATGTTTTTATTGCAGGTACGCCGATGCTTCAGCACTTAGTGCAAAGAGGGATGGCAGAAGCTGGATTTGAGGTACGTGGAGCAATTATGAGGTTATATCGTGGATTTAGAGGCGGTGATCGCCCTAAGCTCGCTGAAAAAGAGTTTCTTGATGTTTGCGTTACCCCTCGGGGTACATACGAACCTTGGATGCTATTTAGAAAACCAATAGAAGAACGTACAGTTGCAATGAATCTTCGAAAATGGGGCGCAGGTGCTTTACGTAGAATTAACACGGATCAGCCACTACCAGATACCTTGCAAAGTGGCAAAACGCCAAAGGTAGAAGAATCAATTTCTAATCACCCCACATTGAAACCTCAACAATTGCTACGAATCCTCTGCCGTTCCTTACTTCCTCTAGGCAAGGGAACAATTCTTGATCCATTTTGTGGGTCAGGCTCAACAATAGCTGCTTGTAAAGCAATCGGGTATGATTCAATCGGTATTGAAGTCGACGAAATATATTTTTCTAATTTGAAAAATAACGTTGACGAATTATCGGCCATGTATCCTCACTTCAGAGGTGAGTCTTTAGGCGCTAACCTAGGCCAAATTGCCCCTAAACCACGAAAGTCCGGAGGTTCACAGATAGACCTTCTTCAGAGCGCTACTGATTACACCTAACGCCTTGCATAATCTGATTTTAAAACCATAACGAAGTGGAGGTTTTAAAATTCAGATTGATGCGATTGTTAGCCATTATTACTCATTAATTGTTGTGATTTATCAATAATAAACTTTGGAGCCACCTGTGTAGAATGTAGAACTACAGCTTGTTTGGAGTTTACGCAGGAAACTGACCTCCATCCTAAAGGTGAAAAATCTTCACTTTTAATCTCATGCACTTGAATAAGTGACGCTCTTTTACGAGTTACATATATTAGTAAATCTATTCTACTTTTCAAAGCTTTATATGTTTCACTATTTGCCAAATCACGAGCTTTTTCGAGAATAAGTTCGTACATATTTGAAATTGGAGTCATATCATGTGCCTCACCAATAAGAGATATTTCTTCAAGAGATGAGGCGGCATTTATAGAATTGAATTTGTCTTTATATATTTTATGCCGCAGAAGATTTGGATCTGTTAATTCTTTAACCTGAAATTGAGCACTACGAAAACAGACATCAACTTTACTTTCCTGTTCAAAGGATTGAAGTTCATCGTCATTATGCTCAATGCCTAGAACAGTAAGGAATTCAGATACAACCCAACACTCTCTACCTACCTTGTTTGAATTGGAGAAGTACTCAACATCTTCCCTTGCCGATTTTTGCATATGCTTAAGAATTTCTTGATCATCCATTTATATAAACCCTATCCATACAGAGGCTAACGTTGCCATAATCCGCGCGAGGCACGAGCGTCGGATTTGATGGCCTGGTTATGTTTTATATTCATTGCTTTCGCCACATTCTCGGCACTTGATAATTCTCTTAAATGGCCAGAGCGGAAAATGGACGGCCAGAAAAACAATAAATGCCATTCTTTTCCCCTTGACCTCAAACTCGGTGTTATCACTCCCGCAAGTAGGGCAGGTAAATGCACTATAGCCTTGCTCCTTTATCAATGCCGCAGAATAGTCGTGAGATAATATTTCTCTTGCCTCATCCACATAATTGTCTGGGACCTGGACTTTTACGCCTCCAAGAGCATTTGAGTATAACCATTGCATTGTTATCGTGTGTTCATCTGCTACAAAAGCTGGCACACCATCTGACTCTAGGCGTGCACG
>JBEVXV010000413.1:0-3345 GCA_040505915.1 Sedimenticola sp. | reverse complement strand
TCTGCCTGGCCATTCTGTTCTTTGGAAAGTTGGCATCGATCCGTTGACGGTTCGCCAATCTCCTCTAACAAATGGCAGTCAACCGTTTTATGTGCCTTCCACATCTTCTTCTTTCCAAGGCCATACACAAAGCTTGTATCGTCTTTACCCGTCAAAGCATGGAAGAATGGCAATAGCGAAGATTCCCGTCCGCCAAGTCTCGCCGCTATTTCATGTACTGGTAGATACTGCTTGTCACTTGTACGTACCCATAGCTCTGCTAATTCTGGATGTTTACTGCAGTAGTAAACACACATCACAATGACATCAGTATCATTAGCATGCACGACAACTCTTTCAGCATGAAGATGGTTGACGCTGTACAACGCATGAAGAATAATTCGCGTATCAGCTTCTTCGTGGTTGCTTTCTAGTTGTGGTACATCGGCTGATCCCTGTTCACTGTTCATTACTGTTTTTACAGGGTCTTGAAATCCACCCGAAATGAACAGCTTAGTGTCACTCGCAGTGCAAGTAGTGGATGCTTGATCTGACCATGAGTCCGACAGGAAGCACAACAGCGCAGATTTATTCTCAGACGTAGCGATAAAATCCCTGAATGCTGGTGCGGGTAGATTTGGTGAAACATCATACACTTTCGTTGGTTTGCCAGCACTGCGTTTATCGCGTTCAATACCTTTCAAACTTGGTGTGGAGTCATATCTATCACAGACGAAGTGAATGGACTCAGTTCCAACTGGAACATCTAGCGTTAGATTGCGCAGATATCTTGACTTGATGTCGTCAAATGATTCACCCGGGTGAAAAGACCATCGCTGCACTGCATACATTGCATCTACCACCACAGCCGTGGTCTTTCCGTCGTCTGGTAAAGATGTGTGTGCAACGATTTCAGTATCCTCTAGTATGACCTTAACGAGGTCTGCTTTAGAACCCCTGCGTAGTGACCCTGTAGCATCAAAGAGCGATGGAGGAATTTTGACACATTCATGTAGCCCAATCATGTTTGCGATGTCAACCGTTCCCCCAGACGCAAGTACTTGTGAAAGCCGATGCAGCACATTTACCTCAGCTGCTTCGCTGGAACGTGGGGCCTTTTTGTCAGTGCCTTTCTTGACTACCTGTGAAGAGAATGTCTTCAAGTGAACCACACTTAGCTTCGTTCCGCCTTCTTCCAAACATGATGCCAATGTTTTCTTTCCTATTTCTTTTATGTGTGTCATGTCCGTTAACACTTTTGCGGATGCTTGTTGCCCAGTGGCAATATTGACGAGGTTACTTCTGCTAGCACTGAATGGATTCACCATTTGGCTTGTAATGGCTTCATATGCATTCTGGATTAATACATCGTCTCGCTTTGCGCGAGTTAACCCAGTTGTGCAGTGAGGCGCATCCTCATCAGAGACCAGATTCAACATGTCTCGGAATTTTCCGGACATCGCTGCGGCGACAGGCTTGGTATAGAGCCATTTTGCCCGTGCGTTCTCGTTCAGAGTTATTCCAGTTAAGCCCTGTTTCTGCTTTACATCTGCATTGTACGTCTGCTCAAGTATCATATCGGGCGATACCCCATTGTGTTTTCCATTAGCCCTTCGAACTGTGAAATCGCCATTCTCAACAAACCGTTTGTATACTTGCGGCGCAGTTACGGAGAGGTTGTTCATCTCATTCAGGTACAGTGGCAAATGTACACCATACTTATGGTGACCTGCCGCAACGATGAACGGCACCATATTCGTAGCTTCGGCGATGTAGTTTACCCAGTTTCCCTCCCGTTGTGCATGCAGAAATCTGAGAAGTATTCCAGTCATCTCAATAAATGTCTGCCACACCACCTGTGTCGGTGAATCTGTTCGAGTTTCCTGGAATTCTACCAAGAGACGTTCAACCATCTTAAGAGATACGTCCGCATTTGCCAGTGTGTCTTTCACGTTCAATGGTCGCTGTGTGTCTAACGAGGTATCCTGTGATAATCCGCCAAGACTGCGAAGCTCCTCTATCAGCTCACCCACTTGTTCCATGCCATCCAATTCCTTCTCCTCATCAATGCACCATTCTTCAAAAGCTTCCCATTCTAGTTTTGCCATAACTTCATAGAGCAGAGATAACGCATGGAGTGTTTGGTAGTAGTGACATCGATCACTGAATATTTTCTGTGATGTACCTGCTAGTGCAATGTTTGCCGACACTAAAATTTCCTCTGCACCACTTCCCTTCATTATCTTAGTGATAGCTTTGATGAAGTTGTGGCACAAATGAAACCCACCTAGCACTAACACCACGTTTGAAAACTTGTCACATTTCTGTCGCAGGGCTCGTGCAATCTCATAAATGGCTAGGTCACATGTGATTACTGTGTGCTGCATACCTACTTTCTCTGACAACTTAACCAACTGTGTCATTGCAGCTTCGACGACTGCAGGATTGGTCGGAGAGGACGGAATAAGTGGAAGGTACCCAATTTCATTGGCACGTTGGTCTTGTGCCACATTCGCACAGAATGCACTGAAGCCTGGCAACATAATTGAGCTGTCAATTTCAGCATCTAAGAGTTTCGTAGGTGCCATTCTCGCCAATTGCCATGCAAGCAGGAGTTCCTCTCCGTCATTGGAAGCAGGTGTGGTAATAACTTCCACGGAGGAAATTTCAGCAAGTGAGCGTGACGATTTCCTATCGAAAGCGCTAAGATGGCACGTACCAACTGCTGGTGTAGGTACGTCGATTATTGATCTCCTGACTTTCTTTGAGATTCCCGTTTCAACAACTACGTTTTGCACGTCTGTGCTGCTATTGGCGGCTGCTGGCTCTGCCGGGGGTTGAATCATAATGGAGCTAGTAGCATGGAACGTAGACCCATCAGGCGTCTGCTCGCGCCAGTCTATATTATCCATGGCAAACTGAGTGAACACTCCATTCTTCATATTTGGTGGTACATAAATACCACTTTCGTCGACGCCTTGTATTATGACATCGCATATATGAGTCAATTCCCGCTGGAATGTGTCGTAGCTAACGCTAAGATTTAACTGGTTCATCAGCTTAATAAGCCGTTTACCTCGATATTTGTTGTACATATCAAACGCCATTCCAATGGTAAGTGGTGTTTTCATACCACATATGGCGTACAGAAGGTGTTGGGCTAACATGAGAGCTGCATCCTTTGTATTGTCATCACAGGCAATAGGATCGTTCACATTGTCAATGGGTGCGTCTTGTAGTAACTGATATGAAAAGTTCAGCAGGCCGGTTGGGACAATACCCAATGCTGTTTCGGCAGATATGTCGGACATGTTGTACGTAGAACTTGCCTTTGCCGCTTTCGAAAGTTTCCTGATAATGCACGCA
>JBEVXV010000412.1:0-10425 GCA_040505915.1 Sedimenticola sp. | reverse complement strand
CCAGCAGATACCATTGTCATTTTACGGGATCCCCACCGATGTCTGTCTAAGTGTATATGTTATATGTCGCTCCAGCAGATACCATTGTCTTTCCACTGGATCCCCACCGATGTCTGTCCCATGTGTAGCTGTTATATGTCGCTCCAGGGGATACCATTGTCATTTTATGGGATCACCACCGATGTCTGTCTAAGTGTAGATGTTATGTCACTCCAGGAGATACCATTCTCATTCTACTGGATACCCACCGATATCTGTCTAAGTGTAGATGTTATGTCGCTCAAAGAGATAACATTGTCATTCTACTGGATCCCCACCGATGTCTGTCGAAGTGTAGATATTAGATGTCGCTCCAGCAGATACCATTGTCGTTCTACTGGATTCCTACCTAAGTGTAGCTGTTTATTATGTCGCTCCAGCAGATACAATTGTCTCTCTACTGGATCCCCCACCTATGTCTGTCTCAGTGTATATGTTATAGGCCACTTACTACAGCAGATACCATTGTCGTTCTACTGGATCCCCACCTATGTCTGTCTAAGTGTAGCTGTTATATGGCGCTCCAGCAGATACCATTCTCTTTCTACTGGATCCCCACTGATGTCTAAGTGTAGCTATTATATGTAGCTCCAGCGGATACCCTTGTCATTATTTGATTGATGTTGATCAGTTTTAGTCAATCCATCTTAAGCAGTCCTTTTGAGCCATTTGTCGTTTGTCAACTTGTTGGTTGTTTTAAATCTTTCATGGGTCGTCACTGTGACAAATTTCGTTTTATATGTTGCAGCAAGTGAAACGTCAAATTGCGAACATCAGTGATTAACTCGGATTCATCTGAACATGTAACGTACCCGAAAAATGTGGGAGGCATAACCCACTTGTGAATTTCAGCTACGAATTGACAGTATGACACCGTCTAATTTGTTAATCTTTAAACATATTTTATTGTATAATTATTTATAATGGGTGTGGGTCACACATTATCACAACATTAATTACGACCCTCACCCTGTACATGCAGTGAGTCAAATGATAATTTTTAATCATTTCTGGAGTAGTGCAAAGAAATGTGATTATGTTACTCATGACTCGCAGGTATATAAACCACTGATGTAGTCCAGAGTAACTAGTTCTCATTGTAAATGGAGGCTAAAAGGCGATGGAGCCAAGTGGTTCTTCTATTGTGGTAAGCGGAATGTGCGACCTGTTTTGGATTTTGCTAATTACATGTACATCCGCATTTTCTTAAAAGTCTGGTACATTGTATAATTGTAGGCTTATTGGTTTTATCATGGGAGTTTGTCTGTCAGTCTGTCTGCACGTCCATCAGAATTAGTGTGCAGTGTTACCATTCACAACCTATTCCCCGACCCGAGGCCATTAAGACGTTACTGCGGAAATAGTAAACAAACCGGAATTATTTTTCGCTGACGTGCTGTAGTATGTGGAGGTAAAGTCACATACTGAATTTGATTGAATTCGGACAGTGGAAAATACAAATATATGGCGAAAATGCACTGTACAACAGACGTAAACGTGCAAGGTTGCCCAAAATAACAAAGGGGCATAACTGCGGCCATACTATACGGACCGGACGTTGACGTGCTGTAGTATGTCGAGCTGAAATCAAATTTGGTTGAAATCGGAGAAGGGAAACTAAAACTATTGGCATAAAAGACTGTTACGGCCAACGTTGTCCAAACTAACAAAGGGGCATCACTGATGAAATACTACACGGACCGGAATTATTTTCGTTGACGTACTGTAGTATGTCGAGTGAAGTCACATATCGAATTCGGTTTATGTCATTGTGTGAAGTTTCGTTAAAATAGGCCATATGGTATTTGAGTTATAGTCCGAGCACAATACAAAAAAATGGTGATACTTCCGAAATTAGTCATGGGAGGGTATTCCTTTTTAGGCGTGACACACCTTTGATCCGATATATATGTATGTGTGAAGTTTCGTTAAAATATCCCATACAGTATTAAAGTTATGCTCCGAACACCAAAGTTTAGGCGGATGCGGTGGCCTGACGTCAACTCCATATAGTATGCCCCGACTTTCATCCGGTGATACAATTATATACATCTGCAATATGCCCTGGTGTGTAGATACTTGTTGGATTGCTGGATCACCATTTGTCAGTGTATATACAACTGTGCAATTCCTCTATAGGGCATACACTTGTCGATCTATTGGATCCCTACATATACAGAGGATCTCAAAAGAGTTTCCATTTCATATGAGATTTATGAAACGAGTCAGACATAATTTATGCACCGAGCTTTGGCGATGTGCATATATGTGACGCGTCACGGGAAAATGGCCCAAATGCGGTTTGCAACCAATGTAGTCCCAGACCAGCCTGCGCATCCGCGCAGTCTGATCAGGGACTACACTGGTCGCAATTTGTTGATGAAGCCCCCATGACGCTTCAGTTGAACATTGCAGATCATTATCATGTTCAGGATGGATGCCAGATGATCAGGAGCTGCACTGGTCAAAACCGCATTTGGGCCATTTTTCTCATGATGCGTCACATATTTGCTGACGAGTTTCATTAATCTCATTTGAAATGGAAACTTGTTTGAGATTCTGTTTATCACATGACTTTACTCTTCTATGCGGCAGAAATGGTGGAGCTATGAAATAAATATTCAATGATGAAATGTCATTGACAAAATACGCCTCAAAACTTAAAATCGTTACACTTAAAAATAGTTTCTTTACAATGTAGAAAATCGTTTTCAATGAAACTGGACAAGTTACAATGTTATTCGCATGCTATTTAGTCCACACAATAGCAATTTCTGGGGCCGAGGTTATACAACTTTCTATCAATCTCAGACTGAAGCAAGCTGATTGGCTGATCCTGAGCATACACTCAGTATTAACCAATCATCATGCTGGAGTCTGAGTCTGAGATTTGAGCAATGTTTTGTAACCTCGGGCCCTGGTATTTTCAAGATGCCATTGATGCTGCAAATGAAGTTTACGTTCAAATAAACACTAATGACATCAATTTTACGAACGTCAAAACAACGTTGCGATTTAGTCAGTAAAATCATTTGGAACGCTCTAGATATTTTCGTTTACAGTAACATCGGCGCATAATATGAATACATAATTAGGGTGATGTGGCCAGCCAATCAAAGTTGATCCAGGTGTTATTACACTTGTGTTCATATCAAATTTATGAAACGGTGTTATCAAACGGCCTACCACAGTTGTCATGTGACAAGTCTGTATATGTACAGCTGTACTAGGTGAAAATCTCTTAGATAGAAGCAGGAAGAAGGTTGTCATATTCTCAACATGAGTTGTTTATTTATTGTTAAATGTGAAACATGTAATATGTGTACATTATAACCTCCACTATTAATACAAGCATTCATAAAACTATGAATGCACTATCAACTCTATGTCTGAAGGGTTACAGTTTTACACACCAGCTACACGTAGACATATTTGTTTAAAGGTCAAATAAACAGAAAATATTTTTTTCGATTATTTTAGGTACCAAGATAGATAATGCCAATGCAAATCAAGTTTCAAAAACCGCATCCAAAAAGAACAAATAATTAAAATTTTACAAAGGTTTGAAATTTTTAATTAGCTGAAATATGCAGGATCATCTATGACGTCATATATGAGCCCCAATTGTTAAAATTTATCTATAATAATTTGAATTTTTATGTTCTGCATAATTTTATTCTATAAAATTATTTCTGTATAATATAACAACATATTCTAAGCACAATGACATTTTTATTCACAGTAAAATATGTTTTAAAAGCACTATTTATAATTAAGTTGTTCGAAAATTTGCATAATTTCTGCAGAAATATAAACCGCCATAACGTTTGAATGAGCTGGAATCTTTGAGTAGGGTTTTCAACATTTAGTTTGCATTGGCATTCTCTATCTTTATAATCGAAAACAAAAATCTGTTTATTTGACCTTTAATAGCCATACATACGACTTTAGCACTGCATTGCATGGTTTTCTGAATCTTCTATGATCATAGTATATCACCATATGTAGCCAGTAGGAGCCAGTGTCTGTTAATTGTTGGCAACATGGATATTATTATATTATTAATAATTATATTATATTTACCAAAACCAAATTGGCTCGGTGGCAGCCTAAGTCACAAAAGCGTAACAAGATGAACATTGATTGGATTGGATTGGAATGTGATTTACGTCCGTTTAACAACGAGGTCTATTACTGATTGGTCAACATAGGATGATATACTATGACTAGAAATTTGGTACAAATAAAACACAAAATTGTATCGTTACATGAAGCATGTCCCCTCACATTGGCAGTCATTAAGTAGTTCAAAGCCACAAGGTGAACATACAGAGCAAGTTTTGTACAAATACAGAGACCTTCGGCCTAGGGACCTGGTGTGTACTCATGCACTGTGTACGGGTGTATATTTATGTTGGATCATGTTGAGACACATTGCCACCGAATATCTATCATGCGGTTCAAAAGTTATTGAGTCGACACATTTGCTAAACGCACATTAGGTGAACATATAAAGTTCTATCAAACGACATTGCCATTGTGCATAGTGAAATGGGGTGTATGCCTAACGTAGCTTCAGACAAATATTTATATATAATATTATTAAACTCCGTAAATGGGTTGAAAAGTTATTGACTGGCTGAATTTGCTAAATGTACAAACCTGACGTGGAATGAGTGTCTTCATGCTGAGATACACGTTTCAGCCAAATATTATTTAAATTTGTTAATTAGTTTAAAAGTTATTCTAAAATCACAATGTGACTGTACAGACTAACATTGATCATTCGACCTATACCTTGGATGTAGTGACCTGTCGTGGGTGAGTAAGTTTACACATCTTAAATCATGCTGAGACACATATTGCTTCCAAATACGGTATTATTGAAATCCATCCAGCAGTCCAAAAGTTAACGAGTGGACACATTTGCCAAGTGCACAAGATAAACATACAGACTAAGTTTGGTACTTTGGACTTCACCGAGGGCGTAGGAACCAGGTGCGTGTGTGACAAATATTCATGTTCAGACACACATTACTGTCAAATATTATTGAAATCCATCAAGCAGTTCAAACTATATTGAATAGAAATGCAGCTAAATGCATTTGCTAAACACACAAGGTGAACCGATTTTGATGAAGTGACCTTGACCTTGGGCATTGAGTGTATTCGCAACACATCCTCATGTATATATATACATTGTAAAATATTATCGAAATGCGTCCAACAGTTGTCCAAAAGTTTTTACACAGAAATTTAGCTAAACACATTTGGTAAATGCACATGGTGAATGTAACACCTAAGTTTGGAAAAGTGTCAGGTACCTTAGGCATTGGAATGGCGTATCTGTGGATATAGGATTATAGGAATCCGTCAAGTGGTTCGAAAAGTCATCGAGAGGACACGAAAGTGTTACTCAAGTACACATGGGCTATTGCTATAACCCATTCTGCTTATTGGCGAGGGGATATGCATTCCTTATTTATACAGAAAATAACATACCGGTACTAGAATACATCGTATATACATGCATATTCCGTTAAGGGCTTGTCAACAAAAAAGTAGCTGTGGGATGTGGGTGGCGGGGGGGGGGGAGAGTGCTGGGGAAGGCATGCATTTTTTGGGGGACCCCCCACCCACATAATGAACTTATTTTAGTCCCCAGACAACATTTTCAGTAGGTAAACGTATATGCGCACCACCACCCACAACCCACATACTTTTAAGGGCCATGCCTTCCCCGCCCCTTCTCCCAACCCCCATTGCCCCAACCCCTGATAAAATTTTCTAAAATTTATGGCAAGCCTTAACAAAAAAAGTGATTGTATTTGCGAACAGACTAGACCTAGAACAGCTGCATATCCATGCAGTCGGAACATAATGTACACAGTGCTTTGTTTTAGCCAGAAAAACTTCGACAAATCATTCATGACTTATGAACTGTTTAGCCCCTCTAATGCACCTAACAATGTCTCAGTGAGGGGTGGGTACCCTTGGGTATTTAGACAGCAGTAACTGACTAGGGTGGGAATTAGCATTCCCAACATTCCCAAGAATTGGGCATTTTATGTGAAGACAATTACAACCATTCTGTATCTGTATTAGATCATGTCCCCACCCTGGGTGATTTCATAGGATAGAGAATTAGAGAACTACATGTACTTAATAGAAACAACAAAACAACGTCCAACTCACGGGAGTCTTCCCGTCGATCATCTGGTGTGGGAAGACGTTGATATGTGCATAACTTCATACTACCTAAGGCGGAATACATCTGATCTGGATCAGACATGAAATCAGTCATGCGGAAAAAAGTATGACCTTCCAGCAGCTAGCTTGGATGACACAATGGCTCCATTTTGACACAAATGACATCAGAGTGATCATCCCATCAATACCTTCGATTTCATAATAACATAACCACATTCGGCCAAAAACAAAATAAGACCAAGTTTGCCTCGAGTAATGCTTATTATTCTTTTGACTGCGGTCACCATTGTAACACATCTGAAGTAACATTGGCTGTCAATCATTCCTGCCAAGTTTCAGGACCTATTTTCATACGACAACCATCCTGGATTTATACCACAATTACATTTTAACAAATCTGGAAAGGCTTCACACAAGGACCATACCTGTAAAGTTTGGCCAATCTATCCAAATGAATATTTTTCTTATTTCTCATTTAAAGTATGTTTTGTGACCACCATTTGAACAGTCTTGCCGAGATGGTTCAAATTAGTGGTCACAACATATACTTTCAATGTGAAACAAGAAAAATATCAACAAAATAATTGTGAAATTTACATAATCATCAAGGTGCATGTATTCCGAATATAATGGGTTAACATGTTTAATTAGTTCATGCAGATCTTGCCTCGACGTTATAAGACTTCTCAAACTCGGGTTTATTGATTGGCTGATGTAATTTACTTGATTCGTTTAAATCAGCATCAATCAATCAATGTTCTTGATTGATTGGAAGGGGGTTTACGTCCGTTTAACAACGAGGTCTATTACAGACGGGTCAACAGGGCCGAATCCCATTTTAAACCTGTATGAGTTGGGGGAAACCCCCGAAATCAGTACTGAATATAGTTATATTAACATCGAGATCCATTATATATTCAACCCTGAAATTGGAATAACCTGATCTGGTGCCAGGTCCTCACCACACCAGAATCACTTAGCCCCATCCCCTAAAGTATTAGGATTAGTGGCATCAATCCAACTACTCTTATAAGTGGTATAACCTGATTCAACTCTCACATACAAGAAAGCCAAAATGAATATGTACATGCGGGTCAAACCAGGTACACCAGGATTCTTATAAGGATGAAACTCATCGTTAATCTACCAGTCTTCCGTTCTTGGACGAGTTTGAGATATCAATAAAGCTTCCGAAACTTATGGCATGTTGCATGTTAATATACAATGCAGCTAAATACTACTACAAGTGATGACATTTGCATTGACTGGTTGAATAGGGTTTTACGTCTGTTAACAAGGTATAGTATAGACGGGTCGACGGGGTAAAACCTGAGTACCTCACCAATATATGGGAGGAATGTCACACTATCAGCAGTGAATTCACAATAAAATATTCAGCAGCGAATTTTCGTGATGGATTCTACTTCCTTAGGATCTCTATACCGAATATCAGGTGGATATGAAGCGGATATCCTGGATCAATCCGAGAAATCAAACATGGCAACCAAGATGGCCGCCAAACATGCCTTTTGCCATATATTTGCTTTTAGGTTACATAGTTTCAAAATATGAAATGCTAGAAGGGGTTTTGTGACACAGGCACTATTTTAGTGTATTTTCAAATGTATTTGGATAAAATCTCATTTGCATAAATCCCAGATGGTTGCCAAATATATGAATTTTGCCATATATTTGCTCTAATACGATATATTTTCGAAATTTAAAATTATATCATTGATTTAATGACCACACTAAGTCAGTTGGTTAGTTTAAAATGTATTTGGGTAAATAAATATCGTATTTGCATGAATTCAAGATGGCCACCTAATTTATGTCATATACATGTATTTGTATCAGATGATATATTTAAAAAAATTGAGATGCTATAATGGGGTTTCAGGACACTGCAATGCTATAATGGGGTTTCAGGACACTGCAATACTTTAGTGAATTTTAAAATGTATCTTGATAAGATGTCATTTGCATAAACCCAAGATGGCGACCAAATATATATTTTGCTATGTATTTGCTCGTAGACACTATATTTTAGAAACTTAAAAGTATATAATTGGTATAATGGCCACAAGTAAGCATGTTGGTGTGTTTTAAAAAGTATTTGGATAAATAATTTATTTACATGAATCGAAGATGGCATCTTGAAATAATGGTATTGTTTTATACACCAGGAATAAATAGTGCATTTATTATTTATCACTTGCACAAATTCAATATGAGTGCCAAATATCAATATCTTGACATATCATTGCTCTCATGCTACACAACACATGATTATTCGAGTAATGTTAATGTATGCAACCAGGTTCAATATTTTGCAATACAGTTTGTTCCCAATGATACAATTATGCGCCATGTCGATCCAAATTATGATACACAACTGCTCTGGCTAAAACATATTCATGTACAATGTATATTGCAAGCTGCTTATGAAAATGTGGGCTGCGTGTGTTTATGCGTTTGTGCGTGCATATGGCATCCTATCACTTTCATTCATATAACTTTTTTGTCATAAATTATGAATTACAAACACAGGCGTATGGCGTCACCATGCAGCCTTTGCATCCAAATGGGTTCATATGACAGCCATGCGCTTATAGTGGGCCTCCAAATGTAGCAATGACCTCCATATGCCGGTGTGTGACATCCAATTGTATTCATTTGTCCTCCAACCAGTTCCCATGTTACAATGGCACCGTCACCTCCCTGTAGCTCTTCACACACCTTCATAATTATGTCAACGAATGCTGTTTTGACCACCAAACCCATTCATATAACATACACACATGGTCCTGTGATCTCCAAATATCTTCAGTTCCAAATATGTGAAAACTACATTTGACTGCATATAATTTATGGTCCTATGACATGACAATGCAAGTATGTTCATATGAATGAAATGAAAATACATTTTGTTGCATAATAATCCAATGAGAGATCCTCTAAACATGTGACAAGGATACTCAGATGACATGAACCAGTGTGTCAACTGGTTCTATATATTTAAAGTAATTACTGTAAAAATAGTTTTATGTATCCCGATAGCAAATTTATGTGAAAATATTGAAGAATCTTTTTTTCCACAGTATTACTTGCGGCCAAAAGCTTATTCTAGAACGTTAGATCACTCTTATTTGTCAATGAATAGCATAAACATATGTAAAAATATTCATATTTGGCGACCATCATGGATTTATGAAAACGAGATATAAAAAAAAAAAACTAAGGGGGATAAATCTTTTCTGAGTCCACAAATTCAATTAAAGCCTCTTAAATTTCGAAAATATATCGTCCCAGATGAATATATGACAAAATACATATGTTTGGTGGCCATCTTTGGTTTATGCAAATGATACAGTAGCCAAATACATTTTAAATGTCAGTAAAACCTTTTCCTGTGTACACAAATTCAATTATAGCATTTTAAATTTCGAAAATGTATCGTCTAAGAGCAAATATATGGAAAAAATACATATATTTGGCGGTCATCTTAGGTTTATGCAAATGAGATGAGATTTTCGAATACAATAAAATATTGCCCGTGTCCACAAACCCCCTTGTAGCATTTTACATCTTGAAAATATTTAACCTAAGAGCACATATATGGCAAAATACAATTTTTGTGGCCATCTTAGACTTCTCGGATTGGTCAAGGATATCCTCTTGATATCCGCCTGATATACGTTATAGATATCCTAAGGGTATATAATCCAGCGAGAAAAAAACAGTTGATGCATGGTATACTTGCACGGCTGCCTGACTATAAGCTCAATCCCATTTAGTAGCCTTTTACAACAAGCAGGGGTTACGTAACATAGTCTACTGTGGTAAACAGTGTCAAATATTATGTCAATTAAACTGATGCTCTTCAGGTTGTGTATGGTCGAGGCAATGCCCTGTAGAACAGTATATAAGGCTGTGCCGCCTTCACCGTCTTAGCATCTACTCGTCGGATCTGAAATATTCACAGACAAATTGCTTCTATTAGTATATTATTAGAAATATCTCGAAGCAAACCGGAATAATATCCATTTTATTAATATGAATATGTGTTTAAAAAGAACAAATCTGCAGATTGTAGGATGCAACGTAGGATGACCTTTGTATTATGCATACAATACATCGGCCTGGCGGTCCATGAGAAGAAGTTTTTTTGAGAAT
>JBEVXV010000411.1:0-2623 GCA_040505915.1 Sedimenticola sp. | reverse complement strand
CCTAACCCTATCCCTCAAGTTCCAATCCCTTTTAGGAGTGTTTTTTGGACAAGTTCAGCCGTTTTAGCAGCCAGTGCAGAGGTAATGGCAGTGCCCGGAAAGATTTTTCTGCTGCACTGATCGACAATACAGCCGCCAGCAACACAGGCACTATCAAGAGATTGGCACCGGCAGTACTGATTCTTCTCGTATTTGGAATTATCGGACCTTTATGGGCTGCACCGGGATCGGCAGTGACCGGGTTGCAGCCGCTTAAGCGGACATCTATAAAGGTTCAACTGCTCCAGGCCCGATCACTATTATTATCATCAGCAGAGAGCACCAACCCTTTCGATTACAAAGAAGTTAAAGAGGACATTGAGGCTGCCCAGGCTGGCACCAGCTCCCCTGTGACTCTCGTTGTCTACGACCCCAATAGCTTTATGGTCGGTCCCTCTATCATTAGCTTACCCCCTGCGGTATTCAATATCGATCCCACGGGTTATGCTGCCAATAGTCTGATACTGAACGAGAATACGTACATTGATGCCACGGCAACAGCCCTTAAGGCTCAGTCTGTTGCTACGGGCTCAGCCCAGTTCACGGCTGGACCCGCCTGGAGTATCACCGGATCAAGTAACGGCACCACTGTCAGCGACTCTATCTCACCAAGCTTCTATGTGCGCCGCAACAGTGGCGGAAACTACTATAAGATCCAGGTCAGCTTTACCACCTTCCCCTCTAATTCGATTATCCAGGTGTCAGCCCTATCAGGGTTCAATTGTGGTTCATCCATGGTGGGGTGTTAGTGATGAATAAAATTCTATGGTTAACCCTGTTGCTGATCTTCTCTGCGGCAAGCTCGGCAGGACAGTTTCGTCAGATTCTGCCGATTGTCACCCCTGAACAGATGGGGGATGAGGAGCGCTTAAATCTGCTTCGCTATTCCCTGCTCCCAATTTTTGATCGCAACAATATCACCGAAGCAGTTCACCAGATCGCGGTGGCCTGGGGTACGGGTGAGCTGGGGGATTGGTTGAGTAACAACTTCTTAAACCGGCAGCGACTGCTCTCAACCTTGACCCTGGATCTACCCCGTGATGCGCGTATACGAATTTTGGGTATACGAGGTCAAAGGGTAACCGCACAGCAGGTAAGGCCCAGTGACGAAGGTATTTTGCGTACAACCTTCGCCATTGCTTTGGTTCAAACACAAATTGAGTTTACCGACCCAAGCCAGGGATTTCAGCGTCTGACAGCTGATGTAGAGCTGGCGCTGCAGTTTGAGGAGCGGTTTGAATGAGGTTGCGCAAAAATGTTGCAGTCGTCTGCCTGACACTGGTGTTGCCTGCTTTGGCATCGGGAGAGGTAGCGCAAACCCATATAAGCGGTTCCAATACCCTGCGTTTGGATCATTACGGTGCGGGGGGTGACCCGGCGGTTTCATCCTATGTAAATACTGGATACCACTGGTACGATGACCTAGACCTCACGGCCAGCCATTACGAATCTGATTTCAATAAGTTTGAATTCCGTCTGAACGCCACCAACAACCAGTCGGCCTATCACGCTCCCGATCTCGGCACCACAGTGAATAGCGGCTCTATTCAATGGGAGAGAGGCGATACCGCCATACCCTTTCGTGCTCAGGCGGGTGATTATTTTGCTTACCTGTCACCCCGTACCCTGCAACGCAACCTGAAAGGAGCTATGTTAGAGATCCAGCCTGAAACAAAGGGGGAGGTGAACCACTCGCTGCAACTCTTCGGTGGACGTTCTGCTACCGACTACCGCGACATTGATTTGGACAATGATGACTTTTACGGTCTGTCATGGGTGATTGAAGGGACAGAGGCCGGAGACTTCTCGGTCGTTGCCGTACGGTTGGACAGCGATGGGGCAACCAGTTTCACTCCTCGCCAAGGAGTCTACAGCCTTGCCTGGTCAAAGGAACTTCAACTGACCTCACAAAACCTGAAGTTTGAGGCTGAAATAGCAAAATCAAATAGCGACATCTGGAATGACACCGATGGGCAATACAATCCCGAGGCCGGCTTTGGTTATTTTACCGGCATCACCGGGCAATTGAATGAAACACAGTTCAGCTATGGCTTGACCCATGAACGCTACAGCGAACATTTCAGACCGGCGGGAGGATCGGTCAGTAGCAATCAGGAGCAGCAGAATACCTTCGTCAACTGGGGGCGAGACAGCGGGGAGCAATACGACCTCCGATTCAATCGCATGGTGTCTGAGCTGGAGTCCGGTAATCCGACTACTACACTGTTGTGGCAGGGCTCTTACAGTCAGCCGTTGGAGGTCGTGGCGACCGGTGCAAATCTCTCCCTCAACTTTACCCATCAAACATACGGTGATCAGAACCAGACCTACGATGAGAGAAGCATAGACGGGAGCGTGGGGCTGAGTCTGCCGCTATCAGATCTGTTGTCCGCCCGCGGCGAGCTTGGCCAGCGCAAAACCAGTGACCGCATCACCAACGACGAATCCTCCGTGCGTCATGCAACTCTGGGGTTTGACTGGAGTCTCGCCTTCGGTAGTTTTCAGGGCAGTGTGAGCCCAGGCATCACAATGCGGCGCAACGACAGAAACGGTGATCGAAGTGATGATTATAATGGGTCGCTCG
>JBEVXV010000410.1:0-3304 GCA_040505915.1 Sedimenticola sp. | reverse complement strand
CTTAGGCATGGATATATTGATAATCAATAAATGATGGGTATAACCATAAATTTAAATGCTACTGTAATCCGTGTAGGTCTTGACAGTCTGTGCATCCGCCATACATCTGGGCTGTGATCGGACTAGGGTCTGCACTATTCGCCATAAATAATGAATGTATGTTAATTTGTGTTTGGCAGTTTAGACCCATGTTGGGTGACGTGATCTTACAGGCAACTTTGGGTCCCCACAGATTATGGAAGCTGATTACTAAGCATCTAAATATGATGAAGGGACATTTTCTTAATGTAAATGATTGTCTGCCCTTGCTACATGTGTATAAAATGTTTCGAGGTTATATTAATTATACTTTGTGGAAGACTTTCTCATTGGCTATGTATGCTGGCCTAGCTATTTATGGTCTTGAACATGTCATGCCTTGTCTGGTCTCGTCAGTCTCCTTGGATCATTTATTTGGTAGGTCGAATTCCAAATTGTAAAATAACACGCTGTGTGGGATTTAGGAACGGCTGCTTACATTACATAACGAGCGATACATGCCCATATGGGCTTCTTGTTTTTTATGCTATACTCTCAGTGTATAGCGGAGCCGGTTTCCTGATACCGGACAGGATTCGACACTGCTGATCCGTTTGCCTGATGGTTTGACATGCAACGAAATTCAAACATGATTGCTTTGCACTGGTTGTTAGATGGGGTGTTTTCTCGCTACTTCCTGTGCAAGGTAATCGTCTAGTAGAATTGCATAGGGGATCAATACTGGCATTATAATTGTTAACGACATTACATGACCTGTATCGTGTTTATTTGGGTGTAATCATTCAATACTGAATAGATGTACTGTCATTGTAATTTTTAACGACAGTATTAATAGAGATTATCATTTTGTTGTACATGTACATGTATGTAATAGCGTGAGAGGTTGCTGAGTCATCAACCTATAAGCAGGGAAGAATGTAGTAAGGTGAAATCATACATTTTTTACCTTTGCGACTGGTCAGCCCTTTACGTGTTTTATCATTTTTGGAAGGTGATTACACATCGTGAATTTAGAAAGTGAGCATTAAAAATTAGATTATTAATTCCAAAATACATTTTTGGTCATCTTTTATAAGTATACTATTTCATTATTTTACAGTAGCTGGTCGAATAGTGTGCATATTTGATAAAACTGGTAACATTTACTGCACGTGAGCAATTCCAACCAATCAGCGACCAGCATACCGACTTCCGAGTGTGAAATGAATGTTTTGGGGAACGCCGTCATTTTCTAGACCTGTCATGTGAGCTGCCAGTATTAACTACGGGTAACCAGGATTTGGGAAGCTGATTGGGAAGGGCATGATAGCTCTTGCTTAGGGCACTCGTTCTCTTGCTCGCTCTCCTACAGTGGAGATGTCACACCTTGTGAAATAAATGTTGGTTCGGCAACGGCATTGATCATTTCTTCAAGAACCTGATATTGGGTTGGCCCTGGCCTTACTACAAATGGCGCTGCGAGCAAACAGAAACAGATGCCGTCAACAGTAGAGCAGAATCAATATTGTGTGATTAATGTTTGTATTATATAATGCGCTGTAAAGAAATGCTACCGCATTCTGCGAAAATGAGATGCCTTTTATGATTTGGTAAAATTACTACAAAGTGTTCGTACAAGATCTCAAGTGGTTACCAGTTCCATGACGTTTCAGTAATTATTATGCTTGACTAAAATTTTCAACTCTACTGCAGCGGGTATTTATTAGCTGACAAATAGTTTCATTTTTATGCCCCACCACAATAGTGGAGGGGGCATATAGTGTTACCTTTGTCCATCCCATTTTGGTTAAAAACATCGGACACGTTCTCTGACAATGCCTCGGGTGGGCCATCCGTGTTCCATGCACACATATTTTAGTTCATAATATTAATAGTCTTTATCCTCAAGTCGCAGTGTTCTTTAGCATGTTTAGCGTTTATATCTTTATGGATTAAGGATTCTACATTATTTCATGTACTTGTCAAACCTGGTTATTGTGCTGCTTTTCGTTCGTCACTACTTTTCGTCTGTCAATAATTCATTACAATTAGCATTTTAAAATTACAATATTGTCGATGACAGAGTCGAAAATAGAAAAATTTCTGGCTAGACCTTTCGTTCAACCAGCAAGTAATCGGCAGCAACAGCGACTGTCTGTCATTCTAAGTGATAGCAAGGCTTCCTATATCCAGAATGAGTTGGAGGATGACCGCATAAAAATTGTATGGTGGTGTAGGCGTGGTGCGCAGACTGGTACCCAAATTTTATTTCTTAAAAATCATTTGCCTGATCTACTGCCATTGCATGAGAAGATTGTGATTTACATTTGGCTTGGTACCTGTGATGTCACACGTAAAGTTGGATGGACTAAACCCATATAATTGAGAAGTGAAGATGTGGATGAGACACTAAGTTCTTTAAAGGCGAAGTACAGCCATATTATTGATTATTGTCAGCAATTTCCATCAGTGTTATTGGTATTTCTGGAGTTGCCACCCTACTCGATTGGTCGGTGGAATGCGCTAAAGTGTGGAGCCCATCCTACATATTTTAAACGGCAGGATGAACTGTTACGGACCCAAATAAGTGCCATTAACCAATACATTCGGACTTTAAATACAAATGCTGGCGTACAGTCGCCAAAATTTGGTCTTGACATCCTGCACTACAGGAAATCAAAGAGTAACAAGCAATTTGTAACCTTAAACTGTAGGTTATTGCTGGACGGTGTCCATCCAACGCCATCTGTTGCAAAAGTGTGGATGCGGAAACTTCTGTTGCGGTTATATATTGATTGTTATTAGACGTTCAACAACATTTGTTCTGTGTTTTTTTACAATGGAGGGTTGCTCTGCATTTGGTTGTTAGTGGGAAGTTCCTCTACTACACCAGGGCGAGCATCATCCTCAGTTGTATGATTTAATACTTTATTTTTGTTGTTGTTCAGCAAGTTTACTGCCGAATAATGGCAGATGTAGCAAGACTTGAATCCGATATTGCGAAGCTGCACAGTGAATTAGAAAAAGTATCCCTAGCAGCAGCAGCCGCAGCCACCACACCAGCACCGAAGACTATATTTTTTAACAAGGACCGCAAATTGGAAAAGTTCGCTGGCCGTCCGAAATATGAGAAGGACCCTACGATAGAGGAATTGGTGGAGGATGCTGAACACCACTTGAAGCTGTTCAGTAATACGGACGAAAGGATTCAGTTCCTATTGGACCACTTATCAGGACAAGCCAAGGATGAGGTCCGAGTACGCGAAGCTACCAGCAAGGATACACC
>JBEVXV010000409.1:0-4694 GCA_040505915.1 Sedimenticola sp. | reverse complement strand
ATCAACCACCATCACTTGACAATGCGATACTGAGCACAAATAACCCGACATCTGAAAAAATTTATTCAAAAATAATAAACACATATCCAACTTACAATTTAAATATACATGTATATTGTTTACCTGTTCAGTGTAGCAATGGCAATTGACGCCGATTGATCCGTAGACCAATCACCATCACTTGACAATGCAACACTGAGCACATATTAGCATACCATATCGATTGAGTGTTTCACTGACATTATGAACATCGATTATACCCCTCGTTACTGAGTATGTACCCGAACTCGACCTGCGGAAAGTTGCGTGTTACGTAGTTCATATGCGTCTAAAATGTAGTTTGCCACCTTTCTACAGTCAATGTTTGACATGATCGCGCAATACTGCTCTTCAATATTAACACTTTGGTCTATGTTTCCGAGATGTTTTCGTCTAAGCTCCGAGTAGGCTTCACATTGTACCAAAAAATGTCGTTCATCCTCGACTGGTCTGTTGTCACATAGCTGGCATACTCTGTCCTCCAGGGGGGTAACCGGTCGTCGGTATCGGCCTAATTCCACCGCCAAAGGAAATGAACCGCATCTAAACCGCGCAATTGCTGACCGTTGTCGAATTGTCATGTGGCGATCGAGATAAGCTTCGGTTTTACGCTCGCTCTTGTGAGTACGATACGTTCTCAGTTTCGCAGACACTTGTATATCGTTGTACCATTGGTCCTTGCGACTATCTACAAGTCGAGATTTCACCATGTGTACCAGATGTCCCACTGCGATGGTTTGTGTTAAACTAATATTATAGAAGTTCGGTATTCCACATTGTTCAAATATGTGTTTTGCATCACCACACCAAGTATTACGGTATCGCTGTGTTAGTTGCATATCCCATAGAAACACGCGATGTGTTAACCGCCGCTCATTCATGTTTGCCAACCTGTGCCAGAGTCGAATTATTTCGCAGGTCCTTCGTGATTTTGGTGATAGCCAGCCGGTATCGCCCTCTATGGCAAGTAGGCATGTCGATTTACCTACGCCTAGAAATGTACGTAGAGCCCTATACTGGAGTTTGTCAAATTTATCGAACGCCTTATAACCCCAGACAGCGGATGCGTAGTCTATAATCGGAACTACGGTACTGTGATACAATTTATCGTATGTTGCAAAGTCCAGTCCTTTATTGGCGTAATACTTTGACGTTAGTGCTCCTAATGCTCGACTGCCGGCGTCATAAAGTACATTTACACTGTCACCATAATTCATCGTCTCATTAATTTCAAAACCCAGATATTTGTAGCTTGTTGTCTTTTGTATTTCAGCGCCGTTAAACGTGAAAGTATAGTCCGTTATTGATGATGATTTTTTCCTGCAGTGCATAACCTTCGTCTTATCAATGTTGACTGACAGTCGCCAGCATTCCGTCCAAGATGATAGGTCGTTCAACATAGTCTGGAGGTCTTCCGGGGATTCTGCTAACAAGACCATGTCATCCGCATATTTCAGAATGCTTACCCTCTCGCCGTCGGATAGCTGTATACCTAAACCAAGTTCATTGATGTCTCTGGCAATGTCATTTACAAATATTGCAAATAGTGTTGGTGCCAAATTATCACCCTGTCTCACGCCGGCATCGACGGAAAACCAATCTGTCAATCGACCTTGAACTCTCACGCATGATTCAACATTGGCGTATAGTGATTTTATAATATTGTACACTTTACCATGAACGCCGATTGATAAAAGCTTGTACCATAGACATTCTCTGTTGACGGAGTCGAAGGCCTTGGAGAAATCGACGAACGCAATAAATGTTTGCTTATTTTGTAGTTTCCGATTCCTCACAACTGTGGTCAATGTATATATATGATCGAGACACGACCTCAACTTCCGGAATCCATTTTGTTCGTCACATAATGTGTTATTTTCATCCATGAATTTGACAATGCGTGTATTGAGGATGGAGCTAAATAGTTTCGTGATCGTTGACATCAGACTCACCGCACGGTATCCCATTGGGTCACGATAATCTTTTCCCTGCTTCAAAATGGGATGAATTATCGTTTTGTACCACACATCAGGTACTACATTATTTTCAAAGCACACCGTAAACAGTTTATGAAGTAACGGTGCTAAGCACTGTATTTTCAAAATTTCATTCGGAACATTTTCAATGCCTACGGCCTTTCCCGATTTCGCTGCCGCTATGCTTTTCAAAACCTCCGCGTACGTAATGGGTGTGTTTAACTCGGCCGCCGAATCACAAGTTGCCGTCATACCTGTCGCCTGTAGATGAGCTTCTAGTTGGGTATAATCACATTCCCACTGGTGAGTAAGATTATCAACGTCTAATAGGAAGCGATCGTCGAAATTGCCACTATGATTCTGATCGCTAAATAGACGACTATAGTCTGTGTGCCATTTACGTAATATAACTTTCGCGTCAGTGGAGATATTACCGTCATCACATAAAACCGCATCTATGTCTTGTTGTTTTTTCCGCGGGCCTAACTTTTTTATCTCCGCCCAAAATTCTTTTGGGTTCTGTGTCCGCATTTCTGTAATACGCTGGCGTTGTTGTGCGTTGTATTGTCGTTCATAACGTCGTAACGTTTTATCAAATAGCTTGCGTGACGTAACGTATTCCTGTCGTAATGCCCTTTTTACCCTGATGGTACCATTGCACTTCATATAGTTCATTTCACTTTCCCGCGTGTTATCCCATAAAGTGTTCAAGTCATCGCACCACCACGGTTTCGCCGTGTGCCGCCGCCGTTTTTTAGCACCAGGATATATATCTTTATATGGAAGCCTGCGATCCATTTCCGCGTGTAACACATCTACTAATTCCGAGTATATAGCGTCTATTTCGCACGGTAATTGCGGGGATGCATCTAATTTATTAATTAGCGATTGTATTTTCTGAGCACATTCATCACTATTAAACATGTCCAATGGTAGATCAGTCACGTGATATTTTCGGTCTGGTTCGCCGTTCACCGAAGGCCCATGTTGTACGTGGTCAGACTCGATTTTCGGATTATCTACACTCCCTTGTAGGTGGTCTGTGTGCCTGAGACATTCATAATCGGACAGAGTAACCTTCCATGACATCACCGAATGGTCTGGAATTTTGGCTGTACCTGGGGTGATGCTAAATTTACTCATACAATCACTAACTAATAATACTCGAAAGTCTTTGACCCGATGTAAACATTCGTATGGAGTAATCGCATAGTCAACCACTGCTACCCCCTTCGGCGATACACTGGTGTAATTATCATTGTCTGGGTCGCCCCGCCCATTTACTACACACATACGAGCGTCTTTCAAAAAATTTACGAGTGCGTCTCCTTGCTGGTTGCGCGTCTTATCAATGGGGGTTCTCTGTGGAATGGTTTCCAACGTTTCATTGAAATCCGATAGCTCCCCGATCCTCCCATTTACATCCCCCATCACGAATAATGGTAGGTCCCCCTGGTACAGGTATGCATCCGAAATAAGTTTATCATAGAACTGTTGCGATGTGTCGCCACGACTAGAACCCTGCGGTGGTAAATAGCAGGAACACAGATAAGCACCAGTTTCACCATCATGTTTATCCGTCAACTTTATCCACAGAATATCTTCGTATGATCGATCAAGTACAGAGACATCATACGCTTGTAAAATACTACGCTTTATAAGAAAACCGACACCGCCACTGCCGCGTATTGCTTTAGGGTTTATATTCTGTCTGTTGTGCCCAATCCATTGATATCCAGGTTGGTGTAGCTGCTCGTCATGTTTCAGGTGTGTTTCACATAATGAAAATATGTCCGCATCCAGACAATCGATAATAGTCTCCCTTAGTTCGTAACTAGATGCATTGTTTTGATTTGGGTATATACCGTTAACATTCCATGCTGCTAGCGAGATGTCACTGAGCCCCCGAGGCTGGCTATTGTACTAGTTCTCATATATTACCCGACCGCCGCGCAATTTAAGTCCCGTTATTTTATGTACTATTGCACGCGTATTTGATTCTGCAATACGCTGAAGGCGTGTTTTGTCTGGTTCAATGTACACATTCCTATAATCAGCATTGTCGCGCAGTTTGCGTTTTGATTTCAATACGTCGCTTCTTTGTGACACCGTCTCAAGCGTGACAATTGCCGGCCGCGGGCGCCGTCGTACTCGGTCAGTGTTCATGTTGTTACTAATGATGTCCCCTACGCGCTTAGCACACACGACCTTGACCTCCACGTCCAACACATTCAACAGTGTACGTGTGTATTGCAACAGTTTCTCTACACTTTGTCCTTCATCCTCCTCGTCTACATTTTTAATGCAAATATTTCGCTCAGTATCGAACTCAGACTTTGGTGGACCAATATATTCGGGAACCTGGGTCTGCACTATTTCCACCTGTGCAATTTTCTCATGAATTGTTTTTATTTGGTCATCTACACGTTGGAATTCCGAACTCATATCATTACGCAGGGACGAAATTGCAAGATTTAAATGCGACTTCAGATCTGTTTCAAATTTTTCTAACCTGTTCTCCATTTGGAGTCTATTGTCACAATTGCTCTGTTCCATTTTCTGTAAATACTGGTAAACATCGTCTATAGTCCGATGCCCCGCTGTCGATTCCATGTCCGCCATTGTTTTTTGAATTTTCACCGGCGTGCCCGGTTCAGAATCCGAGGAACTTTGTCTTCC
>JBEVXV010000408.1:0-2503 GCA_040505915.1 Sedimenticola sp. | reverse complement strand
TTAAAACAATAGTGATTGTGACACTTTAACTTCTAATAATTACATGATCTATGCTAACGTGTGACCAGTGCATTCCAGGGATCAGTAGTGAGCAAATAGTGATATAGGGGCGTGATGATATAGACATTCCACGATTAGTGATACACAACTTATGTATAGTGGTGCATTTATACAACCCTTTAAATAGTGCGGAAATAGTGATTATTTAGGTGATGACCAAGACATTCCACAATTAGCGATACGCATGTACATGTAGGTGATGAAAAAAACATTCCACATAGTGATAAACACGTGCATACAGTGATTTCAGTATACTCAGTGCCGTATACCCCACCACACTACACTCCTCCCACAGACACGTAACAAGTGTAACGGGTCCGGTGATATTGTTTCGTGAAGCATAGATAGTAAATGTGAAAATAGACACTTCAGTACTGTGAACCATTAGTACACCACCCTTCCCCCCATTCAAAGTGAAATAGTTTGCCAACCCCTTCCATAGTGCTATATAGTGAAACAGTGACTAGTTACTTGATACGGTGAAATCATTGCGAGGGATCATCCATTGGCAGAGTGAAATTAGCTTAAAAAGGAAGCATGGATCCTTCGGATATCTCAGAGGAGGATCGGAAACTGCTCGATGCATTTCACAGTTTGGCCATCAAGCCCACAAAAATAGACACCCCAGAGGATTTGGTATCATTTATTAGGCGTGCTGGGAAGGAAATGGCAGATTCAGATTCAACTAGTAAGCATAGCATTGGCGCAACCCCGAAAATTCCGTCGGGTGCGACTGCTACATACATACGTGATGCAGCATATCCTCGAATTTCTCAGTTCTTCGGAGAAGAACATAAGGGCGAAGTTAACTGGCCGACCTTCAAATTTGAAGTCGAGTCACTTCTAGTCGCGGGTAACTACACTGAGGAACAGATATTGTTGGGAATTCGTAGGGCTGTTAAAGGCAATGCCAGTGATATACTAAGGCGATTAGGAACAGGGGTTGGAATTCATGATGTTATGGGTAAGCTGGAGTCGACATTTGGGTATATCGAGTCGGAGGAATGTATATTAAGACAATTTTACGCCTGCCAACAGGATGCCAACGAGAGCGTTGTGGCATATGCATCCAGACTAGAGGAAATATGCTCACGAGCCGTGGCATTGAAAGGCATGCCCAAGGAACATGACACTATTCTCAAGAGAGTATTTTATCAGGGACTTAGACCGAGTATAAAACCACTCGCATTTATAAAGTGTGACACCATTCTGGACTACGATAGGTTCAAGATAGAAGTTCGGAAAATCGAAGCTGATTTAGTAACCGAGAAAGAGGCAAGCAGTAAGCAGAAGTGTCACGCTGCAGTGAACGTTGACAGGAAAGAGAAATCTGAGCTTACAGAAGTGAAGGAACTCCTGCAACAACTAAATACCAGAATAGGTAGACTGGAACAGGAAAGAGAGGAAGGGAGGAGCAATCAATTTGAACATGTACCTTTTTACAGAGGGGGCAGAGGCCCAAGATACAGAGGATCTAGCAGAGGACGGGTACAAGGGGATGACAGAGGTGATGGATACAGTCGCGGAGGACGAGGGTATTATCGACCGACACGACCGACAGGGGCTAATACCATGGGGCGTCCTACTTGCTATAACTGTCAACAACAGGGCCACTTTGCAAGGAATTGCCCAAACGTGTAAGTGCTCAAATAAGCGGACCGAATTTGAGCACTTTGGACAGAGACAAGGGTCCACAGTTGGTTGGCAATCTTAATGAGGCTAACATCAGTATTAATGGTACAGAAGCCAAAGCTTTGTTAGACACGGGGAGCTGTGTGAGTATATTATCAAAAGGATTTTATGACAAGTACCTTTCCGAGACTGAGATTAAGCCACTCAGTCAGATATTGAATGTACAGTGTGCAGATGGAAATGACCTACCCTACTTAGGCTGTATAGAAGCCGACATTACCACCATCGAGGGAATGCAGCAGTCTACGCACATTCCATGTATATTTTTAATCACACCAGAGACGGCGTACACAGAGAGAACTCCCATTTTATTAGGAACCAATATCCTCATTGAACTCATAAGTGACTGCAAGTCCACTCACGGCAAGAAATACCTGCAGGTAGCGGATCTTACCACCCCATGGTACCTTGCTTTTAGAGCCATCACAGTAAGAGAGAGACAACTGAAGAGGAACGACAATAGGTTAGCTATCATACGTAGTGCTGAGGCAGCTCGCATCACTATTGGACCGAACGAGAGTAAGACGATTCATGGCTACACTGATGGTGAGATAGATCATCAACCCACATGCGCTATCATCCAAGAAAGCGAGGAGTCAGCTATACCCTCCTTTATAGACATCACCCCCTCTGTAATACATTACAAGAGTGAGAAGAAGGTAGGCGTCTTAGTAAACATGACTAACTTGACCACAAACACAGTGACAATTGCGCCGAAGACCATTTTATGTGAGATTCAACCGGCGACCGT
>JBEVXV010000407.1:0-8907 GCA_040505915.1 Sedimenticola sp. | reverse complement strand
ACCCCGAACAGTGTCTCATCGCCGTTCATGGTGGTGCTGACATATTGGGTGCTCGACAACCACTGGGCATCCATAAACCGCTCACCGGCAGCTGTATTGCCGTAGCGGAAGTCGAAGTAATCGGTGTTGATATAGGGAGTGGCGTTGGCTGGAATGATGCTTTAAGTTGAAATAGTGTATCGGCGTGTTTGGTTATGGGATGGGAAAGAGACAGTTGCACACCATTGGCATTTGATCGTACGCCGGGAAATCAACTCTCCAGAGACCATCAAATATAGCCTATCCAATACACCAGAAGAGATGCCAGTTCACAAGTTGGCACGTAGGCAGGGGCAACGCTATTGGGTTGAACGATCCTTCCAGGATGGTAGGAGTGAAGCAGGAATGGCAGACTATCAGGCTAGAAAATGGTCCTCCTGGCATCACCATATGACCTTGGTTGCCCTGGCCCAACTATTTATGATGGAAGAACGTATTCTGCAAAAAGATACCTACCCATTACTAAGTTGCTCCGACATTGAGAACCTGCTGATGGGGTTCCTTCCGCGCAGGGACATCGACAAAAAAGAGCTTCTACGGCAGATGGAGAAACGGCATAAAAAAGGCAGGCTGCTATTGATTGGCACAGAAAACAGTCACAGTTATCAACGGGTTAGTGATTTTCAAATTTAACAAAGTAAAACTAAGCTACTCGATAGACCAGAGAGCGCGCTTGCACCACGGCAAGTATAACGCATTGCGTTATATGACGCGACGCGTTATAGTTTGTTAATGATTAAGTCATTCAACTGTAAAGAAGCAGTAAATATATGGGAGGGCACTCTATCTCGCCGTTTACCACATGATATTCAAGCCATCGCACGCCGCAAATTACGTATGATCAATAATGCCCAGACCATCAATGACCTACGCATCCCACCCGCTAATCGCCTAGAAGCCTTAGTCGGTAAGCGCAAAGATCAGCACAACATTCGAATCAATAAACAGTGGCGCATCTGTTTTATTTGGAAAAATAGCGATGCCTACAGTGTTGAAATCATTGATTACCACTCTTAACGAGAAGCATATGAGCAAACTACCCAACATTCATCCCGGTGAAATTTTATTAGAAGAGTTTCTAAAACCTCTGGCGATCAGCCAAAACAGACTGGCTAACGCCATGAGCGTACCACCACGCCGTATTAATGAAATTGTACACGGCAAACGCAGCGTCACTGCAGATACTGCCTTGCGTCTATCTGCCGCACTTGGCACTACTGAAAAGTTTTGGCTGGGTCTACAAGATGACTATGACCTTGAAGAGGCTCGCCATGCTGTGGCACAAGAACTGAAAAAGATCGTGCCGATTGCTGCATAGCAAGCGTTATAAGCGTGGGCACAAAGAACGTGCCCACCCTACCGGCCTTCCCTGCAATATCGTATATCGATGGGGTCAAACTCGATTGATGCATACCCTTCACAACCAATGCGGGATATCGATCGAGTCTGACCCCATCGATAGAAGACAGCAAGTGGCTGGTGGTGACCTATGCTAATCTGGTGCCGGTGTATTAAGGAGTAGACTAAGTGGAAATACATAATCCCAAGATGAGTGGTCATTGCAGTGCTTGCGGTATAACCGTTGTATCCCGAGATGGCGTCCATGTTGGAAACATGGGGAAATCCAAGCTCTTGTGCTCTCGTTGTTACAACGAGTCTATCGCTGAGTATCTTGATCTTGATTACAAACATATTGCGTTCGATCCGGTCACTCTGGAGGATCAAGAGGGTGTTTCGCACACCTTTCAGTTTCGTACCCATCTATTTAGTGATGAGTTATCCCTTGATGCATTCGAGGTGAAGGAAGACGGTGAAGGTTACGAATTCAGCATAATCGCTGATGCTGAACAAGATCTTTATATCTCTTTCAAGTCGCTGTTTGAGCGTATCCGCCGTGGACTTTCGCGCCGACACATTGAGTACGGCGATTGCGGCGACCAAATCAAAGATGGCTTGGTTCGCGGCCGCATCACCAGCGAAGCGGATGATCCCTTGGCTCCACTGCTCATTATCGACGGTAAGCCCGTCAGTTGGGATGAGCTTCGACAGATGATTTCGACGTATATGGGTTTTAATTTCAAGCTCGAAATCTTTGACCGAAGCGAAGAGAAGTGACGTGCGAATATTTCTAACCGGTGTAGGTTGTGTCGGCAAGACCACTATTGGCGCCCAACTGGCTCAAATAACAGACCGCATTTTTTTCGATTTAGATGTGGAGATCGAACGGTTCTTCTCCATGTCCATTGACCAGCTCCAGCATTTGTATTGGATGCCGCATGATTTCCGCAAAGAGGCCGCAAAGGCCCTGTCGCATATTTTGGGCCTGCCGGAAAGCAATAACGCAGTAATCGCCTTACCCGCCAGCGGACTGATGGGCGGATATTGGAACGTGGTGAAACGAACAGCGGGACTGAAGGTCGTGGTGCTCGACACACCGGAGAATATTTTGCAACGTATCGTATTTTACGACGCGAACTCCAAACTGACGGACAAGCGGTTAACATCGGAGGAGCGACCTCTTTACCTGAAGGAGATCAAGAAAGACATCGCTTATTTCAAAAAATCGTATGCAAGAGCGGATCTACAAATCAGCATCGATGGTCTGGATGTAGAGCAAGCCGCCCAGCGGTTACTGGACCAACTTGCGCTGATGCCAACAGGGAGGTGATATACAGCCCCTTTTGATCCCTGCCGTTATAGCGGAAAATAACATCGACCAGGCCCTGATGAATGCGTCCGTACTGTTGCGCATAGCGCCGGCTCAACCAGCGATAATACTTCTCCATGCTCTTCATGTTTTGTCGGTAGACGATTTTGATCAGTTGGTCGATCAGTCTGTCGGTGTTGGACCCAAAAAAGTCGATCTCCGGTTTCGGCGGCGCGCCTATGGTGGGTTGATATTGCTGCACGAATACATAGGCGCCCGGCAGAGATCGGATAAACCGGAACCGCTCGACATCCTCCTCCAGAGTGGTGTCGTAGTCGTACATACAGATGAACTCGACGTTGTCTCTGGATTGAAAATCAAACAGTTGGTAGTTGCGGCTGACACGATCCAGCCCCGACAGCCCGTTCAGGCTGAAATGGATTACCGGCCGGGTAAATCGGGTGTTCGACCAGCCGACCCGTTTCAGCAACACGACCATATCCCGATCCAGCATCCTGATATCGAGCGTTTGGGTGAAGTTGACGGTGAGGTCACGGCGGGCCATCTGTTCCAGGATTCCGCCGACGCCGGGAAAGGCCAGCAGGTTGTCATCCAACAGGATGAGCTTGTCGCGGCCGCGCAGCAGCTCGTCGAGATCGCTGACCCGGCGAACGCCACCCTCCTTGTCCGGCACCAGGCAGAATTTACATCGATAAGGACAGCCGCGGGTAATAAAACCGATGGCCCGATCACCTAGTTCCGGATAGAGGTCGTAGTCGGGCGATTCGGCTTCAACCTCCGGGGGTAGACGTAGTTTCAGATCGACCCCAGTGCCGCCGATGGTGATGTCGTCACCATAATAGCGCTTCAGCTTGGCTATTCGTTGTTGAGATGATTTGGTGAAAAAGACACTGCCGGCGAAAAGATGCTCGGCACCGCCGATCAGTTTGACTGTTTTCGACAGTTCAATATTGTAGCCGAGTGATTTGTAATAGCTGCTCAGCTTCATCAGCGCCAAGTTGGGCAGGCGGCCGTCGATGTGGAACAACAAGATGGTATTGGGTTCCACCTTGGAGATCTTTGGTGTGGTCCCTGGGGTGGGTTTACTGGTTTTTTTTGGCAGCCCGATGCGACCACTGAGTATTCGATCAGGGATCTGCGCTATCTTCTCCGCTGGCAGGGTTGCGATGAATTGAATGTTGGGAAAGAGCTCATCCACCAGACCGATCCACTCTGGCAGGTGTTGGGCGGCACAGAGGTTGTCGGGCCGGTCGAACAGAACCACCCCGTGCATACGCAACGGCTTACCGCTCTTGGGGAAGGCGTCCATCAAATGGCGCGTCATATCGAGGATGGGCAGGATCGAATCCCGCAGCCGACGCTCCAGTGTTGACCATGAGGCATTGAAATCATGCCCCTTCTCTTGCCATCGATCGGTGTCGATTCCAAGATGTTCGGAGAAGAGTGAGCAGAAGGCCTGCAAGGTCTGCTTGGCGGGATAACGACCACATCTTATCGCCTTATAGTGCAGTCGATTCAGAAACGCGACCGGGTCTGTCAGGCGTGAATTGCCGTCAAATAGCGATCTGTAGCGATCCAACTTGAACAAGGGGTTGTTAAAATCGAAGTCATCCGTGCCGATGTGGTGGCAAAGCGCCTTTCCGTAGGCGAGGGAGAAGCGGTTGGCATTGTCGGTTTTGCGGATGTTCTTGACCGATACCCCATGGCCGATGTGTCCGTCCACGGGGCCATTTTCTTGGTTCGTTTTGATGGCTAAGTGATCTTTGTCGACGGAAGAGCGACAAGCGCCGTCAAACGGCGGATGCAAGGCAATGCGGTAATCCAGGGTAATGGTTTGGTTGGCGGGAGCGGGAGCGGGAGCGGGATACGGAAGATGTTCGGCAAAGCGCCGACCGGCACATGTCAGTGCGATCAGTTGGAGTCGTTGACTATTCTCCGGCGGTTGCGGCAGTAGAGACCATTTACGCAGATCGGTCTCGGTGCGGTCCGCGCTGAAGAGTGTCGTTTTGCGGTTTGACGGGCTACGTATGTGAAGGTCGAGGAGATACATAAAGCTGGAAATCGATTGTGGCCATAGCGATGGAGAAGTGTAGTGCAAAATCCATCAGCTATCTCTAATCCGTATCAATAGCCGTGGCTTGGGGGGTTGCATCCAGTGGCGGTTCAACGTGCTCTCGCTTCATATGATCCATTTCCAGCTTAATGAGGTCATCACGACGTTTCATGAGGAGGGCATCTCGATCTCCCGCAGCCATTGACCAAGGAGACCTATCAATTGTCGGCCCTTACAGGTTTTAGCTCATATAGCGCATACACGTCAGCAGGTACTCCCTTCGTGTATGAGGCTCGCTTTGTAGCGCCCTTCCCAGATGGAGCCGCTTGTGCCGTAGGTTTGATTGGTATATGGCACATGGTGCCTTCCAAAGTATTGCATCATTCGTGTAATACCCTGCGTATCGTACGCTGCCGCTAACAGGTGAATATGATCAGTCATCAAAACATAAACATGTATATCAACGCAATAACATTCTGCCCCTTCTTTTAGCCAGCGCAAATAGACTTAATGATCTTCATCTTCAAAGAATACCGCCTCTCGGCTATGACCGAAGGTGAGAAGGAGAGCAAGAAGGAGAGGGGCAGATCTCCCATTGCACGCTGCAATTCTCCTCTGTTCCGTAAGAAGGTGCTAAATCATCTGAGACTGATGTGCAATGGGAGACCTGCCCCCTCTTTTTGCGATACGAGCCTGGGGCAGGATGCCATCTCTGTAGGAGCTGCGTCCACCGCCTAGATCCAGAAGGCTGACTGGTGCGATTCGGTTAACGAACACGATGCCGTCCAATAGAGAATAAGGGCGTGTTTATGGGTCAACTCAGGCGACATGATATTGTTTATCGAGTGGCCACTAAAAGTTATTAATTTGTAGTCAATAATGTGACTTTTCCTGTTGACAGGGCTCAGCTAAATGGTGACCCCTTCTTGCTTTTGGCAATCCGCTGGATGTTCATGTTATGTTCTCTTTGTACGGTCTCTACCTTCTTGGTACTGAGGTAAATCGTCAGTTATTTGATACCAGCAAGCGCCGTATTTAGTAAAAATATGCGCATCAGGGACATTATTAATTTCAGAGTCTAACGTGCCGAGTGTGAATTCTACATACTCTCCAGTGTCGTGCGATGGAATGAATACTAAACTAGAACCACAGTTACCACAGAATAATCTTTTTGTTCCATTTTCACCGACATACTCCTGCAATTTATCTTTTCCAGAAATCCAATGTAGATTATCTGCCCTAGCTGACCCGTAAGTTGCAAATGCTGCACCGTGAAATTTTCGACACATCATACAATGACAATGTGCCATATGTTTTTCTATTTTATCAACTGAATATTGGATAGATCCACATAAGCACGATCCAGTTAAAGGTGGTTTGTTTGATTCACTATTCATCTAATTCACTAATCTTGATTCTATATGACAGACGCGGTAGGAATGCCGATCACCCGGCACCCCCCGCACAGATCCCCGCATGAAGTTTTCCCTCACGGGGCTCCTCGGTTACACTCGTTTCCGTACTGATTGCTCTTCCAATCAAATGACTATTCCCCGCAGTGGATTTTGCTTATATCTTCCGAATCAACATGTTCGGTATAAGTTCCTATGCGAGCTACGTGCTCCCGTCAAGTCCTTCCCCATGCACAAGGCTCTCCCTTGCTCAGAGTACTACGCTTGATCCGCCACCCCATAGCTAATAATTTCACTTTTTACAGTTCTCAGCATTATATTTTAGATCTATATATTGCTGGTATCACATCTGCGCCCAGTACCGTGTCAGGCTGTACCTTACGTGTCTCTAACGCTAACAATGTTAACCACCAATATCTAAGAAAATATATGGGGCTTCCCAAGTTCTGGTGCGCACCTCTTCTTACATGCCGCAGCCTGATGACTCCGGAGGCCATTCACATCCTCGCCATTTCTCGGATGCTTCATTTTGGCTTCGGGTACGTTAAAACCCTCGCCAACCTCAACTTGCATTTCGAAGCTGTACCAACTCTCAGGGTATACGGTTACCCCCACGGCCTGCAAGATTCTCTGTGTACGCTTCATCTGTCTTGTACGCGGGAATTCCACCCACTCCGCCACAGACGCAACACTCGGTACCGGTGGTTAGCTAAACCTTGCCTTGCAGGGACTTGTACCCTGCAAGGTGCACTAAGCTTCGTTTGGCGCTCTAACGCCTAGCTCACTGAAAAAATGCGAGCGCAGCGAGTATTTTGTCCCGTGAAGCTTCTTGTTAGCTAAATATTCATACTCTACGCTCAGCTATAGAAGACATTTTATTGAATACACGATTTGATGAGTACACTGACTCAATGTACTTGGCTAATGCCAAGAACTCTGCATACCTACCAGAATGAAAATAAAAATTTGCCTCTGAATATAGCTCATAATCTGTTTTTGAGTCCAAATGCGACCAAAAGCCACCACGAAATGATTTGAGCCTTTTTAGCCACACTACCTCTGCGCCAATATCTGCGCCTTCATTTCTTCTAACCACTTTGCCTCGTATTGACACAGAGGAGAGCACAAAGAAGAGGGTCAGGTTTCCCATTGCACGTTGCAATTCTCCTCTGTTCCGTAAGAAGATGATAAATCATCTGAGACTGACGTGCAACGGGAGACCTGCCCCCTTTTTTCTTTTTTTTGACCGCATTCTATTTTCGTCCTCTTATTTATTCATATTGGTTTGAAAACCATCCAGTAAATATTGCAAAGTGGCAATAAAACAGCCACAGCTCCAAATTGATACCAGTGCTTATTTAGCTTCCAATATTTATCAGGAATTGACTCTTTCAAAGTAAATTCTTTTGCAAGTTTAGCTTGCTTTACTTGAATTGGAACCAATATGAATACCCAGATTAAACCTGACATGATAAATAGTACTCTACCCCATGCAATCCAGAGTACAGTCCAAGAATCATTCATCATGAAATAGGCAATATAATCACCGCTTGCTACAATGAGAACAGCACCTGGAAGTGTAAATAGAAAATCAGTCAGCGTTACCTGTCTTTGCGCAAATGCTATAACCTTTGCATTATTGGTACGGTTAGCCATAACCTTCCACCATGCTGTTACAATTACATTTCCCAATAGCAATATAGTTCCTAAAATATGCAATGATTTCAGTAATTCATAGCTCATAATCTAACTCCGTATGCTCGATGGTTAAATAATGATCCATGCTATGTTTTTGGATAACTTCATTCATTCACATTTGGTAATTCGCACCTCTTTTTTTAGACGACTAAGTGATTGAGGTGTGATGCCCAAGTATGATGCCACATAGTACTGTGGTACATTTTCAATAAATGATATATTTTCGCTAACCAAATTCTCGTAACGTTCTTTCGCTGATTGGGTCAATAATGACAATGTTCTATGATGCGTAAAATAGTATGCCATTTCGGATATGACTCTACCTATATTTGACCAGTAATGACTGCTTGAATATAACGAATAAACATCCTCTTTATTGATTTTTACTACGGTTGTATTTTGCAATGCTTCAAAGCCAAGTTTGCTTGGTTCTGATTTAATAAAGCTTGCGTAATCTACAACGAACAAATTTTTTATATTTGATTCTGGTGCGTTGAAATGAACTGACCATGTAAAATCTCTTCCCTCAGTATCAATCAGATATGATCTCGCAAGACCATCACATAGAAACATAATACTATCTGACACTTCTCCCTGAGAATGAATAATCTCTTTTTCATTGTATTTTTTTATATTACATAGACTTACAGACCTATTCCACTCAACTTCTGAAATCGGAGAAAGTTCAGAAATATAGCTTTTGAAACTTTCCAAATATTCATTCATGTTTTGCACATTCTGTTGAAATCCTAACAGTTGATTATATTGCTGGCACGTTTCCTGACTTAACCCAACGGCACGTCTGTTGACATAAGCCACCAACAAAACAACTAACATATTGATTGCCTTTGAAATTATTCATTTCATGAGTTTCCTTTTTAAACGTATTTATCCATAGTTTTAAAAAGGGTATCAGATCAGATAGGGTTAGAAAAGGAATTAGAAGTGATGTCCGCCTCTGCCACTGAGCTGCCCTCAGGCTTCCCTCGCTGGATTCCCGCTCCTAGCCGTAAGCGGAAGTTCGCTACTTTATGACC
>JBEVXV010000406.1:0-6628 GCA_040505915.1 Sedimenticola sp. | reverse complement strand
AAAATACATGTTTTCGTGAGATATAATTAAAACATGAATCATTAGCAGACGACAATTTACCGTTTCAGCATTGTAAAAGTTAAACTGCAGCAAGTGGTACATGAGCCAGCACACAAGATAATGTGCCTTATTGCGAGTGAGATGTTTTTCAGTAAATTGTTTTGAAATACAAGAAACAAGAATGGTGTAATTAAACGCTTGTGGGTGCTCGCTAAAACATCCAAGATGGCAGAAAATAACCTATCGAGGGGAATTGCGAGAGCTCACACACACAGGCTCTTTCATTCAGGACTAGCGTGATCGATGTCGCACTGAGCGCTTGTAGTGTAACCCACCTTAGTAAACACAAACAACATCAAAAGTTGGCTAAATTATTCCGCAATCAGAATTTATAGAAAATACGCAATGTTTCCGTGAACATCTCACACATGACACTCGCCTCTAAGGGAAAGAATGCGTTACTTAGGCACTATTGTAGAGATCGGAGAAATCTCTGCAGTTGATGCCGCCCCGATGCCACTCAGTTCAGTATATATCATGCACAACACCCGCTAACTCACTTGATGCCGGCTAGAGCTGTGGTGGCATCAATGCCAACAGTCAACATGGCTTGCTTCAGCACACTAAATGTAGCCTGGCGACCAACTCTTTCTTTCCATGCCTGCAGAATCTTTGCCGTCTGATTGACAACATCATATGGGTTGTTCTGCTTGATTTGATCAATTTTCTCTTGAGGAAGATCCAGCTCAATCCCTAACCACTCGTACTCTTTGCCGATTTTATCAGCGATGTTTCTCAGCTGTTTGTCTGTTAGTATCTTCTCCCCTGTACAGTTGTCATCATCGGAGTCATGCCTGCTGTTCTCACCGTACCAGTGTTGTAAGAGTTCCGAGCAACACACATGGTGGCTTTCCTCATGCGCATGGCATATTATTACGTTGACGTCACTGCGTTGCTTTACAAGCTCATCAATTTTGAACATTCCATTTCCCGGTAATTCATTCAGTTCCTGAATATCAGGGCATTTGATTGACAGCTCCAAGTTTGAGCACTGAGATAGGCTCAAACAGGTGATGATTTTCTGCAGAGTTTGTAGAACGTACTCTCTAACCTCGGCGCAAAGGTCGGGATTTGGACCCGGCATGTTCTTGTTGTAGCAGCTAACCCACATCTGTATTGTACTATCGCTGAAGTACAGCATCATTCGATGAAAGATGTCAATGTCAAAGCAGCCATACCCACAGTAGATTAAATCCTTGTCCTTCTGTCTGGAGATCTTCCATTTTGATACGCATCCGGCCACGAGTCCCTGGAAAATTACCGCGGGAAGAAAGCCATCTTTTGTGTTGATGCAAAGCTTTTGGGTACGTGTGCAGTCATCCTTCATCAAGATGGGTGGAGGTTCTTTCAGCATGCAGGGCACTAAATAGCAGCCGTCGTGCGTCTGTCCGTCCATTTGTGCGATGATGTTCAGTTTCTGCATGAGTTGAAGCAGGTGATCTTTATGATTCCAGAACGTCTGCAACTCTTTCTGTGTCCAGACAGCCTCTACAAATATTTAATGACTAAATGATTGGTTGATTAGCAGATTGACTAGTTAATTGGTTGATAGGCTGCCAGTCTGGATGGCTAGCTAATTGATTGCCTGGCTAACTGGATGACCGACCAGCTAGCTAATTGGTTGACTGAAACACTGACCGACCGACTGACTGGCCGACATACTGACTGACTGATGGACTTGCTGATTGATTGACCGACCGACAGAATGACCAACACTGACTGACTGACTGACTGCTTCACCGACTGACTGACTGTCTGACTGACTAGCTGACTGGCTGGCTGGCTGGCTAACTGACTAACTGACTGACAGCTTGATCGTCTGACTGACTGACTGACTGACTGGTTGGCTAACTGACAGACTGACTGACTGCTTGACCGCCTGATTGACGGACTGACTATATTGAACAATTCATTTCCTGGCAGGCGGCGGACTAACTAACAAAGTTAACTGGCTGACTAAGTGTCCGCCTGCTCGGTTGACTGATTGACTGAACGGTTAACAGGCTTGCTGATTGATCGTCTCACAACCTTTATAGTACAGAGTATTAGGTTTTGGCCCGGATTTTTTTTGTATAAAGCTGAATTTTTCAGGATATGTTCAGAAAGTCATACATGTATCACTGGCAAAAGTACCAGAAGTTCCCCATTGTGGCATTGTCAAAATTCACGATGGCCGCCAGAAATGGTAAAAATGTAAATATCTAAAAGAATATTTCTACTTATGTATCAAGAAACCGTACAAAATGTTTTAAATCAGATAAAATCATGTTATGCATTGTCAGTTAACATAAATTCATAATGGTCGCCATAACAATATCAATATTTAAAAATAAAATATATTGATACACCGTATATTTTCCAAACATTGGTCATAAAACAACATGTTTATGAAGAATCCATCTATTTTACATGCAGTAAGGGGCAATGGTAGATGCTTGTTTATTTATTAAAGGTGCCCCGACATGGATTTGTCTTTAATACTTATATTATAGATCTCAATGAATTAATAAGACTGGTGAAAACCGCATGTGAAATACCAAGGGATTAAAAAGTTATATGAGGTAAATAATTAATTAAATTGGAATATGCGTGCCTCCTTGTGATGTCACAAAGTACCAAAAGTTATTTATTTTATTTATATTAATTTTAACTTTGACATTGCATCATAACATATTTCATAAGTAGATCATGCATGTATTGATAGACATTTTCAACATTTTCACAGATTTTTATTCACAATAATAACAATTTTAATTGGAAAAAACAAAATCTCATTTGCATATTATTCATGACTTCTTGTGATGTCACAGCTCATTTGCATAAAATGTGCAAAAAGCCGCAATAGCTCAGTGGTTGAGCATCCGACTACGGATCGGGAGGTCCGACGTTCGAATCCCGACACTGGCCAATTCGGCGTGTCCTTTGGCAAGATATCTTTGTGATAGCCTAGTCCTATCGGATGGGGACTTAAATAGTGGGTCCCGACATGCAAGGTCCTCCAGCCAGTGCAGTCGTTAAATTAAAGCATTTACATTTAGGTTAAATAACTTGTGATCGAGATGGAATATTTGCATGCGGTTTTCACCAGGTTTGTTAATTTTATGAAATCTATAATATAAGTATTAAAGACAAATCCAAATTATTTAATGATGATGTCTGTGATAATATCCAGGTGAGTGTGAACCTCTCACCCTTGAGGGTTTTTCAGAATACAAGATGGCCGTCAAGATGGCCACAGAAATGATTGAATTTGTATAAAATGAACCAATTGGCACAGGACAGTGATCTTGTGCTCTAGAAATAGGTTTTCGAGGGCAGCGATTCAGTTGCTGTCGTAAAATAGATGTTTCAATAAAGTCACATGCATATAAATTCAATATGGCCACCAAAATGGCAGCCGAAATACTGAAAATGATTAAAATTCTGGACTGTCACAGTAATTGGAGGGTGACCCAAAGTTTTTCCAAGGGGAGGGTGTGCGCGATAATAACCAGGTGTGTGTGGACATTCTCACACTTGAGGGAAATGAGAAGTACAAGATGGCTACCAACAGGAGTTTTTAGTATATTTTCAAATGCTATGACTTGTAATTGAACGTAAACCCATTGTTTCTACTGAAATATGCTGGTCTTGTGAATAGACATTTAATATATTTTTATTACTAATGCTGTAACACCAATACATATTGTTTTGAATGGATCAGAAATCCAAGATGGCCATCGAACTTAATAAATGCCACTTAAATTGTAATATCGTTTAAGGACCCCTGGTTTTCCAGCCTTTTTCGATATGCTTATCACGTGGGACTCATGTATGCGTAATGCATAGTATATGAATCGCTAATTGATGGGGGAACTGAATCTAGTTGTTATTGGGTAGGGATTCTATTTAGAAATGAACTGAATCGGAACTTCTACTTTCGTTTTCATAATTTTCCGACACGGTAATAATGACTAATATCTGGCCATGAAATAATGGACAGATGATTATAAAATGTATATTTTGATAAAATATAGCAGTTGTAATGTACATTTGTATTATTATTGGTACACAGAATCATGATGTACTTGACAGTAAATCAATTCATTTAATTAACAATATGACGATAGATAGATCTCTCACCCCTGACTAAAGTTAGAATTCCAAGACGGGCCACAAGAAAGAAATTCTTGCCAGTTAGTTTTTGTCGCGCCCGCTTGCGGAAACCGTGATGTAGTCAGTACAATGGCGTACGTCCGTATGTGTGTCAGGTTAAAGTTTTTGGGTAAAGTTTTTTGGTCAATGCTTGGCGGGCGCGACATGCGGACCGCGGCCATCTAGTATATAATAAGTGTACGAATACGAAATGGATACAATCACAACAACTAAATTCCACATCTTTCTTGCAATACATGTATAGTTTATGTATAGTCACAGCATACTCTCTGATTGAGAAACTATTGATAGATTGGCTGATTATTGGATGGTTACTTGTGTTTAGGGCTCATAAACTGAGACTATATTTTGACATTACTGCAAGTGATCAAATCCACGGCGCCACAAGGAGCTTGTTGAGAAACAAAACTTTGCAACATGGTGTTATCGTAATTAGTGTATCACATGATCAGTTAGACTGGTATCAGTCCTTAATGTTTTAGGTTTACCCCATAACCGTTAACTTCCTATATACCATATTTCTGAAATATCCCCATCTCCCTGGCCTGGTTGAACATTAATTATTGCTGGAGCTATGAAATGCATATACAGGATACTAGCTGAAGTTTAAATGTTTTAGGAATAATGTCATACAAATTCATGGACTGATACCAGTCTAATGATCAGTCTGTATTTATATTATGTATGGTCTGGGTCTGCTCAGGTTGGAAATACAATAATGTAGACTGCGTCCGACGTGACCAAAATAATTTATGGCATATACATGTAGCCCCATATGGACACCACATAAGTTGCGATGGAATGTGAGCGATTCCAACTTGACCCAGATAATAACGGTACTCTTCGAATCGAAGTGTATACATGTAGCGTTGCTTGTCCAGTGAAAGAGCCCGAATTGCAACATACAGTTTGAGAAGGGACAACTCGACCTACTCTAGCAATGTCTTCATGACTGTGTAGTATCTGTCTAAGTGAAGACCATCAAGCTGTCCCTGTCGTTATCCGGACGGTAAAGAGCAATAACCTTTTTCTTGCATTGATTGTAGAGTGCAGAGACTGTATCACATCATATGATAACTGATGTTGGGAAATGCTGACTGGATTTGTAAACAAGCAAATATGTGTCATTCGCTACAAAAACAGCAGATGTGTATTGTGTTATGGCAATAGCCATAGCTGTTAAAACTATTAACCAGTCGGCATCTGTAACACCCTGCTTGATGTTCAGTCCTCTGCACTCACATGTCACCACCAGGTCGTTGATGAGACGATCGTTATTTCTGCTATTAGTCAGAAACCTTTGCGAAATTGCGGTTGTTTCTGGTGTGAACAGAATATCTGCAGATGTGTTCTGCTGTGATTGCCTCTGTTCTTCTGCTGCTTTTGTTGACACAGAATTGCCAGTCTTCAAACCCCACCATGCACAGCTCCATGTCAATAGCTGGCCACATAGACCATACATGGCATAGGCATGCCCCCCATAATCATGTGATTCCAATTCACTTCGCCACATGACATACCCAACTGACCCCATATACGACATGAGCAAGTGAAAACCACATACTCTAACAATGGTACTATTTATTTCTGGAGAGGATGTCACACTCTCAAATGCCTTGATGTACAACTGCTGGTCAAAGGCACCGGGACATACCGAATGCCCATACTGGGACAGCGTCTGTGCAGAGCATAGGGCAGAATAATAGTGTCTGGTGGTGACGGGTCTCGGTTAAAAAAAATGGCAGGATCTGAAGTTTGCTAATCTCATTGCAGTCTCCTCTAACCACGCATTACATGAACCCACTCCATGACGAACACTGTTTTACGGGAATGCCAAGCGAGAAACTCACCAACCACACATTGTCCAGACTTTTGGGCAATGCAATGACCTGGAGTATTGGCTCTGGACGTTCACATAGACCTAGTGATGTTGAATTTTGATACATTTTGATGCAAAAGTCGACGAATCGCAGTAACGCTGGTGGGGTGTTGTCATTCCAATAAGACACATTCAGATGATATCGGAATATAACTTGATTACATACTTGATCCGAAGAAGCCATTACCATCTTCATTCACGACAAACACAACATTTTAACGTTTGTAGCTAAAGTGTGGATGTTGCTGTCTATGTGAGGTTGGAGTGGATGCGAAGATTGATTATACAGCTGGATTTGTTACTCAATTATTGCTTTCAACAATGTTATTTTATATGTTGATGGATAATCAATTCTAAACAATATACTGTAAGCAGTAAACACAATATATTCACAAAATATGTATCCTGTATTTGCCAGTATGTTGTTACATAAGTGTTTTTTTATCATTTTATGGCGGCCATTTTGGATTTATGCTAATTTGTTCACCAAAACAAATGCCTGTCATATCTTTATTGGATTCAGCATATGTTAAA
>JBEVXV010000405.1:0-4442 GCA_040505915.1 Sedimenticola sp. | reverse complement strand
TTAGAGCTCATAATTTATGAACTTGCTTACAAGCTCTTTAGGTATGGACTTCACAAGCTCATAATAGTGGACAATTTCTTTTAATAATGAGTTCATAATAGTGGACGACCTATTAAAGAAATGTCCTTTAATAGTGTTTGAAAATGAAGACCATACTTGGACCTCCCAATTTATGAACTTGCTTACAAGCTCCTAACTGATGAACTTGTACACAAGCTCTTTAGGTTTAGACTTCACAAGCTCATAATCGTGGACGAAGTATTAAAGAAATATACAGGTTATCAGCCTCTACCAGGAGACAAGCGAGCGGATTATTGATGGTAGAGGTGGATAATCCGTACAGTAACTGTACAGTAACTGCGTTATCACATCCATATGTCGCCTAATATATTGGCAACAAAGCCCGGAAGTCATTCAAAGATGTGATAATTTTATGTTAAACAATCATAATATACGGTAGGACCCTATCACGAGTACATTATTTCACGTTAATCAGTTTACTTGGTTAAATAAACATTTTCTTACATTTCACACATGATTCTTCATAAAAACAAAGCAAATCAAGCGTAAAATATGGCCAAGGGATATGCAAATTAATTTCTGGAGGCGGGCCGTAGTGACGGCAACTGTCTCGCGATCCAGAGGGTGTGTCTGAGAACGTTATTCGATTAGTCGAAGGAAATACGTCATTGCGACGTTGTTGACGTCATTTCGACGCTTCTGACGTCAGTTCTCCTTATATGGTAAACATGATAGTGGTGTAAACTACTGCTGTACAGTGGTATAATTCACCGTTAGATTTCTGTAAACTACTGGCTAAAATGTAAGAAAACTATATTTCAGGTACAGCACGCTCAGCTAATCACACTCCGTTGCCGGCCTCCCTTGCTGTCACTGGTACAACATACTCGGCTGTTCCCACTCCACCGCCTGTCTCCCTTCCTGACTCCGCTACAACAAGCTTGGCTCCAGCCGCTCCTCACATCTACTGTCCAGACGTTGATCAAAACATGGCCACAGCCGATGCAGGTGTGTATGTAGAATCTTAAATCTGGTTATTAAACGGCGACAAAATCTGCGGATTTTATCCGTTTTATACAGATTTTTGGACCCATCTACGGATTGAAAATGAAATCTGTTGACTTTTCAGATAATTTCCCAAATAAAATTTGCAAAAATAATAAAAAGCAGTAAAACTCATTATTTTTCACAGGTTTTGTGACATTATGATAGTTTGTTCTTCATAAATTTATTTAATTGTCTTTCAAATGGTGCTATATTTTATTTAGTTCTTCAAAATAAGTATGCACAAGACTAATTTTGCTAAAAAAAAATCATTCCCGCACTTAAATATGCTTAAAGTTTGTCGTTCGCGCGCTTTCTCAATTTAACCCTTTCAACACTACAGACCGTAGGCCGTCTCATCAGGATCTCCACTGTTTGTTAATAGTCTTCAAATTTGAAAAACATACCCTTTCTGAAGAATGGAATAGCCTGAAATTTTGAATGGACCAATGAAATAGCGTGGAAAACTGGCATGGAACAGCGCATTAAGTTACTTAGTGTTGTAAGGGTTAAATTTTGGAATCTATTAAAGGATATCTGAAAAAAAGTTTTGGTCGCCCTGTTATTAATATTGTTATGGAATATGGATCAGAAAACAACTTTTTCCTGTACAGTATACTAAGACCAGACATTTCCGTTTTTTGTCCCCTGCAGACAGTGTGTTATCGTCGGCATTTTGGCGTGTATCCGGATTTACGTTCTTTGCTTCGAAGTGTTTTAGGTTATGAAATAGATTGGGAACCCAAAACGCGGGACGTCTAGGTTTCAGTTTACAGACTGGTCGTCATACATACATTTAATACTGAAAAAAAGATACAAATTAAGATTTTCAAGTACATGTAATATGTATTTATGTTATCAGAATTTTGTACCATTACAGGAATGAACTCTTCAAGACCTGGGCCATCTCCTCATGTAGAAGTACAGCTTCCAAACTTCAGCATGGACCTGGAAGACATGGATTTCCTAGAGATGACGTCATCACAGGAAACAACGCTACTTGTCGACATTCACAACGTTATGAATAGTGAAAATCTATGCCCCAATGTTCAGCCTCAAGTAGTGAGCGCCCCACCTGAACCACAGCAAATGAGTGATAGGCCTATGCAGAATGTTATAAATCGTGAAAACCAATGTCCGATAGTTCAGCCTCAAATACTGAGTGCGCCACCGGTACCACAGCAAATGCGTGTATTTCAAACACAGAGTGTTCAACAGCAGATTTCTGCCAGATATTCTGGGATTTCACCAATTTACTACTTCCCCCATTCAGAGGTGCATATTCACCACCATTAATGTGGACAGACTGTCAGTGTCCTTGATGGAAAGTGTTCAGAACTGTATTTGTTGGATAAGTTTAACTCTTTGCACACTAGCGGTAAAAATAACCTCCAAATATGTCATGGAATTTCATAAGAATTGCATCGTAACGATGCAATTCTAATGCGATTCCAAGACATATTTTCGTAAACTTCAGAGAGCAGAAATAAAACAATATTACAGTTTTACTGTATTAATTGTCGTCTGCTGATATATTTGAACAATTTAGAGCCATTATTTTTCCCAGCATGCAAAGAGTTAAAACAATGATCATTTAGCGTGTTTTCATCCAGGGTGTATAGCACAGTCCTAACATTTTGAATGAAATAACCTTCATTTTGATTGGTCGGTTGCTCAGAATGAACCAATTAAAATCATGGTTATTTCCTTCCAAATGTTAGGACGGTACAAACCCACCATAGCCCGACTTGGTTGAGTAATAAAGTAGTTATTTGTTCGGAAACTTAGTTTTTGTCACATCCGCTTGCGGACAGTATGTTGTAGTCAGAACTTTGGTGTGCTACCATGTTAGAACCTGGTTGGGTAATAAAACAGATATTTCATGGCCATTCGGGGAACAGTCAAAACTATTGCCCCTCGGTGCTGTGGACGACCCGATGCACTATTGCCCTCTGCCTTCGGCCTCGGGCAATAGTGCATCGGGTCGTCCACAGCACCTATATATCTGTATAATATAGCCCTTGCTGCTGAACGGACGTTCAATCAATCAATTCAATTTGTATTTTATTTTTTGGCATTTTTATATTTTTAATATTTGTGTGGGGGCATATAGTGTCCTTCAGCACTTTCCTTGTCCACGCGATAACTCGAGTTCTCCTTCATTATTCATAATGATTTATATGAACATATCGATTTTTGTGGCGACCGCTTGCGATGTAGTCGTCACTTTGGCGTCCGTCCGTACGTCCGTGTGTCCGGTTAAAGTATTTCGTCAATACTCGACCGGCGCAACATGCGGGCCGCGGCCATCTAGTTCGAAAATTCTGCCAAGTTATACCTCGCCTTTTATTTGTGTCAACTTTACTGTTGTGCACGCAGTATCCACGCACTATCTCAAGTTCTACTTCATGAACCATACTGAAATTTACGTATATGGCCCAAGGTTATAAAACTTTACTCAGACTCAAGCATGCTGATTGGTTGATACTGAGAGTATTCTCAGTATCAACCAATCAGATTGCTTGAGTCTGTGATTTATAAAACGTTTTATAAGCTCGGCCCCTTGTTTCTAACGGCAAGAGGATGAGCCCTGTCGATTTTTCGAAAGTTCCAATGAGTTATCTGCCGCTGGCGGCCGAAACTAATTTGTGTAAATGTTGCTGTTGTCCGCGCGATCTCAAGTTCTCCTTCATTAATTGTATTAATGAACAGTTCTGTATATATTTATAACAAGAGGAAGAACCCCTATAGTCCTGGCCCTGCCTAAAACCCCGTATACATTTCATCCGCAAGAGATTTTGAAACTTGATTCGAGTTATTGGACCATTTACCTTCGAAAATCACACAGGTGCTTTTTCGAAACCGGCTGCGAGAAGCCGCCAGGGGAGTAAATCCAAGATGGCCGCCAGTCACCTATTGACAATCTAAATTTTGAGCCATACGCTGTAGAAGCAAGTGGATGGCATTGTTTTATATGTTTGTTGGCGTGGGAAGTCCATTGTGGCATCTTCTCCGTGATTGGATGTCAAGGTCACATGCAAAGGTCAAGGTAAAAAAAGAAACATTAAAAAACTGATGTCTTCAAATTGTGTTATTTTACAACTTCTCATCCGGCTGGCTGACACATTGTTCACTAATGAAATTAAACACAACACTCCACAAACTATCAAGGAATACAGTGAAACATGTAGTAAAGGCCACTGGTTATGCCCCCACCACCGAATGGTGAGGGGGCATATAGCGTTACCGGCGTCCGTCCTTCCGTACGTTACGTACGTCACAAAAACTTAACATTTTGTTAATTCCTTCTAATTTCTGTTTCCCTTCATGGAATCTTTTCATATTTGGCTGATGTCTTCCTAGCATCATCCTGCTTC
>JBEVXV010000404.1:0-2380 GCA_040505915.1 Sedimenticola sp. | reverse complement strand
TGATGAAAATGTACAATAAACTGTAGTTGTGTAAAGTGAACATCTCTTTACACAAATGTTTTATAAGGGTGTATAGGCATCCTAATGCCATACCATTACATTACACCCCGCTAACCAAGCGAAATGTCCGCATGAGCTAAAAGTGGTAATCTACCGTCAGTTCATAGTTATATCTGAGTCACCTTAAACACTATCAGACGTTACATACAAAATGCACCTTAACAACCTCGGTGCATGAGAAATACAACGTTATTGACAGGCGTAAGTAACAATAAGCATTAACGGGTAGTATTAACGGATTCCCGTTATATTATGACGTCATAAATCACTTAACCGTTATGAAATGATGACAAACATTAATTAAAATACAATTATAACAATCTACTGAATGAGTCATCTTAATTCATAGCCAGTCACAATTACTAGGCAAAAGATAACCGAATACGTCACGATTGCCACAAATCCTCCATCCAGCATATGTATATATATGCTCTCTGGGAATTTGAATACCAATCGGACTGACATGACATAGTACCAACAGGAAGCCTGTGCATAGTAATCAATGACCACGTAGAATCAGTATGTGATAAATTTATGAAAGATATTCAGCATAGTATGATACAGATAATACATCCTAATAATGAGCAATGAGAGAATTACCGAATATGATTACATTTACCACTCGCAGGTGGAAATTATTAAAAAAAAACAATCAAATATGTTTGGGTACAGGGCTATTTGAGATATATAATCAATATTGGTTAAAAAAAACTATTCTTTCTTCTTCAGGTCTTTCCGCACGATAACGCTCTTCAGTGCCTTCGGGGGAGGCTCAGTGCGGACTCGCTTCGCAGGATTACGCACGTGGGTCGTCGAGCTGGGGAACTGCCTCTGCGACGTCACGATCTCCTCGGTCCGCCGCACGAATCCTGTCATGGCCACGCGGAGGCGATCGTAGGAAGCCGTCTGAGATTCGATCGCCGCCACTAGCCGATCCGTCATCTGATGGATGGCTAACACCAAAGACCCATCCGTCTGTGTGGGCGCTGTGTTGGTCACGCTTGCTGGACACTCCACACTGACTGCTGGAACAGCTGGGGTGTCTGCCTTCGGCCTCAGAGTAAACTGAACAGGTGCCGTCACAGCATCTTCAGGCTGACACAGAATATCCAGATACGATTCCATGGGCGCTGAGCCGGGGGTATCCAATCCGGAGGACACGACAGTCGGGACGTATGGTGGTACAACGCTCAGACTGGTGGCTTGTGGCACGTACGGGGAATAGCGGCTCACGGCGACACTAGGCGCTGGCGGAACGCTCAGACTGGTGGCTTGTGGCACGTACGGGGAATAGCGGCTCACGGCGACACTAGGCGCTGGCGGTGTACGCAACTGCAGTGGCAGATTTCTGATGGCGGGCACTGGCGATAGACTCTCTGAGCCACTAAAACCGTCCATTATGATTCCCCACACATCCTCATTGCCGACTTGGCTGTTCTGCATGACGGGCGTACCCTCTACAACAGACTTTCCCCTGTTGGACCAGATGGACTCCGAGTCGTCGTTGTTGAGTTTCACCATATCCCGTCCCTCGTGAACGAGGTATGGGTGTGTCGCCCTCAGTAGAGCCGTCTCGTCACTGCCGTTGTAGCCCCGAGCTAGCAGTTCCTTCTGCTTCTGTGTGTGCAGCGGGTAGACCGTCACGTGTCTGATCAGGCTTTCTTCATCCAAGCACCGGAATAAACAAATTTTGCAGTAAAATGGTGCTCTCGTCAGTGGCACGTGGTCCTTGTAGATATGGGACACCACCCTCCTCTTTTCCCCTTCGTATGGCTTCAGGCTCGTGCAGTGCAGGCAACGGTACACATGGCCCCGGCTCGCAACACCAGACTTTAACGGCAGAATCTGCGACATCTTGATATTCTGGAAATATAACAGCGAACCTTCACTAAGTATGGGTAGTAATAGACCGGTACTCCCCAAAAATAGGTCAGCTGTCTCGTAATCAGTGACTCCACATCTCTCAGACAGTGTAGATTATACATGTATGCATGTCATTTGAATTTTTATCAACAACAATAACAATAAACATTGACTGTTCTCATTTGTTTTTCCAGCTAAAATTCCTGAACAGTGGCAGACTACTTGCACACCTTTGCTAGTCTGTTCCCCACTGTCTGTATCCAGACAGGTATATCAGTGCCCAGATAAGGTTTCATCTTGTTATGGTGCAGTACACAGGCTGGACCATTGCTGTGTAGCTGCACGGAGTATGTAAGCTCATTGTACTTCTTCAGAATTAGACACGGACCCTTGTAAGCTGGTTGCAATTTTGGACATAGTCCAGGGGCAATAACCTCGTTTTCAACCCAAACAACAT
>JBEVXV010000403.1:0-5965 GCA_040505915.1 Sedimenticola sp. | reverse complement strand
ATTTCAGTGTAAATTAATATAAATCTGGACTTTTAATATGTGTACAACAATAATACATACATAAAAATATATCGGAATATATGTGTTTGTGATATATATGAACAATGTCGCAGCCGAAAAGCGGAAAAGTACATAAATCGCGCAAAAACAATGCTGCGAGCACGCAGAGTGAGCGAAATTCAACAACGTCAACAACGTCAACAAAGACAGTGGCCACAAATGCGGGTGTATCAGGTCAGTCAGCAGTAATTGAACAATATCAAATGCAACCACCGTCGTATAATACGCATATGAACCAATATGACATGAATCAAATGCACAATACGCAATATATGACTCAGATGCCCCAGGTCTCCCAGATGCAGCCGCCCCAGATGCAGCCGCCCCAATATCACAATGATAATACCAGTAGCCAGTTTTTGCCTCAAACAGCACCGACACTACCGACTAACAATGGTCATGTGCAATCACAACAAAACCAGGGCCAATTTGACAGTATTGTAGACTTGATGCAACAAATGAACTCACGATTATTGACGATTGAACAAAGCTGCGCTCGTGTTGGATTTATTGAAAAGGATATAAGCCACGTGAAAGTTGATGTTAATCGACTAATGAATGATATGCCGGCTATGTCGAAACGTGTGGACGAAATGGACAAATTCTGTCAGTCAGTGTCGGATATATCAGATGATTATTACAACTTTCAAAGCAAGGCCCGCGAAGAATTCCACAATATTAGATCGGCCGAATCATTGTTTAAACATGAAAATGAATACTTGAAACATGAAAACGCAAATTTAAAAGAATCTGTACTTGAATTACAATGTAGATCCATGCAGGAAAATTTATTGTTCTTCGGAATAGCCGAGACGACCGATGGACCGGAAAACACCGAGCAATTATTACGAAGATTCTTGAAAATCCAAATAGAAGACAATTCGCAGATTAACCCAAATAACAGTATAGTTATTGATGACATCCAATTTGATCGTGTTCACCGACTTGGCCAACGAAATATTGCAAAACCCCACCCACGACCAATTGTTGCCAAGTTCGAAAGGTACATGCATCGCGAAGTTATCCGTAAAGCCGGAATCGAGATAAACAGGTCACAAGGACGGCAATATGGTGTTCGTGAACAATTCCCATACGAAATTGAACAACGTCGCAAAACACTATACCCCGTCTTACGACAACAAAAAATGAACAAAAACAACAAGGTGAACCTGGTACGAGACAAACTGTACGTCAACGGAAAGGTATACAACCCCGACTTCGACAATTTTGAAACCACCCGACGGCGTCAACCCCCCTATCCGGTTCCCCATAACCCGCCCCAGTCAATGAGTGCTGCCCACCTACACAACACCCGCCCCATGGATCAGCGATCGCGTGAACCGATGAACTATGTTGCGTCAAAATCTCCCAACAGCACACGCGCACATACCTCCGACGGAACCTCTCGTGCGTCACATGTCTCATGGGAAACACCAAACAGATTCGAGGCTCTGAGGGGTTTCGACACCGAGTGTCCATCAAGTGGTAATAGCAGGGAACGTTCACTAAACAGAAAACAAAAGGCCAAATCTCCGCTATGTGACGAAACAGCATACAAGAAAGTGCGTGACAATATTTACACCGAAATGGAATTAGCGACCGATTGGACAATGCAGGCACAACGTGAAATGGACACTGCCGACCCGGCTCTCCAAATTGTACCCACCCCACAAGAAAACAAAAACGATGACAATACAACCCCACATGTACCCCGTCCCCACACTACCTCTAGCAGTGTTACAAACAGTGAATGTAATATCCCCAGTGCCCCCAATACTGCTAGCAGTGTCACAATCAGTGAACGTGTTGTCCTCAATGCCCCTGTTACAAGTGTAAATGTTGATAATTGTACCCCCGTTGCGCCCCTCTCACAGGTAAACAACGACAGTAGCACGTGTCCTCCTAGTGCGCCCCAAGCAAGTGAAAACAATAACAATAGTATCCGTGCCCCTGGCGCGCCTCAGCCAAACGTAAATACAACCAGTCACAACCCCCCTACTGCGCATGCGCATGTCCTTAGTGACGTCAATAGCAAAACAAGCTCGCAGCCTATAACGGTAAATGAACAACCGCTAAGTCGGTCAAACCAGGTCAGTCCGCCTGCAATGCACAGTAATTCGCACGGTCAGTAGGCCAGGCTGGGAGGGCTTAGTACAGGTGCGACCTCTAGTGTAGATCACGGACATGCCATTGTGAATAGCGATATATCGGAGAATGAAAGTGCTCAGTTAACTTTTCTATCGTTAAATGTATGTGGTCTAAAAAGTAAACTTTTATTGCCAGAATTCCATGATTACATACAAGATTATGACATAATAGGCTTTCAGGAAACTAAAACTGATCTTATTGATGAAATCACACTTCCAAACTTTAATTTATATTTTAAACACAGGCGTAAGATATCGCGGCGAAAATCAGGCGGTATCGCATTTGCATACAAGAAAGAGCTGAGACCTCACATCTCTCCTATTGAGACAACCTCCAAACTTGTCCAATGGTTTTCTATATCTGATAAACTTATAAAACAATCTAATGTGTTATGTGGCGTAGTATATATTCCACCAGAAAGTTCCGTATATGCGTCCGATGATCCTTATCAAGAAATTGAACAGGAATTACATTCATTCTCCGATAAATATTCACAGGTGTTACTATTTGGTGATTTAAATTCGAGAACCAAAACTTTATGTGATTATATACATGTAGATAATTACATTTTTGAACATGTCAATGCTCCCGAAATAAATTCGGAATTTAACCTTGAAATGTCACATTTTGAAAATAGTACAACGGTAATGTTAGACCGTGCCAATCATGACACTTGTGTAAATAATTATGGTTATAAATTGATTGATTTTTGTAAATCAAATAGTGTGTATATTATGAATGGAAGAACGATTGACACTACTTCTAAACATACGACATGTAAAGGAAGTAGTACAGTTGACTATTTTCTTTGCACGGCGAATGTAATTCCATTGATAACCAATCTGAATGTTGCAGAATTTTGCCCCTTGTTATCTGATGTACATAACCCCGTATCATTAAACTTAAATGTAAATCGAAATACATGCAATACAAACCGCCCTGTAAATAATGATACAACACGATTATGGAATGATGACAAGACATCCACATATATAGAAAATATAGACCGCAATAAAATCGATAGTATTAACAGCCAATTATCTTACTTACAAGACAAAGTCAATGTAACACAAAGCGATGTAGACTATGTTGTGACCGAACTAAACGCGTCTCTAATTGACTGTGCAAAGAAGACATTCGGAACTAGAACACAATCTAATAGTCATAATAAAGACATTCCCTTCCATTGGTTCGGAAATCAATGTCGTAAAGCTAGACGAAACTTTCACAGGGCCAAATATTTTTATAAATTACGAAAAGACCCTGTTACTAAAGTAAACTTAAAAAATACAAGCCGAGTATATAAACAAACAACACGCAAATATAATACACAATTTAAAACAAACCAGGCTAATATGTTAAAACGTCTTCGGAAATCCAACCCACGAAAATATTGGAAAATACTTAACGGAAAAAAAACAGAGACTACTGACGCTACAATAACATCACTTTATACGTTTTTCAAAGAGGTAAATTATGACAGCACCTCCAGCGAAATGTATACCAGTGAAGAAAATATAAACACAACAAACGATGAAATAAATGTTCCATTTACAATAGAAGAACTTGAAAAGGTATGTAAGTCCTTGAATAATAATAAGGCAAATGGTGACGATAGTGTTGTCAATGAGCATATAAAAGCAAGCTTTAAATGCATGTCCCATATATATGTCAAATTATTCAATATTATCTTAGACTCTGGCAAGGTACCAGAATCCTGGACATCAGGTATAATAAAACCCATCTATAAACAAAAAGGTGATTCTTCCAAACCGGAAAACTATAGACCGATAACGCTTGTCAGTTGCATGGGCAAGTTTTTTACTTCCGTAATTAATAACAGACTGCAAGCATACGCTGAAAAATACAACTTAATAAGCGAATGTCAAACTGGTTTCAGAAAAGGATTTTCCACTGCTGATAATATTTTTGTATTACATAGTTTACTTGAAATATTACGATCACATAAAAAGAAACTATTCTGTGCATTTGTAGACCTTAAACAGGCATTCGATACAGTTTGGCGATCAGGTCTGTGGCATAAACTTATAAAAGCCAATATAACTGGAAAATGTTTTAATTTAATTAAAAACATGTATAGTAGCATTAAATCGTGCATTTCTGCAAATGGAGATAAATCTTCATATTTCCCTTGTAATAGAGGGGTGCGACAAGGCGAAAATTTATCACCATTCCTGTTTTCACTTTACCTCAATGACCTTGAAGATTTTTTAAGTACTAGGGATGTTACGGGAATAAACTGTAGACAGCATGACAACGAGGAAAACATTTGTGTATTTTTAAAACTTTTTATCTTACTATATGCTGATGACACCGTCATCCTAAGCGAAACCGCTACAGACTTGCAACATGCTATTGACCAATACGAACAATACTGCAATCACTGGAAACTCACAGTCAACATAAGTAAAACCAAGGTAGTAGTCTTCACAAATACTAGAAATAATAATTATCAGTTTAAATACCAGGGAAACCCACTAGAAATTGTGCCTGAATATAAATACTTGGGAGTATATTTGAATAAAAACGGTTCCTTCACATCAACGAAAAAACATATCGCCGATCAAGCTGTAAAGGCCATGTACAGTTTACTAAAAAAGTCAAGGTCACTAAACTTACCAATAGATATGCAAATAGAGCTATTCGATAAGATGGTAAAACCGATATTATTATACGGAAGTGAAATTTGGGGATTTGCAAACAATGATATAATCGAACGAGTCCATCTAAAATACCTTAAAATTATCTTTAATATGAAAAAAAGTACGCCTAGTTTTATGGTATATGGAGAAGCTGGACAAGTTCCCATACATGTTGAAATACAAACTAGAATGATTTCATTTTGGTCAAGATTACACAATGAAAACGATCGAAAACTTTCGTCAATATTCTATGACATTGTCTACAGCCATTATAAAAATTCAGGAGAAACAAATAACCGTAAATTCCAATGGATAAGCTGTATAAAAACTATACTTATTAAATGCGGACTAAATGACGTGTTTGTTTCGAGATTATTCCCAAATGCAAAGTGGCTAAAATTTACCGTAAAAATGAAACTAAAAGACTTATACATAAATGAATGGTTTAAAAGTGTTGCAGAGTCGTCAAGTGCTCTAAACTATAGAATATTCAAGAATAAGTTTGGCTTTGAAGAGTATCTGACTAAACTACCATATAGCTTGCGAATTGCATTTATTAAATTTAGAACTAGGAACCACCGATTGCCTGTAGAAACTGGACGGTGGAGGAAAATTGCATTAAATGATCGTAAATGTAATCTGTGCAAACGAGAAGTAGGCGATGAATATCATTACGTTCTCACCTGCGAAAATTTAAAACAAATTAGAAAACAATATATAAAGCCGTACTATTATGTCAATGCAAATACGTATAAATTCGATAAATTAATGAATACAAAACACTATAATAGCCTACAAAAACTGTGCAAGTTCATCCAAATAATATTGTTCATGTTTAGCCCTCCCTGATATACATGACACCCGTGAAGTGTGTCCCATTATAACCGGTCCCATGTTTCCATATATTAACGTTTTACCTATGATCATTCGACACCATCTATATAATCACATATGGCAATTTATGCGAGATAATCAATGTCGCAAACTAACGATAGTCTACAAATGTGAGTACATACTTACTATGCTGCGAGCAAATCATGCACATTGGTGTCATATGTGAATAATAAGACCTTCGCACACTTTCGCATTTCGAC
>JBEVXV010000402.1:0-12414 GCA_040505915.1 Sedimenticola sp. | reverse complement strand
GCAACGACAACATTCCCCGGGCTGCCGCCATGCTTGAGGTCAGCCCTTCGACCATTTATCGGAAAAAGCAGACATGGGAGTCAATGTAATATCGGCTCACTGGGGTGGCGAGCTGTGCAGACGGATATCCTTGTCGTTCCTGTCGATTGAATTCACCTTAATCATAGGAAACGTATAGGGGGCTACTCATAGCGTAGCGCCTCAATTGGCCGTAGTCGTGTTGCCCTGCACGTAGCGGAAGACTATGGTGGTTAGAATAGCCACCCTGGAGCATACAAGAATAGGAACCATGATGTTCGGTACAATCCTCATTACCGTTGCCACCCTGATGCACCTGTATGTCTGTTGGCGCACATGGTCTGTGCCTGTGATAAAGCGGCGTTTTTCCAGAGCAATCTTCATCACCACATCGGCTCTTCTGTGGGTGGCTTTTGTTATTGGCCGGATGTATGGACATGACAGTCATGGCCAGCTGGCCACCCTGTTGGAACTATTCTCCATGACCTGGCTCGGCACGCTGCTGCTGATGACGGTTACCCTGCTTGCAGTAGACATTGCCACGGGCTTTGGCCTGTTCATGTCGCGTCAGATTATGAGGTTACGCGGCCTGGCGCTACTGGTTGGGATAGCGCTAACCGTCACTGCCCTTATCCAGGGCATACGCCCGCCTGTGATACAGGATTACAACGTGCAGATTGCCGAGCTCCCCGCCGAACGGGAGGGTACGAGCATCGTGGTGCTGTCGGATATGCACCTAGGTTCGCTGCTGGGTCGGGAGTGGCTTGAAGCGCGGGTAAACCAGACACTGGCGTTACAGCCTGACCTGGTACTGCTTCTGGGGGATATCTTCGAAGGACATGGCCCACCGAACAGGGAGCTGCTGCCAATCTTGCAACGACTCTCTGCCCCCATGGGGGTCTGGGCCATTCTGGGTAATCACGAGTTCCATAGCGACCCGGATACTATCACCGACTTTATGGCGGAGATGGGTTTTGAGGTATTGCGCAACCGCTGGGCTGAACCAGCCCCCGGACTAATCGTGGCGGCGGTGGAGAATCCAACCTACAGCCGGATTGAAGACAAGGACGGGGAATCCATCATCAAGGTGCTGGCAGGCCAACCACCGGGCACAACCATTCTGCTCTCCCATGCACCACGCCATTACGAAGCCGCCGCACGGGCTGGCGTAGACCTGATGTTGTCAGGGCATACCCATGGCGGACAGATCTGGCCCTTCGGCTATCTGGTACAGCAGGTCTTTCCCCTGTACCAGGGCAGACATGAGGTGAAAGAGATGACGCTTATCATCTCTCGCGGCACCGGTACCTGGGGGCCGCGCATGCGGCTGTGGCACCCGGCCGAGATAGTGCGTATTACCCTACACAGATAAGCATTGGTTTCCAAAATAGGGGTCAGGTCTTGCCTTTTGTATCCACTATCTTCTCCTCCTGATTTTTAATGATTCGACTCATCCTGGAGTAATGCAGCCCAAAGCAGTCACTTATCTCTTTCACGTAAAATAGGACACCCCTTTGGCTAGCAGATGGGGTTTGTCCGTAAAAGATGGGCACTCACTTTAGCTGCTACCGCTATGCGCAGATAGAGTCAGGCAATAGGATGGCCCGAGTAACTAACGATTAGTTACTCTCTATATTTCGATATTTCTAGAATCTTGATATTTTAGCTGTATCGACTATAATCCGAGCATGGAACTGGATACCACAGCCAAACGACTCGCCGAGCTGGGCCACAGCACACGACTGGCAATCTTTCGCCATCTAGTGAGGTGTGGTCCCAACGGCTGCCCGGTGGGTGATGTACAGAAGATACTGGATATCCCCGGCTCCACTCTTTCGCACCACATGGGCCGGTTGATGTCTGCTGGCCTAGTGGAGCAACGGCGCGACGGCCGTATTCTCTACTGTTTGCCGGTATACAGCGCCCTGGATGAAGTGATCAGCTTTCTCACTGATGAGTGCTGTGCAGGCCACTGTACGGTTTGATTTTTAATTGTAGTTATATTTCGATCTTTCTAGAATCTTGGGTAATAACATGACACTGAATCAACTACTCCACCGCTTAATGGAAACGGGCCTATTCGGCCTGCAGCTGTTTGCCGAACTGGCGGTGCTCTTTGTACTAATCAGCTTTCTGGTGGGCGCACTCCATGAGTGGTTACCAGCAGATAAAACTCGTCACTATCTCTCCGCACGTCACGGCAGGGGCTATCTGATTGGTGCGTTGATCGGCTCGGCCACCCCCTTCTGCAGCTGCTCTACGGTACCGCTGACGCTCGGCCTGCTGAAAAGTGGTGCGGGCTTTGGCCCAACCATGACACTGTTATTCACCTCGCCACTGGTCAACCCTATTATCATCACTCTCTTCTGGGTCACCTTCGGTTTTGAGATGACGCTGCTCTATACCGGCATGGCGCTCTCCATGGCGATAACTATCTCCTGGTTAATGGACCGTGCGGGATTCGAACGATATCTACGCCAGGATGCTCTTGTAACAAAGCCGACCATTGCGACGGTCTCTATCGACAGCCTGCAACCTAAAGCTGAAACCCCGTGCTGCTCATCGCCCAAGCGTGAACCAGTCGCTATTGCTTTCGATATGACCGCTGGCATAGGAGGCACTGCCGTCACTGCTCCTGCTCTGACGGTTTCACAACAGCGCTCAATCAAAGCCAAACGTCTTTTCAATGAAGCGGTGTCTCAATTTCGTACCTTTCTACCACACATCATAATCGGCGTGGCCATCGGTGCCTTTGCACACGGCTTTGTACCCGATGAACTGTTGGCCCGTTATGCAGGCCCAGACAACCTATGGGCTATTCCGGTATCGGCCATCATCGGTGTCCCTCTCTATGTTCGCGCTTCCACCATGATTCCCATCGCCATGGCGCTCACTGCAAAAGGAATGGGGGTAGGTGCGGTAATCGCCTTGGTGATCGGTGGCGCTGGCGCATCACTACCAGAAGTGATCATGCTCAAACGGATGTTCCAGTGGCCGATCCTCAGCGTTTTTCTACTCTCGGTGTTCGGCATTGCCATCACCACCGGTTATCTGGCAGAGCTGATCTATTGACCACCGGAAACTCTAACTCAAGTTAGGGGTTTAAATGATTGAATAAACTGGGACCTACCGATCCATCTTCCTCGGAGGAGCATTGTATACACCCAAATTTCTTCCTCAAACGAAAGATTAATCAAACAGCTCGCCCCATAGTGATTTTTTGTTCTGCTCAAGTATTTCGGCAATATCCTTGTGATCGTCAAGCAAGGCGAGATCGATCGCCTGTTCACGTTTTTTATTACGTAGAGCAGTATTTGCACCAGAACTCAACAACATGTTCACTGTGGACAACCTACCCTTTATTGCAGCAAGCATCAGTGCGGAATCTCCGTTACTGTTGCGAAGATCAAGCGCCGCATTGAATTCGAGAAGTAGTTTAACTATACCATCGTGTCCCTGGTCAGCGGCAAGGATGAGCGGTGTATTCCCCAGGGAGCTGGCTCTATCAACCTGACTACCGCCCGTTAACAACAGGCGCACTATAATCTCGTATCCTTTTAGAGCCGCCCGGCTAAGAAGGGTGTGGCCGTTATCGTACTGCGTCTCAAGGTTGACTCGTTTCGTAAGAAGAAGCTGACACACTTCGGCATGGCCATTATCAACCGCATGCCAGATAGCTGTATAGCCGGCAGCATCAGTAAGATTGGGATCCACTCCCTGCTTCAGTAGCATACTTACCATCTGTGGACTTCCAAGCCGCGCCGCCAACGTCAGTAAAGTGTCATCAGGGATGCGGTTTATATTGGCATCAGCGCCACTAAGCAGAAGAAGTTTGGCATTCTCATAGCGCTGCGCAGCCACCGCAAAATAGAGAGGTGAACCTTCGATATTATGAACTTTTGTCACATCAGCCCCAGCTGAAAGTAACATATTTAAAATTGTAGAACTCTCCAGCTCTGCAGCATGGAACAGCGGTGTAAGTCCAGGTTTCTCTACATGGCTTGGATCTGCACCTCTTTCAAGTAACAGGCGAACAATCTCTTCACGCCCCTGGCTGACTGCGCTTGCGAGTGCTGTGGCACCGGCTGGATTAACCGCATCGATATCGACTCCCTTGGAGAGCATCGTCCTGACCAGTGGCAGTTGACCTCTATAAGCTGCGACACTGAGCGTTGGCCAGCCATTAAAAAGCTGTGCCTCATCCTTACTGATCTGAGTCACTCTCTCGGGTAGATCCAATCGTGACTCAAAACCCTGCTTCTTGGGTACTTTCGCTCCCGCGTTTACCAATGAAACAGCAACCGATTTATGGCCACGCAGAGAGGCAAGGTGGTGCGCTGAACTCCCCGACTTATTCGCCTCATTAACGTTGGCCCCCTGCTTAAGAAGGTAGTTGGTAATGCCTGAGAAACCCTTGCCAGCGGCGAGCATCAGTGGTGTGTTGCCATTAGCATCTCGGATATCAAGTCCAGCCCTCCCCCGAACCAGGAGCTGCACATTTTCAAGATTGCCGGAAATAGTGGCAACATGCAGAGGAGCATCACCAATATTATCCTTCAAGTTCGGTGATGCTTCGGCACCCAGCAGTAATTTTATAATCTCTTTATGGTTGTGCAGTACCGCTTCAAACAGTGCCGTGCGCCCATCATTATCACGGTCATCAACCACTACCCCATGACTGAGCATTGCCCGCACCAGTTCAGTTTTCCCAGCTGCCGATTCACTGATAAGGGAGCGCTTTTGGCTATTTGATGAGTCGGAGCCTGGTGTTATTGAAAACCTATTACGCAGGAGCTTTTTTTTGGCCAGGCGATGATCGGCAGCCGCTGCCTTGTTAAACCAGTACTCTGCCTGCCTCTGGCTGGCAGGCACACCCCATCCATTCTCATAGAGTGTGCCCAAGCTGTATTGTGCATTGATATGCTTTTTCTGTGCTGCTGCCATAAGCCACTTGAATGCCAGCTTGTTGTCCTTGGTTACGCCCTTGCCTGAGCGATACAACCTTGCCAGTTGGTACTCCGCCTCATGATCCCCTTGCTGAGCAAGCTGTGTGAAGATAGAAGCGGCTTTTGTATAATCACGGGCACGGATTGAAGCTTTTCCGTCACTAATACTCACCGCTTCTGCTACCGCAGACCCACTCATCGTTAAGGTAAAGAGAAGAAAAAGAGTTTGTCGGCAAAATAATCTACGTAATCTAGGCAGTGCCATATTTGGTTTCCACCTCAATACCTACACCTTTTAGAAATCCGGTGGGAAGAACACCACCGGCACAGATAATCGCTGCATCATTGGCAATTTCAAGATGTTCGCCATCATGAACGATGGTGACATGTTTTCGTTTAAATGATGATACGTTTGAATTCATAAGAACCTTAAGGGATCCATCTCTTTCTGCTTGTGTCACTTTTTCACGATTCTTTCTCTTTGCCCTTGAAAATGAACCACTTCGGTAGGAGAGTGTGACCTGGGTACCCGTCTCTGCTGCAATAGTGGTCGCCGCTTCAAGGGCGCTATCACCACCGCCGACAACGAGGACATTTTTTTTGCGGTACTGCGTTGGGTCAATAAGTCGATAAACCACTTTAGATAACCCCTCCCCCTCTACACCAAGCTTCCTAGGCGTACCACGCCGTCCAATTGCCAGCAGTACATTTTTCGCCTCATATTGGCTATTGACCGTGGTGACAATGTAACCCGCATCAGAAGGGGTTATAGATTCAACACGCTCTTTATAGTTAATGCGAATACCGCTCTTTTTCTCCACATCACGCCAAAATTTTAACAGCGCCTCTTTTGTTGTTTCTGTAAATCTCATTCGGCCAATCAAAGGAAGATCAACAGGTGCGGTCATAACGATTTTCCCCCGAGGGAACTGAAATACAGTGCCGCCAAGAGAGTCTTGCTCTATTGTCTGGTAGCTTAATCCATGACTTTTCGCACAGAGTGAAGCCGAAAATCCTGCTGGACCAGCACCAATAATTATGAGATCTAATGGCGCAGTATGGCTTGAACGCTCACTCTTACATATTACATCAACCGCCTGCCTTCCCTGCTCTATAGCATTGCGTATCAGGCCCATGCCCCCAAGCTCTCCGGCAATGTAAATACCCTTCATATTAGTTTGAAACGACTCATCAAGCTGGGGTATATCCACTCCCCGTCTCTCTGTACCAAAAACAAGTGTAATAGCATCAAATGGACAGGCTAACCTACAGGCAGAGTGCCCAATACAGTTTGTCGGCGCAATCAAAACAGCCTTGTGATCTATAAGACCAAGAACAGGATGGTTCACCTGCTCAGGACAGGCATCGACACAAGAGCCACAACCCATACAGAGGCCATGATCAATCACGGGGTGGAGAGATGCTGGCTCTGTAAGCCCAGCCTCAAACTCCTCCTCCATGATAGATCGGTTATTTCCGCTTTTAATCCTGCGTCTTATACCAAGAAAAAACCACAAGAGTAAGAGGGGTGGAAGATAAAATGTGATGACATCTACAAAATCAGAACTCACTCAAATCCCCTCAACTTAGCTGTGATCAACTCCACATCTTTCACCTGCCTGATGAAGGAATATGTCCCTAATAACGACAGGATGGCTGTATATGACATTCCCCAAAACCTGGTACATGTACATCTAGTCAATAATTTTTTCCTTCTATTAAAACATAGAATCCGGGAACGCCATGCAGACAAACTCTATTACAGACGACTCAAGCATCAGCAAGCCAAGTAGCCCCATAGATGAGTCGACAACACCACTATCTTTATGGAGAGCTCTATCCAAAATCATTCCTGTACTATTTGGCCTATTCTGTGGTTGGGTCCTGGTTGTCGCATGGAACAATAGCGAACAACTAATCTGGACACCTGAGAATGGAATAGGATATTCCCTTGGCCTCATTGGTGGCGTGATGATGCTCACGTTACTGCTCTATCCATTGCGCAAACATACAGGTGTACTGGGCAATAAGATCCCTGTCAAACACTGGTTCAAGCTACACATGATTCTTGGAACACTGGGACCTCTCCTGGTAATTCTCCATTCCAACTTCACTCTGGCATCAATTAATGGACAGGTTGCCATGTTCAGCATGCTGGCCGTTGTAGTGAGTGGCATTGTTGGGCGTTATATTTATGCAAAGGTTCATCGTGGGTTGTATGGAAAACGCTCAAACCTTATAGAACTAAAAGCTGATTCTGAGAAATTAAACAGTAAAATGGGGGGGGTCTTTGAACTCTTACCTAATGCAAAAAGCCGTATGTTAATGCTTGAGAAGTTAGCTTTATCTCACCCAGGCTTTATCCTATTGATGCCTTTTCATTGGCTATATGTTCGCTCAACCATCATCATTATATACCCGCTCATCTACAGACAGATTCGTGGTGCATTAAAACAGATTCATGACAATGAACTGGCTACACGAGATGGAAAAAGCGCTAGAAAGATGGAGTTGAAAGAGATGCTTCGCGAGCATAAGTCATCTCTTATATCTATCCTAGAGTTTCAGTTCTACGAACGGGTATTCTCAATTTGGCACCTACTTCATCTGCCACTTTTTATCCTGCTGGTAGCTACAGGATTTATTCATGTCTATGCTGTCCATGCATACTGACATGCCATTACAAAAGAGACCATTTATACCACTATTTTTTCTAATGATTATTAGTGTGAGCGGAGCCGTTAATGCACTCTCATTTGATAAGCTGATGATGCCAGGAAAACTCATTGATGGTCATAGTCGTTATGAGAAAAAGTGTGAAACATGTCACAAAAAACTTAAAAAAGAGCGGCAAGATGAACTCTGTCTTGACTGTCACGATCACCGTAATATAGCGGTTGATATAGAGGAGAGGAGAGGATTTCACGGCAAGTCCGTTATTGTTTCGCGGGTTGCCTGTAGCCATTGCCACACAGATCACGAGGGGCGAAATGCAGATGTCATACTATTTGATTCTCAATCCTTTGATCACACAATCACCGACTTCAAACTAAATGGAAAGCACCAAAATGTAGAGTGTTCAGAATGCCACTTTCCAGACCGAAAATACAACGAAGCGCCTGTTGAGTGTATTGACTGTCATAAAGATGACCAACCACATGATGACCGCCTTGGAAAAGAGTGTGATAAATGCCATACCAATGAGAGCTGGAGCAAGCTTGCGTTTAATCACGACAAAGACACTGATTTCGTCCTGAAAGAGAAGCATTCTGAACTGGCATGTAACCTGTGTCATGCAGAAAAGCGTTACAAGGAGACACCAAAAACCTGTATCGCATGCCACCATGTAAATGATTCACACCAAGGAAAAAATGGAAATAAATGTGAAGACTGCCACCGTTCTGATGATTGGAAACGAGTACGATTTGACCATGATAAAGAGACGAAATTTTCTCTTACTGGAATGCATAAAAAGAGAGCATGCTATAGCTGTCATAAGAAAAAGATTTACAGCAAGAAAAAATTACAACAAGAGTGTTTTTCGTGTCACCGACTAAGTGATGAGCACAAAGGTGTTAACGGAGAAAAGTGTAGTCAGTGCCACACAACAAAGGGTTGGAGTAAGACTAAATTCACCCATGACACTGATACAAAATTTACATTAAAGGGCAAACATAAAGGGCTTGCTTGTCGCTCATGCCACCGGGATAAATCTACCGATAAAAAACAAGATATGTCATGCATCTCATGCCATAAAGATGATGACTTACATCGCAATCAGGAAGGCAATAAATGCGAATACTGTCACACTGAAAAGAGCTGGAATCAAGATGTATTCTTTGAACACGACTTAACCAACTTCCCCCTTGTAGGACAGCATGGAACCGTGCCGTGTGAATCTTGTCACCTTTCACCCGCCTTCAAAGATGTTGAAAAAAGCTGTAACGAGTGTCATCAACCTGAAGATCCACACGGCGCCCGTCTTGGTGACCGCTGTGAGCAGTGCCATAACCCAACAAGCTGGAACCTCTGGGAGTTTGATCATGATACGAGAACAGATTACCCGCTGAATGGATCACACCGGGAATTAGTCTGTCATGCTTGTCATGAAGGTGATGTAAATGAAAATTCAAAACCATCAAAACGATGTATTGCCTGCCATCGAAAGGATGATTCACATCGCGGAAGGTTTGGACGATTCTGTGGACGTTGCCATACACAAGAAAGGTTCTCAGAGATCACCATTGGCCAAGGTAGAGTACGCTGACCCATCTTCAGCAATTCTAATAGTGAAAAAAACTAATGTTAGCTAAATATATTAAATCTATTTCAGTACTGGTTGCAGTGGTCACACTACTTGGCATTAACCTGATTTCTGAAAATGGCAGCATGCAAGCTCAAGCAGCAGCTGAATATGAGCACTTTATGACCGGGTATCCGCTCAGTGGTGCCCACAAAAGAGTCACTTGTGACAAATGCCATGGAAATGGAATCTTTGCAGGCACACCAACCCAGTGTAATAGTTGTCACAACAATGCAAAAGCCCAGGGAAAGCCTGCAAATCATATTAAGAGCAATACACGTTGTGATGACTGCCACTTCGTCGGTACCTGGAAGAAAGTAATTTTTGATCATGGCAACTCCACTGACTCATGTATCACTTGCCACAATAGTCAACAGAAACAGGGAAAAGGAATAAACCATATTGCGACAAGCGATGACTGTAATCTGTGCCATACCACATTTAGCTGGAAACGTGTTAGAAAAGTTGATCACACTGCCGTCAAAGGAAGCTGTTCGACCTGTCACAATGGATCTACCGCCACCGGTATGTCAACCGTTCATATAGCCACCTCTTTACCGTGTGATAGCTGCCACAACAGCAATGCCTGGGCAACAGCAGGATTTAATCATGAAAACACTAAAGGTGCCTGCATAAGCTGCCATAACGGTAAATCAGCTACCGGCAAAACAAATCTACATATTCAGACGGGTGAGCAGTGCGATGTTTGCCACAACACTGGACAGTGGACAGATGCAGTTTTCAGCCATAGCAACACAGCTGGCACTTGCACTTCATGCCATAATGGAAAAAATGCCGTAGGTAAATCAAATACTCATCTGGCAACAAAGTCACAATGCGATACATGCCATACACCAAAGCAGTGGCTCAATGTAGATTTCAATCATAGCGATGTTGCAGGTAGCTGCGCTTCATGTCATAACGGAAAGTCGACTACAGGAAAGTCATCAAAACACCTGCCAACTACACCCCAGTGCGATAGTTGCCATACCACCAAGCAGTGGTTGGATGCGGTAGTCAATCATCTTGAGGTTAAGGGGAGCTGCTCGACATGCCATAACGGTGATACGGCCATAGGAAAATCCCCCCATCATCTACCTACAACATCCCAGTGTGATAGCTGCCACACTACTAAAAAGTGGTCAGGAACCATCTTCAACCATCTAGAAGTAGCGGGCACATGCGCTTCATGCCACGATGGAAAATCTGCCATTGGAATGCCACCAAAGCATCTATCAACCACAGCTCAGTGCGACACCTGCCACTCTACAATCAGCTGGCCCGATACAACCTTCCGTCATATTGACGCAAGTGGAAAATGTTCATCTTGTCATAATGGTAACGCTGCCACCGGCAAAACAGATAACCATATCGATACAAATGGTCGGTGTGATACTTGCCACACATCAACCAGTTCATGGAGTTTAAATAGTTTTGATCACTCAGGAGCAGTTGGCATATGTTCCAGCTGCCATAATGGAAGCAGCGCGACTGGAAAAAACAGTGGACATATTAAAACATCCGCACAATGTGATTCATGTCATACGTCCAACAAAAACTGGACATCAATCAACTTTGACCACAAATTTGTAAGCGATACCTGCTCTAGCTGTCATAATGGAGGCAGTGCCAAAGGTAAATCCGCAAACCACATCAGCACTACAAGTGAGTGCACTCTCTGCCACACATCAGAGAGTGATTGGGCTAAAGTGAAGATCAACCATAGTGGCGTAGGTTCCAACTGCTCTAGCTGTCATAATGGAACAAAAGCCAGCGGCAAATCAAACACACACATCAATACCGGCGCTCTGTGCAGTAGCTGCCATAAATCACAGACCATTTGGTCCAATATCTCATTCGATCATAGTGCTGCCAGTGGAACCTGCTCTAGTTGTCACAATAGCATCACAGCTACAGGCAAGTCGCAAACTCATCTACCGACACAAAAACAGTGTAGTAGCTGCCATAAATCCCAGTCAAACTGGCAAACTATCAGCTTCACCCATCAAGGCATCAATGAGACCTGCTCAACTTGCCATAACGGTTCAATCGCTACAGGTAAACATGGCAAGCACATCAACACTAACTCTGAGTGCAGCAGCTGTCACAGTTCACAGACAAAATGGAAAAGCGTTAAATTTGATCATAAGGCGGCTCTCGGCAGCTGTGTGAGCTGCCATAACGGCACCACCGCTACAGGTAAATCGAGCCCACATATTAAAACCAACAAAAAGTGTGATAGCTGCCATACATCGAACAGTCAATGGAGCAGTGTTCGATTTGATCACAGTGGAGTGAATGAGGATTGTATCAGCTGCCATAATGGAGTGAATATTGAGGGAAAAGGGAGCCAACATGTAGCAACAACTGCCTCTTGTGAAAATTGTCATAATACGATTACATGGAGAGTCAATGGATTCAACCATGCGGGTGTCTCAGGTGCCTGCAGTAGTTGCCATAACGGCACAACCGCAGCAGGTAAATCGACCTCTCATATCACCTCTATATCCCAGTGTGAAAGCTGCCATACCTCGCAGACACAATGGAAATCAGTTAATTTCAACCATGCATCCGCTACAGGTACCTGTTCTAGCTGCCATAACGGTAGTCAGGCAACAGGAAAGTCGGCAGGTCATCTCAAAACCAATGCACAGTGCAACGCCTGCCATACATCCCAGTCCAATTGGAAACCGATCCGTTTTGATCACGGTAGCGTTAATGGCACCTGCTCAAGCTGCCATAATGATTCTATTGCAACAGGTAAATCCAGCGGACATCTGAAGACGACCGCCCAGTGCAGCAGCTGCCATACATCCCAAAGTAGCTGGAAGTCGATCCGCTTCGATCACAGCAGTGTCAGTGACAACTGCTCAAGCTGCCACAACCGTTCTATTGCAACCGGGAAATCCAGCGGGCATCTGAAGACGACCGCCCAGTGCAGCAGCTGCCATACATCCCAAAGTAGCTGGAAGTCGATCCGCTTCGATCACAGCAGTGTCAGTGACAACTGCTCAAGCTGCCACAACCGTTCTATTGCAACCGGGAAATCCAGCGGGCATCTGAAGACGACCGCCCAGTGCAGCAGCTGCCATACATCCCAAAGTAGCTGGAAGTCGATCCGCTTCGATCACAGCAGTGTCAGTGACA
>JBEVXV010000401.1:0-4882 GCA_040505915.1 Sedimenticola sp. | reverse complement strand
ATCAACAGCCATCATTTCATACAATACAATTCGTTCCGGTCAATTGTCACGCTTAAAAGTCGGTCCGAGAATTTCACCACTTCATTGTTTGATCACGTGATGTTTGTTTAATTTGTCAACAACAGGTGCGAATTTCAAAACTGGCCTGACGCCGGCTGAATATTCGAGGATTTTCTTTGGATTATATAGGAAATTTGATGGCCGGGCTGGCTTCCTGGTTCGAGGATGCCCGGGTTGTTCTACCTTTGAGAGTTCGAGCTTTACATGGAGAAATTAATAGAAATATGAAGGAATTCTGCCGGGACCTAGCTGCAGGTTCGAGGAAAGCCGGGCTCACGAACTTTACCGGGTTCGAGGCACCGGGATTCGACTGTATTTCATTTCGGCTTTCAACTTTCCCATTGAGACTTCTCAAAGAGAAGCATTGATAGGCGGACTGAAAACATTGATGTTTGCAAGGTAAAACCGAAGTAAATCAGAGATAGTCCCTTATAGTGACATATATATATCCCAGTGATACAGTGAGGTGTATATGAACACTTCTTGATGACGTTACAATGTACATGGTTTGGCTGGTGTCATGAAATTGTCATAAACTGCATAATGTATGTATATGAGTTTAATCAGCTCTCTCATCTTCACTATCGTCATCTTCAAATGCGTCCAGCGTTGTAACATCATCGTCTGTATTTAGCATATTGGAACACTCCTGTAACCTACATTCCTCTGTACATCTCAGTCCATTAGACATACACTGGCATCGCGGAAGTTGGCAACTACGTGAACATTTGCAGGATATGAATTCTAATATGGACTGTGGCGCCGGAGAACTGGTCATCCATCTGATAGCCAGTCTGCCATCTTCTGTCATCCATCCATGGTTGGGCTGTGCAGGGGGTACATCAGCTTCTGCCCCAAGGCTACGTCTCCATATCGCACTTTGGTAGTTCGATCTCAGCGTATGCTGGTACAGGCTGTCTTCGCATGGAGGAAGCTGTCCTGATTCGACCGACCCTTTCTTCGCACGCCACAGCTGGTATCGGAGTTCATTCACCTGACGAATGGGTGTTCGCGCAGCATACAATTTGCATGTGAATTCCTGGATAATAGGGAAAAGATCATCCTGAAATTGCCATTGCTGACCTAGCGTGGAGAATGCCTCTTGAAATGTTTGATCTTGCTGTAAGAGCTTGAGTCCTTTCAACTTCCCCTGTCCAGAGAATGCACTGACAGTGTCGCACCCGGTAAATACGTGGAGACCCAGCAGTGAATCACAAACGCCATGTCCTAATGCAGCCGCCATCTTGTCTATGATGATGAGTCTCGTCCTAGTCTTTGATCCACATCGCATGTATATCTTGCAGTTGATGATATTCACAAATGCCAAGGCCAATACCATGATATCTGTGTCGTCCGCTACAATGGTTACAGACGAATAACCAGCATCAGCAGCATGCTTGGCGTGCAGAAGAAGACGGGTGTCTGCCTCTTCGTGTGTTGACTTCAGATCTTCGACATCTTCAACGGTTTCTCGAGATATTTTGTAGCATGTTTCTTCATCAGTGACATACACAACTTTGTCGCCAAGTCTTGCCTTCTTTTCTTTCCAGTCGTCTGCAAAGAAATGAACCAACTTCTGTTTACTTGTTGAACTCGCGAGTAGTCGCCTCCAATTTTTTATTTTGTGTGTTGCTATGATCGTCGTGAATGACAGCCCGTCATTTGCACCTCTGTGGTCACGTTCGGCTTGTTTGATTGATGATTCTTTGTATACGTCAAACACTACATCTATTCTGTCACTTGACGATCCACTCTGAAATGCGTTGGTTAACATTTGCTCTGATGTTTCTTGAAACGTGTTGTTGTCACCATGTAGCTTGTGCACGAGTGCCATGCCATCAATGACAGTTGCAGATGGAGACGTGACGAGCTCCTCTGACGACACTTGTTTCTCCAGATGTCGTGCTAGAGCTGCTTTGTTGGTCTTCTTGGGAGATCCATCACAATTGGCGAGTGACCAAGGCAGTGGTCCAAGTGGGTGTTGTAACACGTCCTTCATATCCATTTTCCTGCTGCTGGCTATCAGTAACATTCGGCCAAACAGATGATGGTCCGCTTTAAGGATGGTTTCCTTGTTGGAGGAGGTGGCAGTTTTCCGTCTCGCTCTCAAACTTCTGAATGACTTCAAGTTTTGTTTTGGGAGTCTTTCATAGAAGGATGAACCGGTTTTAAGTCTTGAATCGACAAACATCTGATATGCGGTCTCCCCCTTTGCATGGGCTTTAAGAAGATCAGCCTTCACGTCTGCAGGAGCAGCAATGCCAGATGAAATACTTGGAAGATCATCACCACTGGCGTCAAAGGGGTCTATCCAGTTGTTTTCTAGCAGCTCGACAACCGAGTTGACGTCTGTTGAATCTCTTCTAATACGGGCTGTCCCCAAGTCTGGATGTCGGTTATTACGGTTTTGCACATCAATAATACTGCGCAACTGTTTTAGACATTGGCTGCGGTATTCGGCAGTTATGTAGTACTTTGATACAGCGCTGGCCTTGAGACTGAATCCTTTGGTACCTCCAGCAGTCTGGGTGTCTCTGGTAATGGTTTCTTCTACTGTCTGGTCAACGGGTATCCTGCCAAACGTGTTGTGTGCACTCATTTGCACGGAGAACCCACCATCCAGTAAGTGTTGATGGACATGACTATGCGTCTCGGGTAATCTGGTCATTTGCGCATGATACACTGACAGATATCTGGCGTAGTTCTGTTTGTCATAGGCGAAGCACCATGGTATCATAGACCGTATCGCGTGTAGGTGAAGTGGCCAATTACCCTCTCTCGATGCTCGCAACAGTGTTAGCATAATCTCTACCAAGTCGACATATGACATCCAGAAACACGCAAGAGGGCCATTGTTGTTGTTTCTCAACTGGCACTGGTACTCATCCAGTAAACTCAATATTCCTTCACAAGACTCGCTGTGTAAGAGTGCCATAAGCGACTAGTGATCTATGTGGCTCCTGACTTCATCAACCAGCACGACCATTTCTCTCATCTTTGGCAGTTGATCAGTATGGTGATCTTCCATCCATGGATAAAATCCCTTCCAACAAAGTCGGATGAGGCCTTCATAGATGATCTTGTGAAGCCTAACTCCACGGTTGTATTGTCGGCCATCTAGAATGCTGTCAATGGACCCTTCTGCTGTCACATTAGCTTCTACTGCAAGATCACGCAGACCTGCGCTGTCGAACCGCTTGCCAATGATCGAAAGTAGGTTACATATTGTGTGAAACACACCCATCCTCAAGACAATATTTTGAAAATGGTCTCCATTTGTCCATACGATCTCTGCAGCATTGGCATATAGAGCTTGGTCGAATACGCACACGACTTCTGGAAGTTCGAGAGCCTGCATGATGTTCTTTGTTTGTTCCAGTATTTCGTGCACAGTCGACAATTGTGTAGCTGGAGCATTGATTGTGGGCAGGTAGCTGACTGTGACTTTTGTAACGGGCTGATTACTTGTCACTATATTAAATCCTGTCCATGAACTAACACACTGATTGCTATTGTTACTTTGACGCAGCAGTGTCCATGCCATGTTTTTCCGTTTCGCCAGATTTGCTTCTGTTAGCTCAGCACTCGTCGGTGGTAGTGGTGTAATGGCCGGAGGACTTCGCATTTCACTGGAATCATAGTGTGGTAAGACAACAGGAATAGGAGACACTGACCGTCTTTTGTTCTTCTGTATGTCTGGTCGGCTCGGGGGTAGTTGAACAGTTGATACCTGTGGTTGTATAATAATGCCGTTGACACGATGTGATGTCCCAGATCCGCTTAGAGTTTCTTCCTGTCTGTCTATATTGTCAAATGCCAATACAGTTGGAACACCTGGATACACATTCGTGGGAAGAATGACATTATCTTCATCTTGTGTGTGAAGTTTCTGTAGACATAGGGCCGTATCTATTTCCTCAAGCTTTGAATATGAAATGATATCTCTTGCGCAGGTATGGTTCACAATTACCACCACCAGGACTAATATCAGAATAAACTACGTTCTAGTAAGAGGGCATGTATGCGATAGTTAGAATGTTAATGTCTACATCGTTGGTGTTGGAGTGCTCAGATGTGTGTTCACAATTACCACGATTAATATCAGGATCAACTAATTACTAGAACGAGGGCATGTATTCGATCATTAGAATGTTGATGTCTACATCTTTTTTGGAGTCTCTTGCTCAGATATGTTTCATAATCACTACCACCATGACTAATATCAGGTTCAACTCATTTCTAGTATGATAGTATGTATGTGTTAGTTGAACTTAGTTCGGATGTTAATGTCGTTTCTGGAGTGTCTTGCTCAGATATGTTTCACAGTCAACATCACCAAGACTAATAGTAGGATGAATAAATTCCTAGTATGTATGCGATAGTTAGAACGTTAATGGCTACGTTGTTGTTGTTGTTGGAGTCTCTTGTTCAGATATGTTTCACAATCACCATCATCATGACTAATATTAGTATCAAGTAGTTTCTAGTATCACATTGTGTATGTGTTAGTTCCAATATTGATGTACACTCTGTGTGTCGTCAGTTCCCGTCATTTTGGAATCTTCAGTCTGAAATATAAAACAGAGTTACATGTTTATAAACTAAAAACTGACGGTTAATCGCATCTGCAATGTATCCCTTCTAGTAAATTACTTGAATCTGGCATTGACCTCTAACACAGTAGTGGCATAGGTCAGCTGCAGAATATAATTATGAATGACAAACTTGTGTGTGACACTATTTCATCCACATTAACGCAGAGGTGGGGGCAGTGGTAACACACATCTAGTATGCCAACTTCCATCCGTTGTATAAATTACAT
>JBEVXV010000400.1:0-5286 GCA_040505915.1 Sedimenticola sp. | reverse complement strand
GGTGGCTTAGTGGTTAGAGCATCGGACTTCGAACCCGGCATTCCGGGTTCGATCCCAGTGCGGACCACTAGTCATTGTGGTGTGTCCTTGGGCAAGACACATCTTCCTAGCCTAGTCCTTTTGGATGGGGACTCAAAACGGCGGTCCCATGTATCGGTGTTATCCACCGGGCACGTTAAAGAACCAGGGGGATTCCTTCACAAAAATAGTTAATAGTGCTTTGGAATGGGAATGGATTTTTCACGGAACCCCCACCCAGAGTATAACTTAGCGAAACATGTACTATCTTATAGGAAATTCATCGTAGATTTCGAAAATGCGTGTTACCATTGCGTAAACCGCGGCCGAATATCATTTTTTTATGGTTTCCATGGTAACGGTAAAATTACTTGATTTTTTTTTAAATATTTTGTGACAATACTTATGATCATGGAAACGATATATATACATGCCAATATGTATTTCAATAACATTATGGTAATAAACATGTATTTGTAGTAACCTGTGCGAGTAATAATATTTGAAACCATGACTACTGCGAGTTTAGACCAATCAGAAACGCTCCCTTCTTAAACTCGTCTTTGGTATTGTCGGGATGTACTCTGTTATATATATTTATGTGTGATATGGGTTTCCTAATTGTGTATAATATTAACAGATTAGGAAATAAGATCAGGTAGTTGACCTGGAACTCATCATCAGAAATTCGAAGCAGGTAAAACTTGGTGACGGTATCGTAACTCTGGACAAATAACTCATTTGTGATCACCGATCATCCAACAGGAAGGTAGGACTTTAAGACTCGCCCTCCGAGTCAGAACCCGTGGCTTCCTGGGCTGCCTTATTCGTGCACTCGCCTTGACAAAGACAAATGTCAATGCATGGCAGACCCATTGCAGAACACTGACACTTATTAGTAGTACAGTCGCTGTCTCGGCAATACAAATGTGTCATGTCTCTCATGAATACTGGCGCCGGTGGATTGCTGAAGTACACATGAACCAGTTTTCCGTTTTCGGCCCGTTTCCACCCGTTGCCGATAGGGTCTGGAACATCAGGGTCTGGTACATGACTCTGACACCACATTATCGTCTGGACTCTAGCACGCATTACATGGTGTTTAAATGCGTCTTCTGTTGGCGGGAGCTGTGATGCAGACCTGTCAGTAGATGTAGCAATGGCCAGCCTAAGTTCATTCATGCTGCTATATTGCCTCCCAGTTTGTTTGTTTTTGGTTCCGCCAAACAGCATCATAACGTATGTTCTTGCTACGGGAAGACATTCATCAACCGATTCAAACTCACACACTTTGGACATGTCTTGTAATTTGTCGGTATTTTGGAGCAGCTTTCCAAGTGCTATCCGTTTCCCAACTTTATATATGGAGCTGTTGGTGTCGCACCCTGTCAGGGCATGCATAGCTGGTAAGCAGGAACTTACCACTGGTCCAATTTCTCCAGCAATTGCATGAATTGGAATATACCTATTTCTGAAGGTATGCCTTGTTCTGTGCCCAGTATGCATATATACGCTGTGGTCTTTGAGAATTGTGAAGTAATAGTAGATGAGAATCACCAACACGTCGGTGTCATCAGTTCGAATGACAATACGCTCGTGTGTTGCAGTCAGCTGGGTAGCATGTAAAACCATGCGAGTGTCGGCCTCTTCTTGGGTTGAATACAGACTATGCAAACATTCAGCCCCATTGGTAGTAACGCTGCGAACCTCTTGCCCGTTTTGAAATCCCCCAGAGAGCACAATTGACAAACCATCTGTCAGCCGTTGTGGTGCATTCTCCACCACATATCCACATACGAATGATGCTAGGGATGCTTTGTTTTCCGAGTTCCTCAAAAACCGTCTGTAATTTGGAACCACGCGGCTCCCGGACACCATATACGCAGGGACTGTACTTTCCCCTGTGCGCCGCTGTCGTTCGGTCTCTTTTAATGAGTGTTCATTGTCATATCGGTCGAAAACAACAGTGACTGTTGTTATGGTACTGTCGCGTGTGAAATGTGACGTTATCTGTTTCAACACGACCGATCCTAAATCCTCGAAGATTTTGAAGTGAGCTTCATTCAACGCCTGGAGTAGAGCCATACCGTCTATGATATATGCAGTGTTTTGATTGGACTGTGTCGACTCGATTGGCAGCTCGTTCAATTCTTCTGTGAATGATTCCAGCTTCTTTGCTAACTCTGCCTTGTTAGTCTTCCGCATGGAACCGTCATCGTGAAACAGGGATGGTGGTACAGAAGCTAATTCATGTTGAAGTACTTCTGCCATGTCAATGTCACGGTGGTTAGCAACTGCTAGCAGACGCCTGAACAAAACTTCAGAATCCAGCATGAGCTTTGAGGATTTATCTACACCAAATGGTTTCCGCAGATTGGCAAACGTGCGTACCTTACTACGAGGAATTGCCTTCCAAAATGGCACCGATCGTTCACTCGACAACCTGTCTGCAACGTAGTGCTTCACAGCATTCTTACTGTCATCTCTGAACTCATTCATTGACTTCTCAATCTCATCTGACGCCACCTGTCCTGATCCAATGTTGACTAGTTTGTCCGGAACCGATTTCAGGTCAAATGGATTTTGATACTGGTTCATTACCAGGTCTACCACTTTCTCGACATCTTTCTCATCTCTCGTCTTCCTGCTTTTACCCAACTCTTCGTGCTGACTAGTCACTGTGTCTTTGGAAAATGTCTGCTTAAATCTCCCACAGAATTCTCCAAGAATATGTCGAGTGACTAACCACCGTGTCAGTGCTCCCTTCCTGCGGGTGAAGCCGATAATACCACCCGAACCCTTTGCTTCCTTATTTATGGTCTGCTCTAGTGCCTGATCAGTTGGTACCGAGTTGAACACACGTACCGCACTCCTTCGAACAACAAATCCACCATTCTGCAGATGTTCATAAGCTTCCGGGTGTGTATTCTTCAGAGCTAGCATATCGGCGACATACACAGGTGTGAACCGCGCATAATTGGTTCGCCCTGCTGCCCAAAACCAATGAACACTTTCAATCACTGACACTAAGTGTAGGTCAAAATCTGCATCCCTCTCTGCTCTCAATAGCCTGAGTAGCAGAAATGCAGCCTCCAGAAAGTTCATCCAGAACTTGAATGTCGAACTTTGGTTCTCACCTTCTGCTTGAAACATCCGTATGCGTTCCTCAATGACCTGCATTTCTGACTCAATATCTGTTCGACCATGTTTACAGCCTTCTTCGTTCTTGTCGCTGAAGGCCTCTCTTAGATCATCCATTTTCTGCCCTAAGTGAGGTTGTGGCTCTTCCCCACTTTCAATCAACCAGTCTGTGAAACCTTCGAAGAAACACCGACACATTGCATCAAGTACAATCTTGATACCCCTAATACCTCTACTTAACTGTCCCCCGTTCAGTATCTGCCTCGCCGTTATCTCGGAATACACATCGGATTCCGTCAGTAAGCTGAAGAGACCTCCATCTGAAAACAATTTGCCAATACTTGCCAGAAAAGCCATCGTGTGATGCATGCCCCCAAGTCGAAGCGTCACCTTACCGTCCAAACTTGGTGGGTGTGTCCATAAAATTTCACGAGCTTTGGAATAAATAGCTAGGTCTGCAGTCACAATAATGTGCTTTTGTCCAACCGTTTCTGCCAATCGCACAAGTTGGTGGAGAGCTGTAAAAATTGTAGAAACATCAGAAGGTGGTGCATCGATGAATGGGAGGTATTTGATTGAAGTAACTGGTGCAGATCGTTCAGTAGTCACAGCATTATATCCGGACCATGCTGGAATGTTGTCCATGCCAGCAAGAAATGCTCTACAAAGGGCCCATGTAAAGTCAGAAATGACAGCTTTGTGAATGTAAATGTTTTCGCTATCAATGCAAAAGGCAGCCGTATTGACATCAGCATCTGGTTCTGCCCGTTTCGATGGTTTTTTGAAGTACATGATGTTTGTGCCAGTAGCAGATGCCTCTTCTACAGACACACTTCTCTCGGACAGACGGGGTATTTCTATATCAGATACACGAGTGTCTTGCGTACTCCTCTGATAAACCACCATGGCCATAGCATGGGTGGTACCTTTGCCATCCAATGTATTTTCGTTGGTATCGAAGTTATCGATTGCTGCATCAAGTAAGCCTATACCGGTTTCTTTATTTGCTTGCTTTATTCCAAATGGAACAAATGGCTGCTGCTCATGCGAGATCTGGTATTTGGCGGCTGATGTTATAAACCGCAGGACCTCATCATATGAAGAACTGTACCCTAGATCATATAGGATTTTGACAAGTTTGGAACTGCCAAACTCATGATAGGCTGTCAGAGCTAACCCGAGACTCATTGGCGTTACTATGTTCCTACTTTGGGAAATGACATTGTGACATGTCGCCAAAACTTGTAGATTGTTTCGGTCTGCGAAGTTCTCTGTTGTATCTGTTGCATTTGTGAATGCTTTGGTATTTACAAGCCAGTGCATGAAGTCGTACACTGAACCGGGAACCATTTCACTGCACTTGTCTATGCTTAAATCGCTCAGACGATAAGCGTCCTTGGCGGATTGGATGCCTTTCATTGCATCGCGAAGTATACCGGCAGCCCTATGTAGTAATTGCCTGTCTGTGACAGGCGTTTCGTCCTGTTGCGGGTGTAACTCGAATGCTTCTTTTGAATCGGACAGCTCAGATTGTAATTTGGTAGCTTTCATAAGTACAGTCCCCACAGACACTGTACTACAACATACAAGATCTGACTGACCATTTCTAGCTACGAATGATATTTGTTCTGCAAAATGTTTACAGAGCCTTTTTTTCAGTCTCCATGCCTTGTAACCGTTTGCAGATTCGGCCGGCACACCAACAGTGTGCAAAAGTTCTACATATCTACGATTTAGTTCCACTAATGTCACAACTGTCTTCAAATCCGAGAACACAGTTTCCTTCAGTTCAAGAGACAACATCAAGAATGCTTGCTCGTGTGATGGGGATTCGACAATGCTTTCCTGGTTCTTGGCAACGTAACTAACATTTCTCTTGGCAATGAAGCGGGAGTAACAGGAACGATGGTATTTGGCGTCGTACGCAAACAGGTCCTTGTATAAGCGCATGCGCGATTCTACAACTTCATCTTTCCGTTGTATGGCTGCGTCAAGAGTTTTCTGTCTAGTAGACTCCCCGGTACCTAGACTGATTGATGACAATGTCTCCTTTCTGTTTCCAACTTTTCTAACATTACCACAAACAAGAAATCAGTAAAACTGATGGATGCACCCCTATTGGGCATT
>JBEVXV010000399.1:2277-5663 GCA_040505915.1 Sedimenticola sp. | reverse complement strand
ATAACTTCACTGTTTTTCTGCGCCATTTCACTTGCCTATGAGGCATATGACCTATTTTTTTGGATATTATACCCAGGATTATCTATCACCCCCATTCTATTGAGAAAGCTCAATGCGGGCTTTGGGGGGAAGCATCTAGTTTATGACGCATCGTTAGACTTTTTGTGACCACTCCCACTCAAATCAGGCATGCGCAAATCCACTCTTTTCTTGTTGCTCCTAAGCATCGGCTGCCTGTCGATAGCTTTGACTGCCGTGGATGCGGTTGATCAACAACATTCAGCGATCCAGCCTCTGCAGGCGCGCACCGCACTGGTTGGGCGGTTGGGGATCAGCGATCTCGCTCTCTTCACCGAGGCGCGATATACACGCCATGTCACCCAGGCTGACAGGCATGCCGCTTTTCAGGATCATCCCACTTCACTTGACCACTTCCCATCGGGTTCCCTGATTTCACCACCCTCGGGGCTGTTCCGATGATGCTCTTTATTCGTAAACAGGCATACCTGGTGGACTACACCGTCTCTTCTCTGATGCGGCGCAAGGGTAAGAACCTTGGGCTGCTACTGGTCTATGCCATGATCGTGTTTATGCTGGCTTCTGTCATGCTATTCACCCATGCACTGCGCCAGGAAGCGGAAACTATTCTGCAGCAGTCGCCCGAAATTATTGTTCAGCGTACGGTAGCGGGCCGTCATGCCCTGATACCTTCAGGCTATCTCGACAAAATAGGAGAAATACGCGGAGTCGTCAGTAAAAAAGGGCGCCTGTGGGGATACTTTTATGATCCCACTGTTAAGGCGAACTACACCGTCATGGCCAAAGAGGAGCTGCAGCTGACAACAGCAGAGGTGGTGATCGGTGCCGGTATCGCGCGTACTCAAGGTATCGGTATCGGTGATTACTTCTCCTTTCGCGCTGATAACGGCAACACCTATTCATTCCAGGTGAAAGCGCTACTCGATGAAGCATCGGAGCTGGTTACGACAGATCTGGTGTTGATGACTGAGAAAGCCTACCGGGTGATGACCGGTGTGCCTGAGGGGCAGTTTACCGATATCGTCCTATCGGTGCGCAACCCACGGGAAGTGAGGAAAGTGGCCGAAAAGCTGGTACAGAAGCTACCTGACACCCGCCCGATTTTACGTGAAGAGATTCTACGCACCTACGGCAGTATCTTTTCATGGCGGCAGGGGATTGTTTTTGTACTGCTGGCCGGTGCTGTTTTGGCCTTTATTATCTTTGCCTGGGATAAGGCCTCCGGGCTTAGCGCTGAGGAGAAGCGTGAAATAGGTATTTTGAAAGCGGTTGGCTGGGAAACGGGTGATGTCCTGCGCATGAAGTTCTGGGAAGGCGCAATCATCTCTCTCAGTGCATTTATTCTCGGCTATGTGGCCGCCTATCTCCATGTATTCTACAGCTCAGCTGTGCTGTTTGAACCAGTGCTAAAGGGCTGGGCAACTCTCTACCCGCAATTCCGGCTGGTACCGTTTATCGATGGCCTACAGATTGCCACTCTCTTTTTCTTCACCATCTTTCCCTATGTGGTGGCTACTATCATTCCAATCTGGAAAGCATCGGTCACAGATCCCGATGCGATCATGCGCTGATACCCATGACAATCGTATTGAGTGACATAAACAAGGTGTTCAACCAGGGGCGGCATAACGAGTTCCAGGCGATCCGCGATATCTCCCTCTCCCTGGAGCCGCAGAAGGTATCCTGTCTCAAGGGGGCCAGTGGTTCCGGAAAAACAACCCTGTTATCGATGATCGGTTGCCTTTCCCGCCCAACCTCCGGCCGCATCACCCTAGATGGTCAACTATTGTCAGGCGTGCCTGAACGATTTCTGACCGATATACGACGGCATACATTCGGATTTATTTTCCAGAAATTCAATCTGATTCAAGGGCTCAGTGTGTTGGAAAACATCATGCTGCCAGCTTATCCCCTCGGTGTTGACCATAAGACACTAAAGACATCTGCACAGAAGCTGATTTCACACTTTGGCTTGGAGCGTGTCATGGATAACCCGGTGGAGTGGTTATCAGGGGGAGAGTCACAGCGAGTGGCAATTTGCCGGGCGCTGATAAACAGTCCGAAGATACTTATCGCTGATGAACCTACAGCGAATCTGGACAGTCGCCTCTCTCAGGAGTTTATGGGCTACCTGGAAGAGCTGAAGTCAGCGGGTAAGACGATCCTGATTACCAGCCATGACCCACTCGTCTTTGACTCTCCCGTGGTAGACAGGATCGTTGATATGCGTGACGGCCAGATACAGACAAGCTAGTTATGCTGCTTAATCCCGCCATACTTGCCCTGATCCTGGTCTCTGCTGTCATTGGACTAATGATGCTGTTGGCGTCCACCTTTGCCATTCAACTCTTACTGACGTGGGACATAACAAGCGGAAGTGAAAGGCAGCTGCGCATGGAGAGGCGTACCTACCTGATCTCCACCCTCCTTTTCTGGGCACTCTCCTCTGAGCTTATCTCTCTTGTTCTGTTTGTCTACAACGCTGAATCGATGTCCGGTCAATTTGTCGGGGCGATGTGTGCGACCGGCGTTCTCAATGTCAACATGTGGGGATGGCCGACACTGTTCCTGAAGATAGCCATATTTTTCAGTGGCACCCTCTGGCTTGCGCTCAATTACCTGGATAACAAAGGTATCGATTATCCACTGGTGAAAATTAAATACACCTTACTACTACTGATGGCGCCGATGGTGGTGGCGGAGTTCTATCTCCAACTGAACTATTTTCTTGAGATGAACCCGGATGTCATCACCTCATGCTGCGGTTCGCTTTTTTCAGCTGATGCTAAGGGCGTGGCTGCAGAGGTATCCAGCCTGTCACCCAAGGAAGCTGTCTTCGCACTCTATGGTTCCGGGCTAATGGTAATGGTCAGTGGCAGCTGGACACTGATCCGAAAAAGTGGCGGGGTCCTATTTGCATTAGCGAGTGCTGGTGCATTTATCGGTGCGCTGATCTCTATCGTCTCCTACCTCTCCCTCTACATCTATGAACACCCTCACCATCATTGTCCATTCTGTATTCTCAAGTCCGGGCACGGCTATGCCGGGTATGCTTTATATATCCCTCTATTTATCGCTACCTCACTGGCACTGGCGGCAAGTGTGATATCAGTGTGGAAAGGAGTGCCAAGCCTCAGTCGTGCAGTAGAGGCGGACCTTCCCAGGCTGACCTTCAGTGCACTCGTTATGTTCACCGTTTTTTATGCGCTATCTGCATGGGTGGTTTGGCAGTCAAACCTAACGATGGGGAGTGTCTGGTGGTAGCTGAAACGGCATTCAGAAAAAGTATTTTCTTACTTACCTTGCTTGTAATGGTAAGCCTGCTAAGCGCCTGCAGCGATAACACT
>JBEVXV010000399.1:0-2177 GCA_040505915.1 Sedimenticola sp. | reverse complement strand
CGTAGAAAGATGATGAAAATGTTGGCAGCCGTCGGCTTAGGTGGATTTGCCGGTGTAGCATCTGCAAGTTCAAATATTGGCGCGATGATTCCAGGTAAAGGCTGGGTTAAGTCTACCGGGCAAAAGTGTGAAGGTGATGGCACACCTCTACAGTTCATCCCGAAAACTGCTCCGGATAGCAACCCGCTTGAAAATGAGCTTGCCAAGTATCCTCGCTGCCCCTATTGCGGAATGAGCCGTACCAAGTGGCACCATAGTCGTCATCTGGTTCACTACGAAGATGGATTGGCCGACGGCACCTGCTCCATCCACTGTCTGGCAATTAGTCTATCGTTGAATCTTGATCGTATTCCCAAAGCCATCTACGCCGCTGATTTTGCTTCCAGCGAGAAGATAAAGCCGCTGGTGGAAGTTGACAAGGCGACTTACCTGATCGGCTCAAAGCTGAAAGGCACGATGACCAAAAGAAGCAAAATGATGTTTTCTTCAGCAGATGCTGCTAAGCAGGAACAGGTAGCAAGCGGTGGTGAGCTGGCCACTTTCGACGACGCCCTCCGTGAGTCATACCTGGATATGGCCAACGATACAATGATGATCAGAAAACGTCGTGGTGAGCGGCGTAAAAAGATGATGAAGATGAAAATGAAGATGGAAAAAAACAGTTAGCCCATAAGCTGCGGAGCAGAATATGTTGGCCACTAACATATCTGCTCCGCACAGGATCACATTAATGCAGGATAAACGTAATGGATAACCGTTTAAAAAGAGTGTCAGCGCTACTGATTGTTTTGGCAGTCACGCTCTCTCACCCGGTATTTTCCGAGCCACTGACGCTACCCAAGCCCGGTATAAATGACACCTGCCCGGTCTGTGGAATGTTTGTCGCAAAGTATCCCGAGTGGCTGGCAACGGTGCTCTACAAGGATGGCCATGCCCATCATTTTGACGGCGCCAAGGATCTTTTTAAATATCTCCACAATATGCCCAAATGGGCACCCGATGATGAGGCTAAAAACATCATTCAAACCGGGGTGACAGAGTACTACAGCCTAAAATTGATCGATGCCCGTAATGCCTACTACGTTATCGGTTCAGATGTATTGGGGCCGATGGGCCACGAGTTGATTCCGTTGGCGACAGAGGATGATGCGAAGGAGTTTCTCGCTGATCATAAGGGAAAATATATTCTCCATTATGATGAAATTGGCCCAGAAATTCCCGAGAAGCTGGATAAAGCCGTCTTCGATTAGTAACTATGCTTCCCTGCTAAAGTATAGTGATTCAGACTTACATCGTTCCCGCGCTGGAGCGTAGGAACGATAGAAATGCCCTACCGCATAATTTCCAGTGGAATTGAACTGGTGCGCGTGGAGCACGACACGCGGTTATTGGAAAATCAAGGAAAATCGGGATCAGAGTAAAATTAAAACCATTACTTCAAGGCAATTCCCTTCTGTTGGTCTGTGGTACCGAGGAGGCGTACAAACAATTCGCGGTTCCCCAAAATCTTTACCGCACGCTTCACCACCTCACCCGAGATACCCTCCCTAACAAAATGAATATATTTCACCTGGTTGGTTAGTGCATCGGCTGGCAAACCGAGCGATGCAAAGAGGCCGTTAGGGGATGTAAGCATGATGCGCTCCTAGTCAATAGGATGACAGTATAGCGTCACATTGATGAATGCAGCAAGCGTAGCCAGGACTAAATACTATGCTCATTTCCACTTAACGGTTCATGATAACCGGCGGTGACGCGAACTTGCGTGACCCACCGTAATTTGGTTTTGCATTTCAATTTAGCAGACGTATTTTCCGTCCGGTTGATTAGTTTGTTAGCCTTCTTTTGGTTCTTTTGGTTCTTTTGGTGTTTGTAGGGTGAGTTGATAAAAGGCCAGATCAAGCCACCTCCCAAATTTGAAACCTACTTGTTCCAGCGTACCTACATGCTTGAAACCAAATTTTTCATGTAGCTTGATGCTAGCGGTATTCTCTATGTCAATACCTCCAATTATGGAGTGATATTGAAGTATTTCGGCTTTTTTAATCAGGTGTTCCATAAGTTTTGAAGCCACACCTTTTTTGTGGTGGTTCTTGTGCACATACACGGAGTGCTCGACGGTGTATTTGTATGCTGGCCAATTTCTGAATGCACCAAATGTTGCAAACCCCATTAAC
>JBEVXV010000398.1:0-5983 GCA_040505915.1 Sedimenticola sp. | reverse complement strand
GTTTGATATTCTGTCAGGAGAGTAGCACTAAAACGCGAGCAATTATAAACTAATCAGATACGTTGTGGGTGTGAACAAGCAGCTATATCTTCAATTGTTGCCAATTATTATTATTCCTTTATTTTCCTCCATATAGGAGAGCATTTAAACAACATTTTTACATGGTAAAGTTAAACACAGTGGAAAAGAAAGCTAACTACTAGATACACAATCCAGATGGAGAATACATCCGAGACCGTGGACGAAGTTACGTGTATGCTGCTATGACAGCACTCATGTATTCATCTGCATTATTCTAATACATTTTCGTCAACGTTCTCGGACCACACACCATGTGAACTCAAAAGAAGATAGAGCTTAAATCATATCAGCCTGCACGTATAAAGGTCCACAATGATGGCTCATTTATCAGCATAGATTAACACGTTTTGCAATACCATGGGTAAAGGTTATGCACAGTTTTATAAACTGATCATTTGCAGTTTCGTCTAGTAGTGTCAGCACACTTACTGCACCTAGTATCACACATATTTGCTGACTGATATCAAGAGATATAAACTCATTAAATACATGTTCATCAAACAGTGTAAGCAGTTTATGGAAATATATATGACGCTGTGCATCCAAATGGGTGCATTCATATAGGAAGTGCCTACATCTGTTAAAAGTGTTGCTTCCACACACAGGACACACGGATACAAAGTCTCCGCTTGAGTTGAAGAACAATCCTAGCATTTTCACAGCGCTCCTGCATGGCGTTAAATAGTTTCTGTCTGTCAAACCTATAGACCAGATTCTACTGGGTGTGGAGCAATGTGACAAGTATTGATTCAGTACGGGATTTTCGTGAAGTTGAGATATGTTGTGGGAACTTACGTAACCATGTAATGCATCAGATATTAGTTTTTTCCACTGCCACTGCGAAATGAAATTTCCCGTATTTAAATAGTCTACTAGCACGTGTGCCAATGTATATTTGTGGAGTATCTGCCAGATGTCTGGTATAAATCCTAATGCTTTACTAGGGTTTACCTCATAACTCACCAATCTCTTGAGAAATACTGTTTTAGCCAAACAGTCGGATTCGATGTTACACAGCTGTCCTAGAAAACGAAGCTTTATTCCATCTATAATGTTTTCTATCGGATGGATGCCAATCAGAGTAAGTGCTACAGCGCTGCTAGTCCTTTGTGAGAGTCCCTGCATGTATTTGACACAGAAGCGGTGCGTTCGTTCAATAAAAGACACATTATGCGTAGATAGCGGGCTCCAGAATTCACATCCGTACAGACCTCTGGGAAGAACAACGGATTTGTAAATTGTTTTAGACACTAGAGGATTTAAACCGTGCTCATTAATACCACTGTTGATGAGACCCATAAAGGTACTTCGAAGTTTTTGGCACGCACTTTCAACATTTCTGTCTATGGCCAAGCTTTTACACACAGTTATGCCAAGGTGTTTATAGTCTGTTGGCTCCGGAATTGTATCACAGCCGATGGTCCATATCCTGTCTCTTGCAATGTAATCGGCGGGCGATTCATTAAATACGATGACGGCACTTTTGGAAGCATTAAAGTCATAGCGCCAACGACAGGAATATTCGTAGCACATGTTGATCATGTTGTCTAGACCTCTTTTTGAGAAGGATAATAACACCATGTCATCGGCAACAGTCGGTGAAGCACACTTAGTATCGTACATTACGAGCCCGTGGCCTGATGATTCAAGATCCCTTAATAGTTCATCAATATATATTAAATAGCACAGAGGGGAACTGACACCACCCTGTCTTGTTCCCTGAAGAACTTCAAAACTGTCCGATTTACTATGTTGATACATAACACAACTTTCCACATCAGTATACATGTTTATCAATGATTTCAAAATTGGCAGATTAATACCAAACCGTGCCATCTTAACGAATAACCCGTCATGCCAGACTCGGTCGAACGCTTTGCGCACGTCAAGAAAACAGACATAAATTTTGCTGGCATTTTCAGTTGCATACAATATGCTTTCTCGTAGGATAAATGATGTCATAGAACAACCAATTCCTTTTTGAAATCCGCCTTGGCATCGAGACAGAGAAACTCCATTTTCACGGTGGATCCGGGTGCACAGGATCCGTTCAAAAAGTTTCAAAAACGTAGATGTAAGCGTGATCGCTCTATAACTGTCAGGGTTGTCCTTTCGTTTGTCACCCCCTTTGTGTAAAGTAACTATTACACCTTTCTTCATTGGTTTAGGGATATGTGAATGCTGAAGCATGAGCGTAAACATCTTACTGGTCAGTTCGTATAGTAAATCACATCCGAAGATGAAATGTTCATAATTTATGTTATCTTCGCCGTAAGCTTTGCCTCTCTTGCATTTTTGTAGTTCATGTTTTAGTTCATCAGTGGTAATAGGAGTTACATCAGCCGGGTCACAAGTGAGTGACTTCGTTAAGTTTGCCTCGTGTTCAATTACAGACCGGTGAGTATTATTATAGTGATCACAGTTGGACGGCAAATATAACTGTCTGAAGTAATTCCCCCAGCCAGTTGCTATGTGAGAGGCATCGCGGAAAGTTTCTCCATCAAAATTCATTTCATGGCCCGGGGCCGTTACACCAGTTTTACGCCTTGTATTCACTAGTCTCCAGAAAGTGTCGCAATCTACTTCCGCCGCAGTGTCGATATCACTGTCTAGTTTGTTACTGTAATTCAATGCTGCATTCCTATGATTGAATCTAAATTTTCTCTTTGCACGTTTATAGTTTATAAAATATTCATTGTTTCCTCGATGTCGGCCTTTCAAAATCCAATTTTTTCTCATTCGCTTCATTTCTTTATGTAGTTCAGTTAAGTTCTTGTTCCAGTATGGCTTTAGAAATCTCCTGAATCTTGTCTTTGGAATACACTTTTCACTGCAGTATATCATTATTTCAGTTAAGGAATTGTACACTACATCAATGTTTTCGACGGAAGTTGACATATCACTTCTCAAACTTTCGTTCGCGCAGATGTGTCTTGAAAGTTCGTTACCATACTGCGCTATATGTTCAGGCTTCGCTTTTCGCCAGCACATACGGGGAGCATTGTCATGTATCGGTAAGTTAGTGATGGCGTTTGGGATATCAATGTGGCACAGTACTGGTCTATGGCGAGACACATTCAATGCATCATCATCTGGAATTTCACAACCAACCACAGTGTCAAGCGATTCACATGGAATAATGATGTGATCTATAAGTGATTCGGCAGCACCATCGTATGAAACGAATGTGGAAGCAGCGCCTGAACAGATGTCAAGCGTATTCACAGCCACAAAGTTGCAGTATCGCATAAATTCAAGAAGAAGAATTCCTCTATTATCAACTTTCTTCCGATATGAATGCCCATTTAGATGAGAATTGAAGTCTCCTAACAACACGACCATACCGCTGTCCTTGTAGGTATTCACAATATCATATAGTTTATCTATATACTCTCTGTACATGGCAATGGTATGGTTTTGACAAGGCAGGTAAACCTGGAAAATGTATGTGAAGACAGCAGGTTGTAACTCAAACCTAATACCAATAATTCTATCATCATTTTTTATAAGAGGCAATATGAAAGCATCGTGACGTTTATGCCAAAGTAGTGCAACACCACCCTTACCCACGCGCCTTCTGCTTGGTAATGCTAGATCGGCATCAGCGATAGCGTAACTCCTATAATTATTATCAATGCAATTCAGAAAACGCAAATCATGTTCGTATAGCCAGTGCTCCGACAAGCCACATATATCAATAGAGTTAGTGGAAAGCATATCACATAAGTAAGAACAGCTGGACATAACGCCCGAGGCGTTCCAAGTCATAATATTCAACATTGGCATAAATATGTTGGATGTAGGATTACCAAGCAAAATGCAGTGGATACAGAGATACACAATATAGAAATAGACACACATTTGCATATTACTCATCAGAGTTTTCAGGTAACAAGTATGGGTTATATTCATCAACGTAGGCTAGGTTATCTCTACCTCTATACCCATTGTAACGATAATTTCCACGAGACCTGACTGAGCGCCTAGGCAACCAAGGTTTACAGACTACATATTTCGGCCAGAAGTATGGCAGCTCAACAAGTTTGCAGTTTTCATCAGCCTCGATATTGAGCCGTATAACAACATCATTACTATTACGTGCTGGAAATATCGTTACCATGGACACTTTAGGACCCCTCTTGTTTACATAATTGTAGATAATGTTTTCGGTGATACCTCGTTTAAATCCACCAACATAAAATCGTTTTGGGCGTTGCCTTACATATTCAGATATGTTGTCGTCATTGTATGACGATACATGTACAGGGATAGAATTAGTTATCTCGGTCGATGAACCATTGCATAATCGACTAGCGTCCCCTGATATGGCACGAGTTTGTATCAGAGTGGACTCGGATGCGTTAGTGGAGTTTACATGTGGCTGGGCTATGTATGTATGGCGGGGAATTTGGGTTTGACGAGTACCATGTTGCGCAACGACCAAGCCACTTGATCCGGACTCTGCAATCTGCATGTGCGGATTCTGCGCACTGTTGTGTAGCAATGGGTTATGGTTTACTAGTAAAGGGGAATCATCATGATTGGTTGACCTCACAGTGTGATCATCAGCTATATAATTGACCATGTGTGTTGCTGTGTATATTTCGGGGGATGCGGGGCTAGTAAATGTAGCAGGTGCGTGAACTGCGGCACCAGGACGTACCATGTTGAACTCTGTAGAATTTGAACCTGAGTATGTAGTATGACACATTTCAAATGGCTGAATCATTTGGCCAGCTAATTGAGATATATTTGCATTTATTGGGCTACACGCACTATGTGTACTGCCTGTGACACAACCACTGATTAAATTACTATTACTGTCCGTAGGTAGCATGTTGCTACCGAGTGCACCCATATCACAGACGGGTTCATCGCGCGGCAATGAGGCATGTACAGCAGACACAGACTGGCCATCTGACTCGGTACACCGATCCAAATCGTCTGTCTGTGACCGCTCGGATGCGTCATTGTGGCTCGGCGACTCCGTCTGGGATGTTTGAGATGAGAGTTTGCGTTTATGTGTAGTATGTTTTGTTTGCTTTCGACTTTTGTCACTGATATTAATGTTTTGGTTAACGTCATTAATTCTCTCGTCACAATCCCTCACTAAGTCCGATAGACGCTTAACTTCACTTTTTATGCATGCAATACCCTGGCTTCTATCAGACTGCAAGCGATCTACAGATAGTTTAATGCTTTGTGTAACACTTTTCAAATGTAGTATGTCTTTGCCTAATGTCGCCACCGACTTTTTTAAATTTTCAACTTCAGATGACTGCTTATCATAGGCAGTCTGCTTTTGTTTCAGAAAAATAATGTCAGCTGATAAGCCAGTAATTGTATCTTTCATCACCTGCACCTCTACGTAACAATCACATTTTCGCGGATTGCTATTGTTATTATGCGGCGTGGATATGGAAGATACATTTACTTTAGACTGTTTCCCAAGACTCATTGTATCTGTAAGATCACTAAAGTCAGCACCTTCGATAACTGAGACCAAACAATGAATGTCTTTTGCTAGTTTCATTTGTATTGTACCGCCATTTCGAGTTTGGACTCTCCGTTTTAGATTTACACTTGTCCCATAGGGAAAATCTTCTAGGTTTTTAATATAGTCGAAGATTTCCGACCGAACAACATCAAGCCTGTCTACAGAGGAGTAACATTGAATAAGTTTATTTACGAACATATCTCTGGGCAGGCCTCTAAACAAATTTGACAATCTCGCAACTGTGGCATTTACTGGTGACTCGCCCTCAGACCTTAGAAAAGTCAACGAATCATCAAAACGCTCATTCTGTACACCTGGTTCTGGGTTGATGTTACCATCCAAGTCCGCATTTATGCCCCAGTCTTCATTAGCACCCAGTAGCGAATCGGACTGGTGACGTTCCAT
>JBEVXV010000397.1:5170-6613 GCA_040505915.1 Sedimenticola sp. | reverse complement strand
TTATGGTTGCGTTTAGATTCAAGTTCAATGTGATTGCTGAATGATCTGATAGAAAACCTGGTATTATATTGCATTTTGTTACTGCATTTAGCAGATTTGAGGATATTAGAAAGTAGTCCAGTCTGCAAAATATCGGTGGTCTATGGTTCGAATGCCAAGTGAAACGTTTTGTATCTGGGAATCTAAGCCTGTATATATCATGTAAGTCATTGTTGTTTATAATGTCATTTATTTTTTCAGAACATCTTCTATTTCTGTCTGTTCTACCATTTAATTTATCAAGTTGAAAATTTAATACATTGTTAAAGTCTCCTCCTAAGATCATGGTTTCGCTATTATTGTCCATAATTACATTTTCGACAGTTGTAAAGAATTTTACGTCTTCAGTGTTCGGTCCATATATGTTCACCAGTACAATTATGCTGTCATTTATTTTGATTTTTAGTAGTTGTATTCTCCCTTCAATTATTTCTTTATATTCTATTAATTCGAATGCTTGATTTAAATTTATAAATATGCCTATACCAGTGCTATTAGAACTGTTTCCACTGAGAAATATTTCGTCACGCCATTGTTTTTTCCAGTTGTCTAAAGATGCTTTTGTACAATGAAGTTCTTGCAGAAAGCATATGGAGAAATTATTCTGTTTTAGCCAACTAAAAACTTTTTCTCGTTTATGTCGGTCTCCAAGCCCGTTCACATTAAGGCTGCATATTTTTATATCCATATTTAATGGTGATAGTTATATATATTTCTATAGTCCAGTAACTGATGATAATATTGTTTTCCCCACGAGTTAATGTATTTATATGGGTATCCATGATAGTGCCAGGGTGTATATGTAGCTTTGATGATGTGTGTTGTGTGAAGGTGTATTGGTATTGTAATATATATATATAGGGCATCTGGCTTGGGAATATGTAGTATAACTGGATTGCGTTCGAATTGAAGTAGTGGATGTTATACTGAGTATTAGCATAAAATATAGAATGGGATAATCTAAACTATGTCGTTATCAATTGTTCACTGAGCACAGCCGTTACTACATGTAGTAATACACGATGTTTGCCAAGTAAATAAATGAAAAAAGAGAAAGAGAAATGTGTGGCCATATGTACATGTATATATAACTATGATTAATGATGGCTGACTGCAGCAAGCATTATAATCAGAATTACGGGGTCGAATCCCACGGATCACCACTGTATGTCTCAATGGTATGAAATGCTAAACCTGCAAGTTGACACTATAATATGTAAATGTAATACAGAAGGTTACAAAAGGAAGAAAGTTCCATATTCCAAAATAAGTGTTTAGACGTAATACAAATATTACAAAACACTGAAAGCTCCACATTCAAAGGCAACACACTGTAGTATTTTATCCTACTGTTTTTATCACGTGCTACGAAAACGGAGACATTATTGTCCATCATCTTTACCT
>JBEVXV010000397.1:0-5070 GCA_040505915.1 Sedimenticola sp. | reverse complement strand
ACATTCAAAGGCAACACACTGTAGTATTTTATCCTACTGTTTTTATCACGTGCTACGAAAACGGAGACATTATTGTCCATCATCTTTACCTGTCTCTATGTAGTTTTTATTGAAATATTATTTTCCTTTCTATTTCTAATGAATTCTACTAAACGTGTATGCATTTGGAGCGGTGGGGCCTTCTTGGTTCTGAAAACATTTAAAAAAATAATCATGACATAGACAACATGCATGAGTCATTTGATTGGTATTACAATGTGGCCACTAATATTGTTATCTGGACATGGTTGTACAGTTGGATATATAATAGTATTACGACGCAGAGAACATCAGTTAATTGCTTGCCAGCAGTGTAGCTCCAGCTGAGATAAGAGAGTCAACATATAAACAGACACGTGAAACTCCATACAAAAGAAAACAAACTTGTTTACAAAACAAAGAAAGCTCCATATATTCAGTTATCATCATTTTCTCTACAATATTCTATTCATTTACATTAAAAAAATATACTTATCCTAAATGTAATCATGTGTGGATATTGAAACGTAGAAGCCTTCTTGGTTTTGAAAACATTACACAGAGAAACTTCACATTATTGCTTGCAAATAGTGTAGATCCCTCGCACGTATTGCTGTTATTTTGACTTGGTAGCAATGGGGTCTAAATCAATTATCAACAGTATGCATGTACAATTACATGCTAAGGGATATCTATTCAGGACGACGGAAGTGATGTATGATGATGAACGTGACATCTGTGCAACGCAAAAGTAGCAGTATGTCGTTAATATTCAAAGCGCATCCAGATGGTATACATGTACATGTACAAAACAGACTCTTACATTGTGTTATACAATGACACAAAAAAACGTCAAATAATTGCTTGCAATCATTTTAGCTCCAGATGAGATAAGAGAGTTAACATATAAACAGACACGTGAAACTCCATACAAAATATACAAAACAACGAAAGTTCCATATATTCATTTATCATTGCGTTATGCAATGACACAAAGAGCGTCAAATAATTGTTTGCAATTAGTGTAGATCCCGGTGAGATAAGAGAGTTAACATATAAACAGACACGTGAAACTCAATACAAAATATACAAAACAACGAAAGCTCCATATATTCATATATCACCATTTCTCACCCCATTATATATTGTTTCTTTAAAATTATAATTATCATTTTGGTTTGTTTTGCCGAAACGAAATAAAACAAACGGCTTATGTCGGGTAGGAAATTTTGGTCCCAGCATCAGTGACATTTAGTTGTAATAGTTATAATGACAGATGTCAATAGTATCTGCTGTGCTAGTCTATAACCGTCGACTTTACTGAGTTTTGTGTCTGCAAAGCCCATGGTTATCTGGTGTAGTTTTAGTAAATCTACTATAAAATGGTTATAAAAAAAGAAATATTATTTTCATTACATGTCTATTGGGTTTTTACTCAATGTAATCATGTGTGGATATTGGAACGTAGGAGCTGTTAGTTTTGAAAACATTGCACAGAGAACATCAATATATTGAATGCAACATCAAAATAGTGAATGCAAATAGTGTAGATCCCACGCTACACGGACATATATATGTAATATGGCGGTTGTTGCGACTTGGTACATGTAACAATGAGGGTTTGAATCGAGTACCAATAGTATGCATGTACAGTTGCATGATATGGGATATCAATTGATGACGGCGGTAGTGATATGATCTCATCCAGATGGTGTACATGTACAAGAAAAAAAACACACAAAAAAAACACATGATCCACCATTTAGTAACGTAATAATTCTATTCCAGTACCTACATTATTTTATACAAATGACACAGAGAACATCATATGATTGATTGCAAGACGTGTATATCCCGATGAAATAAGTTAACATACATTTATAAATATACATGTGAAACTCAGTACAATTTTTTTGTACAAAACAAAGAAAGTTCCATATATTCATGTATCATAATTGTTTCATACATTCTATTATGTTTCTTAAAACATATAATTATCCTTTTTGTGTGTTTAGCCTTACGAGCTTTTGGTTTTGAAGACATTACACAGAGAAACATCACAGTATTGCTTGCAAACAGTGTAGATTCCAAGCACATGTGGCGGTTGGTGCGACTTGTTGCATGTGGCCATGCGGGTGTAATTCAAGTACCAATAATATGCTTGTATACACACTTACACGATAATGGATATCTATTGATGACGACTGTAGTATTGTATGACGATGAATGTAGTATTTCGTCTTAATTAAGAATCAAATCCTACCCAAATGCCGTACATGAACAAAAGCATACGAACTACCGTTTAGTAATACATACATTAGTTTATACAATGACATAAAACGACCGCCTAAAACGCGCACAATGCGTGCCGTATTATGCACATTTACACATGTGATTCAGATTGATGAGATATATCGCATGACTCAATTGGAGGTGGTAGTAATGATGCATGATGATAGAGGTGGCATCTGTGCAACATGGCAGTATTAAGAAGTTGTCAACATATATATCCAGATCAAATGCAAATGATATACTTGTGTCCAAAATATTATGAACTATCGTTTGGTAATAAAATATACATTAAAAATAATCGACCGTTGTCGGTATAGATTATTCACAAACGTTTCCATTTTACAACGTAAAGTGACTTGTGTTGAGCCATTATAAATACTATTCATATCTATGCACACTTACATACTCGTACATGTGCAATGCATATTAATGATATTTACGACAGGAGTCGATTATATATGTAATAATGGGACACATTGATGAGTGTTGCATCTGTGCGACAGGGCAGTGGTAGGATTTCACAATAATTATGATTCTGATCAAATGCACATGATATACATATAGCAAAATATAATGCGGCGATTGGTATCAAAATATACAATGACATAATAAGTGTGTAATTGGGATTTTACGGTTCATATATGCACAAATTCATAATTACACAGTGTGCATATTTGATGTGTATCTAAAGTGCAAGTAAATACATGTGAGCCGCTGACAGTTGGAGGAAATAAAACGGTTTTGATCCGGTAGGTCCAGATCAATTAGAAGCTTGCATTTGGAATACCATGTCTTATTATGATTTAACACTTAAAAACACGACAAACTAAACGCACATCTGTAGTTGCGAACAGCTCAGCCCCAGATCAGCGTTCGCATCCTCGCAGTCTGATCGGGGTCTACACTGTTCGTTGTTTGTCACTGGAGCAGTCATAAAGCTTCTGATAAACAAAGTAGGATGATATCACACTGTATGGCGATATTTTCCTACGGGAGTTTGCTACATGATCATGAGCTATACTGGTCAACACCCGAATTGGGCCGATATATATGTCTATAATGCACAGTTCATCGTACGTTTCTTGCGATGGTCTGCATTCTATGTTGTATGGGTGGTGTACCTCTGTTTGGTGGTGTTCCCGTGTTGGGTGTTGCCCCGCTGTTGGGCCATGGTAAGTCCAACCAACGCTGGTAGTCTTGGTATAGAACCGGTTTAACCTCATTATTTCTAGTGACGTATTTGATCACTCCATTTCGGGAAAACACGCTGCTGACTTCACCGGGTAGTTTCTTCTTAACAGACATAAAGACCTGCTGGTTCAGCTGTGTCAGATCCTCGTTAATGAAAATTCCAGTTCCTTTGAGTGCTTTCCTATTTCGCAGGATGCTCTCTTTCACAAGTCTGGATTGGAGTTTGACAATAGCCTCTTGACTGCCGTTCCTGAACGCTTTCATTCTGTGGGCTACGTCAATGTCTGCCTTGCTTAGATTCATGTTCAGCTTCTCGTTTAGTGTCCGGATCACTACATTTGTTGTTTCTTCGGCATTTTCGAATGCATTACCGCTCACCATGCCATGTATTCGTATGTTGTTAAGTCTGCTGTATTGCTCAGTGTCATTTCGAAATTTACCCATTTTTTCTTCACTATGGTGGATAATTCTTCTCAGTTCTTCATTTTCTTTTTTGCATTCTGTAGCATCTTTCTCCAGACGGGTCACTTCAGCTTTTAACTCTTCAGCTTTTGTGTCGCGATCATACACCTTACTTTCGAGGATTTCTAGTCTATTCACGATAGAATTTAATAGGTCCTCTTTCATTTCAGTAATCATTTCTCTCAGAATGCTTCGCAGTGTTCCATCACTTTTCATGACTACATCTTCCAGCTTTTTATCGGATCTGTCTACTTTGTTTATAACGCTAGTCAGCTTTGTGTTAACTTCTTTTAACTGCTGTCTGATATCTTTCAGTTCTTTAGTTTGTTTGCCCTCATTAGCGTTAGGGAAGAATTCGTCTATAGTAGGAGCCGCTTTCGCCATTTTTGATTTTCTCTTTGTTTTTGTTAGTTTTTCACTCGTGTCCAGTGTGGTGTCTATTTCACTCGTACTCGATTGTTCACTTCGTTTTCGTTTACCGTCATTATGCTCATCCGTTTCACTTTTCTCAGTTTGCATTGTTTATGACGTTCTTTTATGCTTTTGAACTTATGTCGCCAATGACCTTCCGTAGATTTTTAATTTGGACAGCCGCTCTCCGTGTATGCTATTTACTGTAAAGGCATAAATAGCCTTCCGTAGTTTTCTCTTTGTCGAGTGGACAGTGGTCAGTGGTCAGTGGATACGACAACCGGACAATAGAATTGAACAATAGAATTGAACAATAGACTATTCAAAAGCAGGTCGGAGTTCACAAAACAACATGGCTGCCCCCATCGATAGAATACGCATTCATATGTATCGCGTTTCTGTCTATATCTGCTATTCTACAGCGAAATTACATAAAGTGAACATACCATCGTCTGTATATTACGTTCCCATAGTATCCACTTATAAATTATCCACACATCCAAATCGAATCACATTATAAAGCTACATTTTCCAAGGAGCTTAATTTTAACACTGTTATGTATGAAGGGAGATAACTCTCCTAACTACAGTCTAATACCGTTGTTAAAATCCGTATGTTTCTCGTTTCTATACATTGCCGAACATATCTGCCCAGTCTGGACACCATATGACTTGTTCAAAGCAGTTTAGATCTAT
>JBEVXV010000396.1:0-3795 GCA_040505915.1 Sedimenticola sp. | reverse complement strand
TCGATAAAGCCAAAGCCTTTACACTGGCCAGAGAAAACATCCGTCACAAGTTTGGCCGAGCGTACTGTGCCAAATTCAGAAAACAGGGAGAGAAGCTCTTCTTCGTTAGTGCTGGCGGGTAAGTTGCCAATAAATAATTTTTTCAATTCTGTTTCCCTTTCGATGTTTGAGGGTATTGTGAAATCTGCTGCCTAAAAAAAAGAACCCCGCTGATGCGGGGTTCCTTATATCGGGCTATCCGATTAGCTCTTGCTTAGGAGGCAACAACATTTGATGCCTGCAAGCCCTTGGGGCCGCTCTCTACCTCAAAGGTGACCGCTTGGCCTTCGTTCAGGGTTTTGAAGCCTGAGCCTTGGATTGCGTTAAAATGAACGAAGACGTCTGCGCCGCCATCATCCTGAGAAATAAAACCAAAACCTTTGGATTCGTTGAACCACTTTACTGTGCCTGTAGCCATATGACTTTTACCTGAAAAAAATTAACAATAGTTTAGTGTGTTGCATACAGGTAATGAAACGGGGAACTCAGGGGTAACACGAAGGAGCAACCATAACTGCCGATTACATAATCTGTAGCTCCATACACTATAGGAGAATATTCTGATTTTTGCCAGAAATATAATTAAATTTCAGTGAGATGAGTGAATGCTAATTGAGTGTGTGCGGTAGTAGATAATCTATTGGGAGTCTGGGCTGGAATTCTATATCCCAGAGAGGGCTTTTAACTTCTTGAAAGATATATGATTTATCTATTCATTAATAGGCCGTTGTCCATTCTCGGTCAGATTTATTCAGAGGTTCCTAAGTGAGTGGTGGCAGTAGGTAGAGCAGTAGTGCATAACGGATCCCTTTGCCAATAGCGATAAAAAGAAATGCCGGTAGCAGGCGGATACCGGCCCAGCCAGCAGCGAGGCAGAGGGGGTCACCGATTACAGGTAGCCAGGATAGGAGTAGAAGTGGGCTGCCATATCTACCCAACTGGTCCAGCGCTTTTTGGTCACGCGCCTTATCGAGGGTGCGGTGGGGGAAGCGACGTCGTAGCAACCAGCCGATAACCCAGTTGGTGATGCCGCCAAGGCTGTTTCCCAGCGTGGCGATGGACCAGAGCAGGGCAGCCGGTGCGATCGCCTGATGCGCTGTATATATAAGCGTTGCTTCAGAGCCACCCGGTAATAGGGTGGAGGCGAGAAAACTGCTGGTAAATAGAATCCACAGCCCGGTTGGATCTATCATCGCCGTGGTAGTTTAAGTGCGGCGATGGCCAGCGCAAGCCAGCCGAGCAGGAAAGATATACCGCCGATGGGGGTGATTATGCCGATGGTTTCAATACCCGTGAGCGCCATCAGGTAGAGACTACCGGAGAAGAGGGTGATACCGGAGAGAATCAACCAGCCGCTACGACTGACCCAGGGGCTGGCTATCTTCTCAGTCAGCAGGGCAATAAGCAGCAGTGCCAGCGCATGAACGCCCTGGTACTCGACCCCGGTCTGGAAGGCCTCATAGAGTCGTGGTTCGATATTTCCGCGCAGTATATGGGCGCCAAAGGCACCAAAAGCTACGGTAAGAAAGCCGTTGACGGCGCCTATAAGAAGAAAGAATCTGGTCACGGTAACAAATCCTGTAATAGGGAATTTAGTGTCATTGCTGCTGCTCAATTGTCTGGGCTGGATGATGGTGTGCTTTTTTCTGGCGGGAGGGTGTTGTAAAAACCCTCTCTGTAGGTCAGGTTGGCGTAGCGTAATCCGACAACCTTGGCGGGTTTTTAGTGAATAATCGTTTTTCCAAGCTCATCAAGGATGTCGAGAATAATCTTTTCGGTCTGACTGTTGACTCCTTTGCAGAGTTTATTTGGATCACGTTCACCATTGATCAGTGGGCGTATTACTGCCGCCAGTCGCGCCATGGGGCCGCCCGCTTTGCTCATCTGCTCCGCCATGTTTGAGATCAGCGTCAGCGCCTCGACATTACCGCTCGCCGCTGCCTGGATCATTCCTGCGAGACCGGGGGCCGCGAGAGTGGCATCAGGTTTGGCGCTGGGGTCAGGCAGTGTGGCAGAATTCTGCAAACCGCGCATAATGGCTTCGGCAACGACCTGGTCCTCCTCATCAAGCCCCCCAATAGCGCTCATATCCCGTTGCCCGGCTACTATTTGGCGGATTGCCCTCACCAAATTGCTCCAGCCACTCTCTTCAGCAGCCTTCAGTAGCGCTTCATACTCGGGGCGATCTCCTTCATTCTGACTGAGCTGTACGACCTGGCATATAAAGGCGGCATGTATGGTAATGATCTGCTGGTGTCTGTCCGGTAGCTGTGCCATAGGTGGGTCCTGATTCTGAATCTATATAGGGGTTTCTTCGTAACTATTTCAGTGGGTGCCAGAGGCTGGAGTCGATGGCGGCGAAAAACTGCGTAATTTCCTACGATTTTACCGTAATCGACTCCAACCGCTGGTATAAATACCTTCGCAAAAGGAGTAACTGAATAGCGACAGCTTTTTTTCATAAGGGAGGTGGAGTTTCGCTGGCTGCCAGTGTTTCCAATGACTCAGAAGCGATCTCCCTCACCTCAGGATCATCATCCTCCAGCAAGGTGCGCAGCAGGGTGGCAGCCCGCTGGTCACCAGTGAGACCAAGGTAGTGGCAGGCATCCGCCCTGATGGGGGCCATCTCTGACCCGGCCAGCTCCAGCAGCGCATCGACAATACCTGCTATTGGCATCTCTTCCGCCAGGGTTTCAATAACAGCACCGATGCCGATTCTTACCGCCATCGGTGTATCCAGAGTGGCAAGCAGGGGTATCAGTGTATCGAGTGTCTCTGGGCTTTTTCTGATCAGAGCGACGGCCTTGTCGAGTTCGCCGCTCTCCAGGAGGAGGCTGTAGTAGTCACTCATGCCGGTTCCCGCCGTGGCCGCCGCCGTCCAGCGGGCGAGATCGGTATAGCTCTGTGCGCCGCTCAACTCAAAAGGTCCTATGCGACACCAGGGTAGAGCGCGGATGCCAGCCCCTGCTGCCTCCGGCCGGCAAGAGAGGTTGGTCACCTCCAGCCGGCCGATGCTTCCCTCTTTGACCAGTCGGCTGAGATTTTCGAGCACGGCGGGACAGTGACTGCAGCCGATGGTGATAAAGAGAGTGACGTCAGGTTGTTTGGGCATGGCTTTGGTGCGGCTCGTGTGGTGATTTCGATTTTAAAGTAACCGCTCTTGAGGCGATAGGATAAGTGATCCAGGTGGTCTGTTGTACCGGTTACTGTAAAAATACCCTATAAGTTACTCGGGTAATTAATTGATACGGGTCAATCAGAAGCAATGTCGCCCTATCAATTATGCAATAAGTAGCTAAAGTCCCCCCCTCATATCCCGATCCTCTTACCCATACAATAAGACAAATTTATGGAGAGACCAAAAGTATTGTTTGGCACTTTTGCTGGTAAATCATTATGTTTGACCACCCTGAACTGGGTCTGTCTATCGATTAGAGCGCCCGCAGGTACCTAAAACTGGTGTTAACTACCGGTTTATAAAGAGATTTTAGTCGACAGAATGCTGTCGGCGCCCATTGTGAAATGGGCTTGAATTCAGCCCGCTGATAGCGGGATGTAACTCGAGAAGCCCGTATTCAGAGGTGACGACGGGTAATTCACTGCAGTGAAACTAGGAGAAAAACCACCATGCCAACATTTGTGCGTACCGAAAAGTGCGATGGCTGTAAGGGTCAGGACAGGACTGCTTGCATGTACATCTGCCCGCATGACTTGATGAAACTGGACAAAGACGGTTCTGAAACCGGCCACGCCATG
>JBEVXV010000395.1:0-3863 GCA_040505915.1 Sedimenticola sp. | reverse complement strand
CTTACCGACGGTAAATATTCGGTCAACCCAGTAGTTTGAAATCAACCCTGTAGGGTGGATAAGCGTAGCTTATCCACCCTACGCAAGTGATTGTTTTTACGGATCATGGGTTAACCGAACATTTACTACCGACGTAACTTCTCAATAATCCAGTGCAGATGGATTACCTTCAGGTGGGTGCAGTGACACCTTTTCAGGACGTACAGCAGCAGTGATGCTGCTGTGAGCGTACAGGGATTATTCACCGCGTCTCCTGAAAAGATGTTACTGCACCCCCTATGGCACGGACTTTTTGAGAAGTTACTTACCGACCCTACCCATATAAACGGAAATTAGGCTAACCAGGTGCTCCCATGAAAGTATGTATTCTCTCCGATAGCCACGACCATGTACCGCTGCTGGATGCCGCTGCGGCCGAGGCCAAGGCCAATGGTGCAGAGGCTATTCTTCACTGTGGTGATGTGGTTGCTCCGAGCACCCTCAATTGTCTCAACAAGCACGGGCTGCCGGTGCACGTCATTCACGGCAACAACACCGGCGACCTCTATACATTGGGCAAGCTGATAAGCCAGCCCGGCAACGTCATCGAGTATTACGGCATGGATGCAGGGATTGAACTGGCGGGCAAGAAGATCTTTCTTGTTCACTACCCGCACTACGCCCGCGCCATGGCAACCACGGGTAACTGGGATCTGGTCTGCTGCGGCCACAGCCACCTCCAGAAGATCCAGTATCTGGATAATATTAAAGGCGGCAAGACACCACTGGCCAACCCCGGTACTATTGGTGGTGTCGGCGGCTCTCCCGCCACCTACCTGATGGCAGATCTGAAAGAGATGACATTTGAGAGCCACCAAATATCCAAGAACATAGAGCATACCTGATGAGCGAGTTGACCCATTTTAATCACTCCGGCGAAGCCCATATGGTGGACGTTGGTGCCAAAGAGACCACTCACAGAACAGCAGTGACTGAGGGACGGATCACTATGGAGGCCACAACGCTGGAGCTGATCTGTCAAGGTGGCCATAAGAAGGGGGATGTATTAGGAATCGCCCGTGTGGCAGGCATTATGGCGGCAAAAAAGACCTCGGATCTGGTGCCTCTCTGCCATCCCCTGGCCCTGACCAATGTCAATATCGAACTGACTCCCGATACAGACTCATCCAGCGTCTACTGTCTTACCCGAGTAAAAACCAACGGCCAGACCGGGGTTGAGATGGAAGCGCTCTGTGCTACCCAAGTCGCCCTGCTGACGATCTATGACATGTGCAAAGCGGTCGATCGTGGTATGCGTATCGATCAGGTGCAGCTGCTAGAGAAGGATGGTGGTAAATCGGGGCACTGGAAACGCTAAATTGAACCCCTACTATCACCGAGCTCATTTCCTCACCAGTGCCGCCAAGCTCGCTCAGGCACCTGAAGACAGCGGTATGGAGATCGCATTTGCCGGGCGCTCAAACGCCGGTAAGTCAAGTGCGATCAATACCCTCTGCCAGAAGAAGAGCCTTGCCCGTACCAGTAAAACTCCCGGCAGAACCCAGCTACTCAACTTTTTCGCCCTGGATGATGACCACCGGCTGGTGGATCTTCCCGGCTACGGCTACGCCAAAGTGGCCGAGCAGGTAAAGAAGCAGTGGCAGGCAGAACTGGCGACCTACTTGGAGAACAGGCGCTCACTGAAAGGGATAGTGCTATTGATGGATGTGCGTCACCCCATGAAGGAGTTCGACCTGCAGATGCTGGAGTGGAGTAGTGGCATCGGCCTGCCGACCCATATTCTCCTAACCAAGGCGGATAAACTAAAACATGGTGCCGCCTCCAAAAGCCTGCTACAGGTGCGTAAAGCGCTGAAGAGTTTTGCTGATAACAAGATCACCATTCAACTATTCTCCTCCCTTAAACGGCAGGGAGTGGATGAGGCCCACAGCGTTCTTGACCGCCTGTTTGACGTGGATAGCCATAAAGCCGAGACAAAAAAAGACCCCGGAGCCTAAAAGGGGGAGTCATGGCATCCAGGGTCTTACCGCCCGGCAATGATCCGCCGGAACAAGGCCGCTCGGGGAGTAGCGGCCCCACGTCAGCTAGACGCTTAAACCATAAGACTGTCATACATTCCAAGAGTTCACTTTTAGTGTAGACCCTGCTGAAAAAGATGGAAGGGGTAACATCTCAATAACCCAGAGCAGATGGATTACTTTCAGGTGGGTGCAGTGACACCTTTTCAGGAGGTACAGCAGCAGGGATGCTGCTGTGAGCGTACAGGGAGGTATTCACCGCGTCTCCTGAAAAGGTGTTACTGCACCCCCCTATGGCACGGACTTTTTGAGAAGTTACGGACGGGTGGCGTAACCACTTATTTCTGTACCGATTTCGTGGTTTCTGCACGATAGAGGGTGGTCTGAGAGGGATGTGGAAAATTCTGTGCGACGTTCATCGCGAACAAGTTCGCTCCTACTACTTTATTACCTGATTTCTGCGGTAGGCGTGACTTTAGTCGCGATCGAATTGGGCACAATATCAAATTTTTTTCTGTCACACTGGGTTCAGTGAGCTTGATCCCAGTTATCCCCCACTCCGACATCGACCATCAGGGGTACCTTCAGATCGGCCGCACCCTCCATCAACTCCCTGATTTTAATGCAACAGACCTCAAGCTGATCTTCCCGCACCTCGAATACCAGTTCATCGTGAACCTGCATCATCATCTGCAGCGGTGGCTGCTCCTCTTCAATCCAATGGGCCACCGCCAGCATGGCGCGTTTAATAATATCCGAGGCGGTGCCCTGCATGGGGGCATTGATGGCGGCACGCTCCGCCGCCGCTCGACGCATACCATTGCGGGAGTTGATCTCTGGCAGATAGAGGCGACGGCCGAAAACCGTCTCGATATAGCCCTTTTCGTGGGCCTCAAGCCGGGTACTGTCCATAAACGCCCGAACTCCAGGATAGCGTTCAAAGTAGAGATCGATATAGCTTTGGGCATCACTGCGTGCAATCCCCAGCTGCTTGGCCAGCCCAAACGCCGACATACCGTAGATCAAGCCGAAGTTGATCGCCTTGGCGGAGCGGCGCTGATCACTGGTCACTTTATCGGGAGAGGCGACACCAAATACCTCTGCGGCAGTGGCGCTATGAACATCCACCCCCTCTGTAAATGCCCGCAACAGCCCCTCATCCCCCGAGAGATGAGCCATGATGCGCAGCTCGACCTGAGAGTAGTCTGCCGCCACCATACGGTAGCCCGGCATGGGGATAAATGCCTGCCGGATACGCCGCCCCTCTTCACTGCGCGCCGGGATATTCTGTAGATTGGGATCGGAGGAGCTGAGACGGCCGGTAGCCGCTACTGCCTGATGGTAGGAGGTGTGAACCCGGCCACTGTCACGATCCACCATCAGCGGCAACTTGTCGGTATAGGTTGACTTTAGCTTGGATAGCCCACGATGCTGGAGAATCAACGCCGGTAGCTCATGCCCTTGATCCGCCAACTCCTGCAACACCGACTCGGCGGTGGAGGGGGCCCCTTTGGGGGTCTTAGAGATCACTGGAAGCTTCTGCTCTTCGAAGAAGATCTGACCAATCTGCTTTGGCGAGTTGAGGTTAAAGTTACGACCGGCTATCCCATAGGCCTGCTGCTCCAGGTCGTGCAGGGTCGTCGCCAACTCTCCACTCTGCTGTTCCAGCATACGTCTATCCACCACCACACCCGTACGCTCCATCCTGGAGAGCACCGTCACCAGCGGCATCTCCAGCTCATTGTAGAGTTTGGCCAGAGAGGGCTCACGCTCCAGCTTTGACCACAGCGTCTGGTGCAAGCGCAGGGTGATATCAGCATCTTCTGCGGCGTAAGGTGCCGCCGC
>JBEVXV010000394.1:0-12187 GCA_040505915.1 Sedimenticola sp. | reverse complement strand
AGATGGTCCGACCTGTCCACAAATATGGTCCGACTCGTCCACGGTCTGACCTCCCGTGGGCCGACCTGTCCACATACATGGGCCGACTCGTTCATGGGCCGACTCGTCCATGGTCCGACCTGTCCATGGTCCGACTCGTCCGTAATTCGTCCACCTTTGTTTTAAGACATTTGGAGTGCATGCATGCCGTGTACAGACAGCATTAACATAATTTTGAATACGTTCTATACACAAGTCACACAACCACTTTCTAGTATGTAATGTCTAGCACATATGTGGATGAGCCTGAATAACTACAAAATTCACTGTAGACATACATGCAGAGAGTGAAAGTGCTGAATTCCCCGCGGACAAGTCCAATACAAAAAACGTGTTCATGATGTATGTTCGCTGCACGAATGCCGGTTAATTTATGCAGTAACTATGTCATTCCAGACTTGATTTTATGAGAGTCTACTGAAGTGATCCTAATACTTGACAAACAGTTGTTGTTTTAAGGGGCTGACTTGCGGATTCTGGTTAACTGCATAAACAGATAAAACTATAGTTGACCGCTAAAATAATTGAAGATATGTGATTTATATACACATAATACAAAGTAATAATAATTACCACGATACATGGGGTGAACCAGCCATTTTGTATGGAATTCCCTTAACCCGTTCAACCCTAGCGGCCGTTTTAGAGGCATACGTTTACAAACAGTGTAGATCCAGATGCGCCGGCTCATACGAGCCGTCTCATCAGGATATGCACTATTTGAACGTATTCTTCCAAATGAAAGAAAACAAAATCACCCACTGTTTGAATGGACTGGTCGGAATTAAATTGTATGGCAAATAGATTGGTCTGAACGTGAGAATGGGAGATTCAGTGTCATATAAATAGGGTTGAAAGGGTTAAACAGCTACGATACCGTTTATTGATTTATTCATTTTCCGCCTTTGTTCTACATGGTGGTCTACTGACGCATGCTATTTGAATCGCAAATAGACGAGCAGACTGAGACATAGTGACATTCACCAACACATATTTACAGTCGAAATACATTTTACATAGGAAACCCCCGATGTAACGTGCGTCTCATTTTTCGATGAACGCGTATCATTATAATATTAATGACGTGGGCGTGGTTACGAACCATGTGACATATGGCGTGACACATGGAGTAACGTCACTGGCTGTTCCGATAAGATAGAATACTTGGCCGTCCACTAAACAGTTTCCTATTCAACAGTCTCACTATCCAAATAAATTGGAATACACTGTCTAAAATATAGGACTATTAAACACATAGAGGAAAATAATGTGCATACAATTGTAAATATAAGGATTGACCTGTACCTTTTCAACGTTCATGTGGTTTATGAAACGCTATCGGCATATGCAAATTTTCATGTGTGCAATATCAAGAAGTTGTGTGAAAGGAAATATAAATGATAACACATTTCCCCCAATGTTAAGTTTATGAAAGCACTAAGACTGTGACCTTGGGGTTAACGGGGCGTATGGTGGTATATTTGTCTCAGCTTGCTAGAGGACCCTCAAAGGAAGGCATGTGTGAAAGATCAAGAAGTTGTGTGAAAGGAAACAGGAATTATTACAAATTTCCCCAAATGTTAAGTTTATGAAAGCACTAAGACTGTGACATTGACCTTGGCGTTGCGGAGGGGTCGAGGGGGGGGGGGTGGACGGTGGTAGATTTGGCACAGCATGATAGAGGACTCTCAGAGGAGGGTATGTGTGAAAGATCAAACAGTTGTGTGACAGGAAACAGAAATTATAATAAATTTCCCCCAATGTTAAGTTTATGAAAGCACTAAGACTGTGACATTGACCTTGGGATTAGTGGCGGAGGGTGGTGGATTTTTCACAGCATGATAGAGGGCCCCTCAGAGGAAGGCATGTGTGAAATATCAAGAAGTTGTGTGAAAGGAAACAGAAATTATAACAAATTTCCAACAATGTTAAGTTTGTGGAAGAGGACGACTCCGGACGACGACGACGCCGACGGTATGCCATTAGCTCTTGCTGAACTTCCTTTCCTTCCCATGTATATTATACAAGCATATGCCCGTTGAATAGCATTTCGCATTTTTTTATAACATGCACGAGGAGCAAAATAATTGCTAAAAAGCAAACTCATTCACCGAATTTTTGCTGGTTTTGTCTGAACAACACCACTCCCGGAACTCGATCAACTGATTCTCAGTGAATCACCGGCCGAGAATAATGTTGATTGATTATCCTCCGTGTCAACAGAGCAAGTACCACACTAAGACTCGCTATGGTATAACGTACCTCAGCATATTTGGGAATTTCGCTGTAAACGATTTTGAAAATTGAGCATAATTTCTGTAAATGATGTCCAGAGCAAATGTGGAAATAAATTTCGCGTTTGCTGTTAAATAATAATAATTATAAAACCGTTGGGCAATAACTCAGTGTGTATACTTGAAATGAAGGAGCTTGATTGGGCGTTCTCAGGCTCGGCCAATCAAGCTGTTTGGTTGAGAGTTCACATTACCAGCAGATGCTCAAGATAGTTCTTAATAACTGATGACTGGCAAGATTACCACAAGCGGTAGTGTATGTAGCAAATGTACGCGATGCAAATTATGTAAATGCACGGTTTATTCCATTTAATGGTATGTATGTCCCGAATATGGCCCACGGGCTTTAGTGCGTTGTGCATATTGTAGTGTTTGTGTTTGGTTACAAGTGTTTATAGTTACCTATCTGCAATACGATTGGATTAAGACATAGAAGGAGACGTATTTAAAACGGTGTTCGTTTCCACCGTCATCACAGTGCGTATTTTACCCACAGGTATATGCAGGCATTACCCCACCCACCCGAGTCGTGTGTTACAACGCTATCGATACAGGTTATTATAATAATGTATGTCTATCGATAGCGTCGTAACACACGACTCGGTTTGGTGGGATAATGTCTGCAAGTACCCTTTATTTTACCCAGCGTAACATGAAGCTTACTCTGCCAACGATGGAGACAAAATGCAACATGGCCGACGGTTCAGAGACTCCAAGACAGCAATGTGTAACTGTAAGTACTGTGACTGGAGACTAATAATTCCATATATTACATATATTATACGCTACGCAGTGATTTACCATGATTTATGAGAAAAACATTTTCTATATTTCTTAGGAGGTATCATTTCCCTCTGGACATTCATGTCATTTTTTCGGCGAGGGAAATATTCATACGCAAACGTCAAAATCGAACAATGTATGGACGTTATCAGACATTCTGAGGTTCAAATTCGTTGTGTACTGAGTGCGTATAATATATATTTTACTCAACTCCCATTTTGAAATTTGATATTTATTTCCATCGGCCTTTGTAAATCCGATACAGAAAACGAGGGCACCGCGTGTCTCGGGGGATATAAATCCCGAATTCCAAAATAGAGGTTGAATAAACTCTATTTGCGTAACATTTCAACTTATAACAGTATTTCTTAACCATGCGATAGAGAAATGTGACCTTGTTTTGGATCGTATTTTTCCATCTCAGACACGTGATCTCGGTCTCCTCGTGCCGATATTCTATCGTGCCAGGGCTCGTATTCACCAAACTTTACTCAGGCTTGAAAATATTTTACTCGAACTTTCAAAAACCGAATACTTTGTAAACTATTTACGTTTGCTGTGTGTGTGTGCTGAAATCTTCAGCATCCATAGGGGTTGTCATTATCTATAGTATAGCTCTGATGTGACAAATGGTGTAAGATTTGTGTTGTCAGATTTCATGTTATACCAACAATATGTTTCAAGCAAATTATTGAAACTCAAGAATTGCTCAAGAATAACTCCAAATCTAAAAACTCAACAATTGTCACATAAGTAAATGGACTATTTTAAAATTCATCTCATTTATACAGAATGACAAACGGAATTGACCACGAATATTTCAGAACTCAAACGAAAATAGTTTTAAAGCTAATCAATTTTATAATTTTCGAAGTAAAATATTTCAAGCCTGAGTAAAGCCCAGGCCCATGCTCAAAGTCAGTCCACTGATTATGCACCTATCAATGTCTTCCCGCCCGGGGTCGGGGGGTGGTGGGGCGGCGGGCAACCCCAGAGAAATTAGACAAATTGTAAAAGTGACTGTCTAATTCCCGGGATGAGAATCTTGTGTCTAATTCCCAAGGGGCGGAGCAAGCTATCGCGATATTATGAGACTACTTAATTGACAATTCCTACCGCTTGAGTATGTTAATTTCCCGCCGGTCGGGAATGTGATGATCCCGTCTATTCCCGCCTGTCGGGATTTTTTTGCTGTCTAATTCCCCGTGTATGCCCGCCGCGGGTGATTTTGTTTACTTAATTTTGGAAAAATACTTGCAAATAGTGCAGATCCTGATGAGACGGCTCGTATGAGCCGGCTCATCTGGATTTACACTGTTTGCGAAAATAGGCCTCTAAAGAGGCCGCTATGGATGGAAAGGCTAAGAATAATATCACGAAAAGACAAATGAAACCAAATTTAAATTGAAAATTGATGTACACGTGATCATCCCAGTTCACCAGTAAGCATTGCATTGCCAAGCACAACATCACACACATGAATGACATCAATGCATAACGCAACGTAAACAATTATTAAAGTATGGAAACTACAGAGCTTTTGACCAATATACAATTTAATACTGAAAAACTCATACATGTATATATGTATCATGCTAAATTATTCTAATAACACGTGGACAAAACATACACTTTGGATAAATCAAACACTGAATTGATATGATGATATACTGTAGTGAATTATTATACAGTTATTGCCTTGTGAGCCATATAATATGATCTGATATTCACCAGCAGAAAGTCATAATGTCCTAGGCGAAGTCGAGGTCAATATAACTTTCTGTCGGTGAATATCAGATCATATTATATGGCTAGCTAGCCAATAGGCATAAGTGTTTATTATATGACAGTGTTTAAAGATTGATGACATGATTTAAATGGATTTTTGGTAAATAAAATAAAATTATTTCTTACAAACTTGTCTAATGAATTAGTGTATTGCTATGTGCATATAAAAGTATTATTGCCGATTTTCTTTCATAGCTATCTGTGTATATTTAGTGTATTGAAGTTAGCTAATTCCCTACATGAAATTGAAGTCGCAGTTGTGGTTAGTAAAATATTCTTTATATTAAAAAAAGTAAAATCAAACGAAACCAATGTGTCAAATATTTTTACTCCAGTGTGAAGTAATAAAAGTTGACTTATATTTTTTCAATGTGTCATGTTAAAATCCTGTCATCAACCTTTAAAGGTTGATGACATGATTCAAATGAATTTTTTGGCAAGAAAGTAATATTTCTTACAAACCTGTCTAATGAATTAGTGTGTTGAGATATGCATAATAAAGTACTATTCGCGATTTTCTTTCATACCTATTTATGTATTTAGTGTATTGAAGTTAGCTAATTTCACTTCGTAACATTTAAGTCGCAGTTGTGGCTAGTAAAATTATGCTATTTAACATTGTTTATATAAAAAAAGATACCGAATCACATAGTATTAGTATATTCTGAAGTATATTCTAAATGTAGACAACTTTACAATAGTTTTTCGTTGATTTGAACACTTAGAACTAAACTGCATCAGCTTGAATGTACAATGTACAATACTATTTTTGGCTGGAAAGCTTTCCTGTTGAACGCACCAGTATAGAACTTACAAACTAACCAATGAAAATATGCCAAAGAAGGAACAATCATCAACATAACTAATGTGTCAAACATCTTCACCTCGAGTCATTTTCCAGTGTGGAGTAATACAAAATGATATATATATATATATATATTCAAGGGTTCTATGTGAAAATCCTGTTGTAAATCTTTAAACTTATTGTACGTCATCATTGGCAATTACAGGACCGAGCGTCTGGTCACTCCAAGGTGATGACCGGTGTGGCGATTGCAGTCGTATCCATGGTGATTATATCAGCAATAGTGATCGCTGCTGTCTTTCTTGGCGGCCATCTTACCAGAGAAGCTCAGAAGGTAAATCCGTTGATGTACCCTTGCGTTGGTGTGTTGTATGTTTTGTTTGACCAGTTGACCCCTATATGAGCCGCATCGCGAGAAAACCAACATTGTGACATCTGCGTAAAGTATTGACCTGGATCACCTTGCGCAGCCCACGAAATGTTATCCGACCTGACATTTCCCGCCTATGGGTGACAGTGGTATAGAGTGATGCTTCCTGCAACAAAATTTGTCCGGAAAGCGGAAAGTGTCGGCCCGGATTAGCCTGCGCGGACAGCGCAGGCTGATTAAAACAATACAATACAGAGGAGAACAATACAATATAATCAAACATTTATATGACTCAGTAGCTGAAATCCAGCTAGTGAAATTTGCATGGTGGCAGAGATCTGAACGACTTGTCAGGGGGAGATCACTGCGTAGGAGATTGGTGTGTTGTATGTTTGTTTAACCCGTTCACCCCTATATGAGCCGCAGCGTGAGAAAATCAACGATGTGACACCTGCGTAAAGTATCGATCCGGATCACGTTGCGCCGTCTGATCCGACCTGATATTTCCCGCCTATGGGTGATAGAGGTATAGAGTAATGCTTTCTGCAACATAATTTATCAAGAAAGCGGAAAGTGTCGGCCCGGATTAGCCTGCGCGGACTGCGCAGGCTGACCCGGTCGATCCTTTACGCATAATGCCACTTTGTTGGTTTTTATCGCGATGCGGCTCATATATCTGACATAGATTCTCCCATTCAGACCAATCTATTTCCCATAAAATCAAATTCAGACCAGTCCATTCAAACAGTAGGTGATTTTGTTTTCTTACATATAAAAAAAATACTTGCAAATAGTGCAGATCCTGATGTGACGGCTCGTATGAAATTCCCGAATGCTGCATTTTCTGAATACTAGTATTTTTATCATTTTTGATGAGAAATGATAAAAAAAATATTTGGAAAATGCAGCACACACAATTCTTACCCAGCATGCATAGATTTGAAGTATGTTCAATGACAATGTCGTTTTGAGATATCTTGAGTATATAAGCCCAAACCATAACCTCCGGACATGATCCCCCCAATTAGCACAGAGTAGACGTAGTCCCGACGGGTTTGAATCACTAGCGCGGAGTTAGGGCGGGCTGTATTTACCGACAGCCTAGAGCTCGAACTTGAGCTGCTCGTAAGTCAAACATCCAAATATCTTATTCCTTCTTTTTCTTCACTAGACATGACGCGTGTAAGTCACCAGCGCGGAATTAGGGCGGGCTGTATTTACCGACAGCATAGAGCTCTGAATAGAGCGGCCCGTTAGAGGGTGATTACTTCCAGGCCCACATTTGTCTCACTTCCGCAGTCACAATGACGGACTCTGCGTTTCTCCGAAGTCAAAATTCCAAATTTCTTATTATTTATTTTTTTCACTAGACATGACGGGTGTTTTTCCACAGTCAAATTTTAAAATTTATTTTTTTTGGGGGGGGGTAATAAAATATGCCCATGTTTAGGCCCACGTCATTTGAAGCCCGACGAGGCAATTCCCGTCATTCGACATTGACACAAGCAACAAACAATCCGGACATGATATTGGAATATTATATTAATATGTCTGTGATGAAACGAACAGATATGGGCCAGGCTGGTAGAAAACCACCTATTCGCATGTCCGTATTTGACCGAAAATGATTTGCAAAAAAAATATTATGTGTCTCGAAAATGAAGTCGACAGTTGGCGAATATTTCTCAGCCTATGCGAGATTGAATTCCGCATATGCTATGTAATTTTCGCTAAATTATGACGTCACATACGGAAAATATGACGTTTCATTGATTCCATTTACGGCGATATACAACACTATAATAGTGCACCTATTAATGTCTTCCCCGCCCGGAGGCGGGTGGCGGTGGGGCGGGGGGGGGCACAGGGAAATTAGACAAATGGTCAAAATGACTGTCAAATTCCCGACAGTCAAATTCCCGACTGTCGGGATGAAAATCTGTGTCCAATTCCCGAGGGGCGGAACAAGCTGTTGCGATGTTATGAGACTACTAAATTTCCCGCCGGTCGAGAATTATTTTTTGTCTAATTTACCGCGTATGCCCACCCCGCCCCTACCCCTCCCCCGGTCGATAGGTGCATACTGCCTTAATGGTTTATTTGTCAGAGTCGCGCTCACATGCATTTGCTGCAGGAATCCTGGGTGCGGGTGAACACCGAGGACGGAGAGAGTGTCCGGGAGAGAATCACCGTGGGACAGGATGAAGAGGAGTTGCTGATTCCGGGACAATATCAGGCCTTGTTTGATTTTAAACGGGTGAGTTACATGTTCCCATACACAAGATTGCGTGTGGTGAAATAATTTGGTCCTTCTTCTTGTATTGATATTCATTGCAATTGGATTGAGTCTGTAACGAATGTTTATTATACAAATATAGTCTTTTGAGGAGGTGTACACGAGACTCACGGACCTGAGAACAGTGATATTCGGCCGAAGGCGGAGGTGAATATCGGTTTTTTCATGTCCGTACATCGCGTGTAGACCGACTCAAAAGACAACAATTGTTTTATAATATGGCACATGCGCATGCGAGAGGTGACTATAGAGACGAGGTCAATAACATACATGATTACATAAATTATTGACTTCTGGGTTTCGTGGAGGTAAACATTCGTTATGCGTACCTCAACGTGACGGGGTTTTAGCCAATGGCGGTGGTTTTAAAACTCAGCCATATAATAAATGTTATTGTGTATGGTTCTCACTATTTCAGTCGGTGTTCGTCCTGAAAAACCTCACGGATGTCGAGGGAAATTGTTACATGTCCACCTTTGACAGGACGGTCATACCCAGCCCTGCCGATTTACGCCTCCTTATGGACACGGACAAGGTAAGACTACAACTGAGACGCGGCATGATATAACGGACATTTTCGGAATTTTGCCGTAATGGATTTTGACGATTTAACAGAATTTTCGTATGTGATGTCCAAATTTGACGAAACCTGCAGAGCAAATTCGGAATTGAATTGCGCATTTGCTCTGAAAGTTTCGCCAAATTGCGACGTCATTTGATAAAAATATGACTATAACTCAAAATCATTTACGGCGAAGATTGACTACATGTTGTAAAGTACGTCAATAGTTTTGCTACAATAACACTACTTACATGTAGCAACTGAATATTGGACAGCATAGTCTCGGATCAGGTTGCCGATCTAGGACTACGCTGATCACCTGTTATTAGTCGCCTTCACATTGGACGGACGCAATCCACTTGTAAAGGCAGTAGCACGCAATCAATCGTCAGTTTCTTCAAACATTTAGATTTGAAGAAAATGTGTGTATTTCATCTGAACACATTGGCACAACGTGTATGCATGTTATATACATGTAAACCGTTTATTCTTACTGGACATATCTGTTTCATGCGCCATATCCTTACATGTCCACGTGGACCAGTTAGACTTGTAAAATACAGTTGGAACTCACAAAGACAATCTTGTTATGTTGTACTCTATTTTCACCAGATTTACAGATAAGGGGAGTATTTAATATTTAATGATTATTTTGAGACATTGTTCTCAAATCTTTATCAAAACATATGTTGTGTGTACTTGTTAGTATCGCCTCGGCGAGGCGATTCTAACTAGTACTCACAAGATACGGTTGTGAGTATCTCGGAATTATCAGATTATCCAAAATCATGTACCAAACTTTTGGTATTCCATTTACATTAGCAAATTGAGATCAGCATTATATTTCAAAAGCATTTTATTTTTTATATATATTTGTTTTTACCTTAATTTGATCGCGTACATGCCCCTTTAATAAGTGTCTTCTACTGGTTGATATCTAGTAGGGATTTTAGAGGGGTTTAGGCTAATTTAGCTAATTTTAACGATTTTGGTGGCGCGGTATCTCATACGTGCCACCATGGCCCATATAGGCTTCGGACTGGTGGCCACGTTAAATAAATGTCATTAAAAATCAAAGCACATATTAAGTATGATAGAGATGGGTGGCACGGTATGCGATTTATCGCACGGATACGGACGGGACGGACTGATGCACGGGCCAGACGTTCTAACGAAATAGTTTTATGTGACATTTCTTTGAATGTGTCACATAAAATGTAAAGAAAAGGGTCACATAAACGCACAAATGTCACATAACACCGATTTCGTAAACCCGGACAGGCGGATAAAACATAATCCCCCCTGGGTGGGGACACGAGTATTTAGTTGGGCATGATGTGATGAACAGGATGAGAAAATTCTGATTTTTCATAAAAGTATAAAATATATTCATATTTATATTAGCGTTAGCAAATCAAAGACTCCTGGTGACGTTCTCTAACCAATCGGAACTCCTCGGACATTATTATCATAATTTCTCTCGCATGTATTACGTCATTTCCAAAATGGCGGCTCACTGATATAAATGTAGTTCTTAATCCGGATTGACAAGGATATGCGTATTCGAGTCAATGCCTTATACAACCGTTTGTTGTCGGTCCGTGTGTATTTGGCCAATGTGTAGTTACCACAAGAACTTGCAGACATTACCTCACCAATCTGAGTCGTGTGTTAGTGCGCTGTCGATACACATTATTCAAGTATAGTCTTTTGAGAAAGTGTACACGAGATTTACGGACATGAGAAAAGTGATATTCACCTCCGCCGAATGCGGAGGTGAATATCACTATTCTCAGGTCTGTAAATCTCGTGTACACCGTCTCAAAAGACTACAATTGTTTTATTATATGACACATGCGCACTCGAGAAGTGAATATAGAGACGAGCTCAATAACAGTTCTGTTTACATAAATTATTGACTTCTGGGTTTGGCGCACTCGAGAGGTGAATATATCGACGATGTCAATAACAGATTTGTTTACATAAATTATTGACTTCTGGGCTTCGTGGAGGTGAACATTCGCTATGCGTACCTCCACGTGACCGGGATTTAGCCAATGACAGTGGTTTTAAAACTCAGTCATATAATAAACATCAATATGGGCATCGACAGCGTCCTATACTACTGCTTGCATTAATCTTGCCAATGGTCAGTTATTAAGAACTCCTTCATTTCTAGTATACACACTGAATTAATGCCCAACGGTTTTACAACCGCTGGCAATATTAATGCAAACGGTAGTGTAACACACGACTCAGGTGGGTGGGGTAATGTCTGCAACTTCCCGTGATAGTTACCTGATAAATTCAGATCCAGAGCATTGCCGATGTACCGGCGGCCACTATGTACCTGACTCCGACGTCCGCCCAAATCAGTACCGACGTATTGTCCCCTACGGCGCAGTCCCTGTGTGAGGTCGTATTCTGGGCCCTGCCCACTGAAGGTATGTATAAAAAATCGTGATTTTGAAAGAAAATAAACTTAATTTATTACATTCCTAGCTATTATTAGCATCGATCGTCATTCCGTTGTCTCATAATCAACGCTCATACGTTAAAACAGTAAACCACCCACTACATGTACCAACAGTTCACATATTTATCTCTCAAATAAAACCAAGAGTTAGCTTTCAATAACATAGAAATCGGGTCTTTGTGTGCCATATTCGAAATGAGAAAAACCCATTACAGAGTTTGCCCAGAACAAATTTAGACAAATGCGCAAAGTGAAAGTATAAGCTACCAGAAGGCTTAGCTGAAGTAAACAGGTATTAATATTTCGCTCCAATTTCGGAAATTTCACGCTATTAGCGTGTTAAAATTTCTACTTTTATTTTGCGCATTTGTAAAGATGTGTTCAAATCTAACTCTGTAACGGTTTTTTTCGTAGATGGCACACTTTTCAAAGACCCGATTTCTATGTTATTGTCCATGAAAATGCTAACTGTTAATTTTATTTGAGAGATAAATATGCGAACTGTCTGGAGCGGGTGGTTTACTGTTGCAAAATATGCACTAAGTTGATTTTGAGACAGCGGAATGAAAATGGGTGTAGTTTTCGCGTAGCGTGCGTTATGTCCCATGTCATTATAATAGTATCATAATTGGGTGGGTGGAGTATATTTGCCTGTCGGTAAATACAGGTCTGTTCCGTACTAATTTCGGACATGGAATATCATCAAAATATAGGATTGTGTTTAGTTCATAAACCTACTCACATACAGTATGTGCAATTTCCACCGATTAACCC